>CALXDF010000135.1 GCA_944386995.1 uncultured Oscillospiraceae bacterium
TGTTGTTCAGAGTGTGGCCTGCTGTGTGGCCTGGGAAATGGGTGGCCCGCCACGGTTGGGGCCCGGGTACTTGCTGGGAGTGGGTGCAGGGCGGGGTCAGAGGTTGGTCCCGCTCCATGCAATTCCCTCGCCGGTGGTCTGGTGGGGGCCTGGAAACTGGTCCCCGTGGGAATTGCGTCGCTGTGATCCCCTGCGGGGGATAGGGCTTTGAGATAAGAAAAAGCAAGGGGCCGGGTATGGCTCCTTGCTTTCTCGTTTGTGTGATAGGGTCCGACTGCTCGTTGTTTAGGGACCTTCCCTATAACTACCGGGCCTTCGCCCGGGGGTGTTGTTGCTATGTTATACGGAATGGATTTAGCCCCTCACAATGTTGGAGGTAACTCCATCAACGACAACATAGTAGCTATAGGTAGGAGTTACAGTGAACGCAGGAGTGACACCGTAGGTGTAGGTGCCCTCGTCAACCTTCACGTAATCATCCTGGCCAGGAGCGTACTGATACAGCGCATAAGAATAGGTTCCAGTGGTGATCGGGGTACCGCCCTTCGAGGCCAAGGAAATGTTGCCCTTGCCGCCGGAAACGGTCAGAGTAACCTTAGCTACCGTGCCTGTACCAGGCGTTACCACACCGGAGCCGGTCTCCAGCGGGGTGCGGCTTCTAAAGACAACCCACTCAGCCACACCGCGGCTGTCCAGGATCGCCGCAATATCGCCGCGATACTGCTTGCCGGTGACATCCTCATCCGCATCGGCCAGGGAGGCAATCGCGGTGGAGACAGAGGTGTACTCGGTCTCAACGGTCTTGCCGTTCTCGCTCTGGATCACAACGGCCTTTGCCTCGCGGCCAATGGCCAGGCCCAGATCGTTGTCTGCGGTGTAGAGGGTGTTGCCCTCCATGGTCAGCGTGCCCTTGTTGGCGCCGTTGCCGCCGTCCAAAGTGTCGCGGCCGTCAATACCCTTGACATAGTAGACATCGTCGCCGTCCACATAGGGATGATCCACATCCGGGATGTCAATGGTGACATTCGGGTCAACATCCACCACGTAGTCGCCGTCGAACCGCAGCTCCACGATGTCGCCGTAGGTCAGGTTGTCAACGGTCTTGCCGTAGTCGCCGCGGGCGGTCAGGGTCACGATCTCACCATCCATGATGGCATCGAAATCCCAGTAGTACACGCCGTCGATGATCTCCTCGCTCTTCTCATCGGAGAGGACGAAGGCATAGTTCTTGGTGCTGCCCAGGGCCTCGCCAAGGACGATGGAGGCGATGATGTAATTGTCACCATCATACAGTGTGAACACAGGCTGACCAGCGTTACCCGTGGCACTGCTCAGCATGATATCCACATCCTGAACACCGGTATATACGCCGGTAACGTCGGTGATGACATCCGCCTTATTGGAGACATCGCCCAGATCCACGGTGATAAAGACAGAGTCGTCGTTGCCATAAGCGCGCTTGTTAGCATAATAACTATCTTCCACACGGACATTGGTGCAGTTGATATACTTGTTGCCATCAGTGGACGTGCGGATATCACTGTAATCGGTACCGAACATCCGCTCAGCGGGCTTCAGGGTGTACACGCCGTCGCTCTCGGTGTAGGAGTACCAGCGGTTCTCCACAGCGGTGCCGTTCGTACCCTTATCAGACCACTGGACAAAATAGGCATTACCAGAGGCGCCGCCATCGTTGGTGTTATCGTTGAGCTTGTCGATGTTCTTGTTGGTGGCAGTCACGTTGACACGAATCTCGCTCATAGTGCCATCCAGGAAGATGCCGGCGGCAGTGGCGGTCTTCACAGAGATGTTGCTGGCGTTCATGTCATAGCCGGTGATGAACACGTAGTTCAGGGTACCCTCGTACAGATCCACGCCGATGGCGTAACCGTACTGATCCAGGTACACGTTGTAGCTCATGTCGGTCAGCAGGCCGGCATCGTACAGATCCAGGACCTCATCGTTGAAGGCGGCCTTCTTGGAGGCGCTGTATTTCTCACCGCCGGCGGTCAGGCTGCTGAAGAAGCCATCGTTCGTATCATCGCCGCTCTGGCTGAAGCGGGTGACGGAGACATCGGTGATCACCTCAGCATCGGTCAGCTTCACAACCTCAAGAATGTTGTTCTTGCGGTCCTTGCCGGACATGTTCACCAGAACATACTCGTCCTCGGTCACATCCTCAATGGCGGGGACATCCAGATAATCGACGGTCTGGGTGTCGGTCTCCACGCTGAGGACCTTACCGTTGGCATTCTTGTTAACCTTCTTGTAGATGGTCAGGTTCAGGGTCTCGTTGCGGTCATTGTAGTCGCCGTTGGCCACAGCCAGGTAGGTGTTGATGCAGGTGATGGTGACGATCTCGTCGTCGTGATCCACGAACACCTGGGTCAGCACGCCGTTGCCGGTGAGAGGCAGATCATCGTCGTTGTTGCGGACCAGGAGATCCTTGGTAATGTCATCGCTCACCACGCCGTCCACATAGACCTCCAGGCCATAGTTGGCAATGGTGGTGCGGCCCAGCAGGTTGTACATCTCCTCGCCGGTGACGCCGGTGGTGTAGGTCTCAACCAGCAGGTTGTAGTCCACATAAGTGCCGATCTCCTCGCTCTCATACACCCAGGTGTGAGAGGGACGCTCGAACTCGTCGGACTCGCTGATCAGGCGCAGGTTGGGGAAGTAACGCTCACCAAACTCCACGGTGTAGATACCGTCGTTGGTGTTGGAGAGGGTCTGGTCGCTGATGCGCTGCTCGCGGGCGATGGTGGTGGTGATGTAATAGGCATCGCCGGAGCCGAAGGACACCGGGGTGTCGCCGATCACGACAGTCACACCGCTCTCATAGGCGACCAGGGGAGCCTGGATGGCGTTCAGGGCCATCTGGGCAGCCTCCTCGCGGCTCAGCACGGCGTTCCAGGACAGGTCCTCGATGCCGTCGTCCAAACCCACTTCCATGGCCAGGGCGGCGGTGTTCACAGACCAAGTGGTGCCGACCAAGCCTTCCGTGTCACTGTCATAACCGATAGCGGTCAGCAGGATCTTGGCAAAGGCATTGGCGGTCAGCTGGCCGGCGGGGTAGAAGTTGCCGTCGCCGGCGCCGTCGATCAGGCCCAGGCTGGCGCAGTACTCAATGGCGGAAGCGGACCAGCGGGTAGCCGCCACGTCATCGAAGGTGCTGCCCTCGACGCCGAGATTATTGGCATTGTCACCCAGCAGCATGTAGGTGACCAGTTTGGCGGCCTGCTCACGGGTCAGGGTTCCGTCGGGATCGAAGGAGCCGTCTTCAAAGCCTTCGATGACGCCGATGGTGCTCATCACGTCAGCAGCCTCCTCGTAGCTGATGTCATCGCTGTCGGTGAAATCAGCCGCGTTTGCGATGGTCACAAGGCTCATGGACATGACCAGGGCCAGGACCAGCGCGAGGATCTTTTTGAGATTCCTCATGGTGGATTTTCCTCCTTTTCAAATTTTCGATAAAGTTCGGAAATACAGCGACTTTAAGCAATAATTCAGGAAAATATATCCGGAAAAGTTTGCTCCAAGAGGTGTATTACCGCCCCTTAGGTTTTGAAAAGGAGATAACGGGAGATGTTGTAAACAGGGGGAAGAATCAAGCGAAGAAATCACGCCGGGTAGACATCCCGGTAGACAAGCGGGCCCGAACGGGGAGGAGAAAAAGCCCGGAGCCCTTGCAGCGCAAGGGCTCCGGGCGGGTAGACATTGGGTAGACAAGAGGTGCGGACTTTTGCAGAAATACGGGCATCATTTTGACGCGAAACAGGTGACAGCGGCGCGCCTGCGTCGATGATCTTGCGTGTTGACTGACTTTGCTGTTTATTGAAAACATTTCGCTTTCGTATGTCCCGTTTCTGCCTGTACAAACCTTTTGTATTTGTCCCGGCTTGTTTCTACGTCTCCCACAAACAGGATGTTCCGAAAAGATCCCGCTTCCAAAAAATTGACCGCTGACAAAAAGACGACTCCTCCCGGCAAGAAGCAAGACGGGAAGAGTTTCGTCCCCAAAAGAACGTTTTGATTTGGTGCACAAGAGGTCTTCTGTAATGAAAAGCAGCACAGCGACGGCAAATCCAACAACTCATTTTTAGAAACATTAGCAGCTGGTATTTGATTCTGTTACTGTGTTGTTTTACAGCACAGTAGCATTATTTGCAGGTTGTCCTTGTATTATTGTTTCGGCTATGGTAAAATAAAAACAGATTTTTCGGTTTGTTTTTATGGGGGGGGTGATGACATGCCGAAGGTTTCTTATTCTGAGGCAGATCGGGAGCGCATCAGAACGCAGCTTGTTGCCGTTGGCCTTGAACTGATGGCAAAACAGGGTATACAGCATACGACCGTGGAGCAGATTTATAAGAAAGTCGGCATTTCGCGAACCTTCTTCTATACATTTTTCCCGACAAAAGAAGACTTGATTGTGGAGACGCTGTATTTGCAGCAGCCCAAAATCACAGCATATGTGCAAAAATTGATGGCTGATCCAACCCTCAGCTGGCGTGACGCAGTGAAGCAGTTTCTTCATGCCTGTTGTTATGGAGAGAGAAATGGAATTGCTGTTTTGACAATTGAAGAACAGCAGCTCATTTTCAGGCGCCTGTCCAAGGAGAGTTATGCGGTGTTTCGCCAGAAGCAGCTCCGCCTTTTTGGAGAGATTTTAGAGGGATTTGGCATCCCGGCCAACACGGCAAGAGTCAATTTGTTTACAAATTTAAGCCTGACCGTGATGGTTGTACGCCGGGCAATTCCGGATACGCTCCCCCTGTTTGTCCCCGAAGCCGCTGATGAAACCGTGGATGCCCAAATCAACGCCATTGTGGATACCCTGGAGAAATGGAGAACAGAACCCCGGTCTTGATGGGGGGCCTGCGCAAATCCGTCTGGATTCTATGGTTTGCCGTGATATTCAGGCGGATTTTCTTTCACAAAAAATAAAGATAAATTTTGCTATTTGATTTTATTTGCAGAGCAGTCAAGCGACAATACCATGCAGAGGAGGATACTCGATGCACCCGTTTGACCCATTGATCCGCAAATATTCACCGGATCCCTGTTTGCGAAAGCCAACTTCTGAAACGCTGGATCGGTTCCGGGGAAAAGTGCCCGCAGAACTCCTCGCCTTTTGGCAGGAATACGGCTTTGGAAATTATGGCGGGGGAGTGCTGAAAGTGGTTGATCCAGCGGACTATGTGGATACGCTGACCCTCTGGCTGGGCGAGCAGGAGGGGTGCCTGCCGATTCTGATGACCGGTTTTGGGACGCTCTTCATTTACCGCAGACTATCTGAGACAGCGGATGACATGTGCCTGCTTGATATTCATTACCGGCGATCGAGCAGCTTTTCTGTCGGGTTTTCCGACTTTTTTGAACGGATCCTTCCAAGTGAAAAATTTGCGGAGCAATTCCTGCGGGTGGAACTGTTTCGAGAGGCGTCTGCGAAGCACGGCCGTCTCGACGAGAATGAAATCTTTTTCTTCGCGCCCGCCCTGGCTTTCGGCGGACACGAGTCCATTCAACAGGTTGAGAAAGGAAATGCCGCCATCCATCAGCACCTGTTATTTGAGATGGGCGCGAGCAATTCCGGAGGCGAAACGCCGGAGGATCTGTGGCCGCAGGCCTATGAAGCGAATCCGCATGTGTTTGCGCTGGAGAGCGGCGGCCTTGTGGTCAGCTTTACGCTTTCGGAAACTGTGGACACCATCCTCCCGGCAGAGCCGGAAACGCTGTACGAGGTCGAGGGGGAAACCGTTTCTCTGTGGACCCTGACTTTTTTTAGCCTGACAAAAGAAGAAAATCTCGGCATTTTGGAGTATCACAGAGCTTTGCAGCGGCTACAGCCTTACATTTTAGAAACAAAAGGCGGCTGTGTATTGGTCCGTGGCCTGAATCTGGAGGAGATGGAACGCCTTTTGTTGGAGGAATAGGCTGACTGCCATTTTGGAGCAGATGTCCCAAAGAAATGTAACCAATCAGCGCAATCTTTTGTTTCAATACCGCAGTTATACCCTTATACCCAGCCATATTCAAAATTATATTATTCAGGAGGAAAATATTATGGGATTTTTCAGCAAATTGTTTAAGGGCCCCGAAATTGACATGGAAAAGAGCAATGCAAATGCCAAGAAAATGCGCGCTCTATTTAACCAGGTCGTTGCGGACGGGGACAATTACCGGCTGATTTTCGGATACACTGAGGATGTAAGCCGGTTTAACTACGGGTTTGTCCATGGAAGCAAAACAAAGATCGGGAATTTAATTGTCGGGTGGAACGAGGCCAGCCAGACCATCGTGGTGGTTCCCACCGTTCCGGATCTCTCCGGCTGCGGCGATCCGACCTGCTACCGCCGCTCTGAAATTATGAAAGCCTATCGCAATAAATACCCTACAGATGCCTTTATCATTTACCCGGACAGGAAAAGCTACATTGGCATCAACGCCTATGACTGGCTGGAGGACGAAAGCCTGTATGTCTATGTGTCACAGGAGGATGAGCTGGCCGCCTTCACTGACTTCTTTATGAACCGCTTTGCGAAAAAGTGAGGTGCGGAGTGCCGTTAGGAGAAATTGGAGCGCTCCTGCTGTTCCTTGCGGCGTTCTTCCTCTTCGGGAATCTGTGGTTTCATTTGATGGAAGCGCTATCCAGGAAGATCAAAAAACTGTTTGGGCGCCGCAAAGAACCTCCGCCATGGCATCCGCTCCCCTCAGATTCAGATAAGGAGGACTGAAAAATGCTCGATATTGATGAAATTAGGAAACGGGCGCAGCAGGCCAGTGAACGGGCTGCCGACAGCATGAAAAAGACGTTTGAAAAAAGCGCAGAACTCATTGAAAAAATGGAAATCTCACCCGACCAGGAAGGCCCGTCCCAATCTGCCGCCGAGGTGGAAGAACAGATTGCCGCGAATACCCAGCGTCAGGTGGAAATTCTCGGCCAGATATTTGATCCGGAAACAATGGCGCAAATGGCCGCCAATGAGGAAATGCTGCAAAGAATGGTACAGGATAAGGTTGCCGAGGCGACCGCTTCCAATGCGGAATCCGTCATGGAAAACCTGTTTGGAGAGGATATGGGCATACTTGCGGCGGCCCTGGAAACTCTGGCAATGGAGGATGCAGACGATGCGGAGGAGGGAACGCTTGATCTGGAACAGGAGGAATGTCTCTATACGACTCTGGAGGAAGCCATGGCCAGGATTGAGGCGCTGCCCGAACCGGAACCGATCCCATACCAAAAAAATGACGCAAAATGGGAGCGTTTTGGGATCCTGCTGTCCGGTATTATTTCGACCCTGAACGACCACGATCTGCATGGTATGGATGTGGAGGAGCATATCCCTGTTATGGAGCAGAAGGTCGTGTCGCTTGTGCGCCGTTCCTGGGGGATCAACGGCCGCAGTGATCTGTTGGATATGATCCGCTATCTGGCGCAGGAGGGCTATATCCTGCGGTATCAACTCTACAGTGAGGCGCCTTCCCCGGAGGAACTGATGGACGAAACCATGGACGAGGATGACCGGGAGTCGGTCAGCCGGGCTTGGCGGTTTGCACAGCGGTATAAAGGGCAATTTGCCCCCGGCTTTATGGCCGGGTGGGATGTTGGCCGGGCGGCAATGCTGGCCCGTTGGGGATGCTATTTGGGCTGGCTGACAGAAAGCGAGACTGTCGGCATCCTCTGGGATCTTGCCCAAAGGGCCGTGGAGGAGCTGCACAGCTGGCGTGAATTTGCCCAGTCCTACCTGTTTGGGGGCTTGATGTGGAAGTTGCTGTGCGGGGACAGTGCCGCCGGAAGTTATCTGGGCTATCTGGCAGACGCAGCCACCGACCTGCTGACTGGAAAAGCAGAGCAGGGCGGCGGGCAATGGAGCGATTGCCCCTGGCCGGCCCAGAGGAAGATCGGTTTTGCATTTTAGCCCCATTGGAATTTCGCTGTCACGCACCGCCAGCCGCCGATAAGACGGCAGGAGAGCGTTGGCCCTCCGGCGGGGCCGGACGCAGGAAAAGACAAATTTTGGCAGAATGGGCAAAGGGCCCCCGGAGGAAATATTTCCTCCGGGGGCCTGAAGTTTTCTGCCGCTGCCGCTGGCAGCTCCGGTGATGCGCTTGCAAAGTTCTGGGATGTTTCTCACATTCGTACAGCTGGCCGGCATGCCGGAGGACGGCGTTTTCTGGCATCCGCTCGGATGACGGCGGCAATCGCGGGGCCGCAGCGGTGGCGTAGGCCTGAAACCGGGACAGGTGTTGGATGAGATCGATCGGCAGCGGAAAAATCGAAATGACGGTCCTGGTGGTGGAGACGGCGGAAAATTTTGCCCGCATGCCCCTGCTGAAACGGCGGACCCGGCCGCAATCGCACCGGGTCCGCCGTTTTTGAACAGGAGACCAAAGGATAAGAATCTTATGCAAAAATCAGCGTTCCGAAGTCCTGCCGCCGGTGAAAGTCGGGCGTGTCACAGGAGAGGGGAGCCCATGCAAGATAGTGGGGGACAGCCGTCCGGTCGCCGCATTTATAGAAATTGCCGGCTGCTGTGCCGGAGAAATCAAAGGACGGCATGTAGAGACGGATGAAGTCCCCGGGAATCTCCATCGTGACCCCCCAGATCCCCTCTGCGGAAAAGGGGGCGATGTGAAAGATGCCCTTATCCCGTACCACCTGTCGTACCCGCATATTCCGTGCTGCGCCGAACCCCAGGTATAAATTTCCCAAAGGATTGCACTCGAAGTTCAGATACCGCGTATCCGCTCTCAGCGGAGCAAAGAAGAATTCCAGACAGCTGTCGTCGCACACCTGCTCCAGCGGGCCGGTCAGCGTTGCCCGAACAGAGGATTCCGCCGCCTCCATACGCACAAACAGCCGCTTCCCGTCATGACAGGCCTGGGCCTGTGCGGTAACCGGGCAGGAGGGCAGCCAGCCTGTGTGATGCAGCTCCACCGCCGGAATGGATTGCCAGTCCGGCGTTTGCACGCGGTGTATCACATATTCCACAGGGCGTTTCCTCCTTGTTTCCCTATTGCCTTATCAGCCGAATTTCTTTGTCGTTTCCACCAGGGTGCGGATGTTTTCGCCGGGGGTATTGGGTCCGAGGGCGCAGCCCGGGCCGATCATGAGACCGCCCTGTCCGCGGAACAGGTCCAGCAGTTCGCGGCAGGCCGCCTCAACCTCCGCCGGGGTGCCGCTGTTGAGCATGGCCGGGTCCAGATTGCCGGAGAGTACATAGTGCCCGCGCCCTGCTTCCTTGGCCTTGCGGATATCCGTACGGGCATCGAACTCGTACATGGGGCACCCGGTCTCAGCCAGATCCTCCAGAATTGGGTCTGCCCAGCCGCAGATGTGGCAAATGGTGGGGATGCCCTCCGCTTTCAGCTGCTGATCCAGACGGATCTCAAACGGCTTTCCGAATTTCCGGAAGATTCCGGGGGAGACCACAGAACACCCCTCGGAGCTGTTGCCATAGCTGGTGCAGTGGCCGCCGGCCTCGTAGCAGAGATGGTGCATCTGGAGAGATACCTTGGAGGTCAGCTCCATCAGGGTCATCAGATGCTCCTCTTCATCCTCATCCAAAAGTGTCACCAAAAACTGGTTCATCCCCACCAGCAGACAGGCCAGGGAGAAGGGACCCTGGTCGGCGTTGGCACGAAGAAACACGTCGTTGGCGTTGCACCAGTCGGACAGCTTGTTGATGGCCTCCAGGTAGATTTTTACCCGGTCGCTGCTGCGCAGGTCCACCTTGGCCAGGTCGTCGATGATCTGCTCAATGGAGCGGGGCTGTGCATCGTTGGTCACGGCAGCAATATCCTCGGGATAGGTCACCTCCGCGCCGCAGGCGCTGGCCAGCAGGGCGGTGTCCACGTCCAGCAGGATGCCATCGGTATCGTAGCGGACGCAGGCGTCGATCATGGTTTTTGCCATGACATCCGCGCTGCTGCGGAACTGTGCCATGGTGACGCCGGCCTCTCGGGCAGCCATTAGAAAATTATGGGTCATTACGGGGATCCTGTCGGGAACACCGCCGGCCATGACGGTGCGGACCCGCTCAATACGAGTCATGCTTACCACTCCTTTTTCTATTTCAATATGCAATGAAAAGCCGCTCTTGTTTCCGAGACCATCCTACAGGAAAACGGAGCGGCGCTCAATGGGCATGCCGTGCACATTTATGTTAAATGTGTGTAAAATTTTGCTATCACCTATTGCAAAAATTGTTGATAGAGCAAAAACGTTTTAAAGATGTACATAAAATTGTATAGAAATATGGTGGGCGTTTCGGATTTTTTTGTTTATTATAGATATAACAGATCCGGCGAGTTTAATATATGGAGGTTTTGATATGCCATCAACAAGCCAAAAGCCACAGGCCCAACGGAACCTGTTCCGCATCTTTTTCGACTGGTTCCTGCGGCGTCCGGAGAGCGGCATTATCCTGATCCTGGTGGTGTTCGTCGCCATTGCTACGATTGTCAACCCCACCTTCCTGAGTTTGTCCAACGTGGTCAACATCCTGCGCGCGTCTGGCTTCACCATGATCAGCGTGGTGGGGATGTCCATGGTGCTGATTACCGGCGGCCTGGACCTCTCCATCGGCTCCACCTTCGCCCTGGGCGCTGTGCTGTGCGGACTGGCAGTCACAGACTGGGGCATGCCGGTTCCGGTGGGCATCCTCATCGGCCTGCTGCTTGGCGCGGCCTGCGGCACGGTTAACGGCTTCCTCATCGTGAAGACCGGGATCCCCCCCATGATTGTCACCCTGGGTATGCAGTATGCCCTGCGCGGCACGGTGTCTGTTCTGACCAAGGGCGTGCCCATCTACCCCCTGCCTGACAGTTTCACCGACCTGGAACCCACCAAGATTTTTGGCCTTCCGATTATTATCCTCATTGCTATCCTGATCGCCATTATCGGACACGTCTCCCTCTCCCGTACATATTTCGGCCGTTCGGTGTACGCACTGGGCGGCAACCAGGAGGCGGCTCGTATCTCCGGCATCAACATCCAGCGCACCAAAATGCTGGTCTATATCCTCATGGGCGTCCTGGTTGCCTTCGCCGGTATGATGACCGCGTCCCGTCTGGGTTCGGCGGAGCCCTCCACCGGCACGGGCCTTGAGATGAAGGTTATCTGCGGCGCCATCATCGGCGGCATCTCCATCTCCGGCGGCATGGGCACCATGTTCGGTGCCGCCCTGGGCGCCGTCTTCATGGAGGCTCTGACCAACAGTCTGACGGTCATGCGCATTGATGTGTATTGGCAGAACGTGGTGTTCGGCGTGGTCATGATCCTCTCCGTGCTCCTCGACCAGTATAAGCGCTCCCTGATCCAGCGCCAGTCCATCAAAAACACGGAGTTGAAGAAGACCGCCACCGAAACCACCAGCGGGCAGTAAGGAGGGCGATGAGTATGAGCAGCGCCATTCTGACTGTCAAAAATATCATCAAGCGCTTCAGCGGCACCGTAGCCCTCAAAGGGGTGGATATGGAGCTGTATCCAAATGAGATCCTAGCTCTGGTGGGGGAAAACGGCGCCGGAAAGTCCACACTGATGAAGATCCTCAGCGGCATCTATCCCTACGGCTCCTATGAGGGAGAACTGCTGCTGGGCGGCAAGGTCTGCAAATTCCAGAGTCCTGCAGACTCCGAAGATGCCGGAATCGCCATGATCTATCAGGAGTTGAACCTGGAACTGGATCTGAGCGTGGGAGAAAACATCCTCTTGGGCCGCTATCCCCGCAGTGCCCTGGGGTTCATTGACTGGAAAAAGGTCCACCGGGAAGCCCGCACTGCCCTGGATATGCTGGGAGTGGATATCGACACAAAGGTGACCGTGCGCAACCTGAATCCATCCATGCAGCAGCTGGTCTCCATTGCCCGGGCCCTTTACCGCAACCCCAGCATCCTGATCCTGGATGAGCCCACCTCCGTCCTGACGGAGAAAGAGGCCAACAGCCTGATGGATATCCTGCGGGGCCTGAAGGACAAGGGTATCTCCTGCATCTACATCTCCCACAAGCTGGATGAGATTTTCGCCCTGTGCGACCGGACGGTGGTGTTCCGGGACGGCGAAAAGATCAGTGAGTACACCAAGTCTGCCGGTTACGGCAGCTCCAAGGTGATCGAGGACATGATCGGCCGCCACCTGGATGCCATGTATCCTGTCCGCAAGGCCAATATCGGTGAGGAGGTTCTCCGTGTGGAGCACTTCCGGGTGGCCCACCCCTTTGCCTACGGCAAATCCATCATTGAGGACGCCAGTTTCTCCCTGCACAAGGGGGAGATCCTGGGCCTGTCCGGCCTGGTGGGCGCCGGGCGCTCCGAACTGGTCAGCGCCATCTTCGGCGCGCTGCCCAAGCAGGCAGGGAAACTCTACCTGGAGGGGAAGGAAGTCAACATCAACAGCCCCATCGAGGCCATCCAGCACGGCCTTGGCTTCCTGTCCGAGGACCGGAAAAAGAACGGGTTTATCTGGACGATGTCCATCCGCGAGAACATGACCTTGGTCTGCCTGCGGGATTTGGTGAAGGGCCTGTTTGTCGACAAGCGCAAGGAAGTGCAGCTGGCCCAGGAATACTTTGAGAAACTCAGTGTCAAAGCCCCCTCGCTGGACACCCAGATCACCAATCTGTCCGGCGGGAACCAGCAAAAGGTCATCCTGGCCAAGTGGCTCATGAGCGACATCAAGATCCTGATGCTGGATGAGCCAACCCGCGGTATCGACGTGGGCACCAAGTCTGAAATTTACAAACTCATGCAGGAACTGACAGATCTGGGGATCTCCATTATTCTGATCAGCTCTGAGATGCCCGAACTGCTGGCCATGTGCGACCGTCTGGTGGTCCTGGGCAAGGGAACTGTCCAATGTGAGATGCTCCACGGCGAGGCCAACGAGGTCAACCTCATGCGGGCAGCCTCCGGCACCTGATACATCGGCGCAAGCCTTTGTATATACCTACAACCCAACATTAGGAGGAATGAAAAGTGAAAAAGTTTACCGCGTTTCTCTTGGCTCTGGCCATGATGCTGTCGATGGTGGCCTGCAGCAGCAACACCAGCACCAACAACGGCAGCGAAGGCAACACCACCAACAACACCACCAATGATACCACTGACGATACCACCGGCGATACCAGCACGGATGATCTCCACTTTGTTTTCGTCTCCCCCCTGCTCAGTCACCCCATCTGGCTGATTGCCAAAGAGGGCTTTGAGACCGCCTGCGAGGAGCTGGGCATTCAGGGCGACTGGGTTGGTCCCCAGGGCCTCTCCGCTGAGGAAATGGCGCAGCTGGTGGACACCGCTGTGGCCCAGGGCGCTGACGCGATCATCACCCAGGGCATCTGCCCGGTAAGCCCCCTGGAGAATGCCATCAACGAGGGTGTGAAGGTCCTGATGGTGGACAGCGACTCCGCCGACCTGGACGGCCGCCTGGCCTACCTGGGCAAGGACCTGGACAAGCAGGCGCAACTGATGTACGAAGAGGTTGCCAAGGTGATCCCCGAGGATGAGAAGATCGTCATGTCCATCCAGTGCGCGGACCTGACCTCTCAGTTCTATGTGGATCAGAACGCTGCCGTGGAGGAGGCTTTCTCCCAGCATCCCGGCGGGTTTGAGCTGGTGAACACCACCCTGTCCAAGTCCGACAAGGCCACCGGCACCAACGAGTGGCTGAACACCTTCAATACTTACCCTGAGATCAATGTCTGCATCAACCTGGCTGCCGAGGCCGCCGCGGCCTGCGTCACCGCCGCTGATGAGCTGGGCATTACCGACGACCTGACCATCGTGGGCGTGGACGACACCGACGAAAACCTGGAGCTCCTGCGCGAGGGCAAGATTCTCTGCACCTCCGTGGTCTCCTTCTGGAACTACGGCTACCAGGCCGCCTACTGGCTGTATCAGAATATCACCGAGGGCCGTGTCCCCGAGCAGGTGATCAACGACGGCGGCACCATGATGGTGACCACGGATAACGTTGACGAGTACAACGAGCTGCTGAAGGTAAAGGTCGACCTGCCCGAGGCATAATCCAACAATTGCGCCAGCCACACAGCCCTGCTGACCGGCGGCCGGGACAGGTCCGGCCGCCGGCCTTTTTTCAAGTTTGCCACAGCAGCGCGGATCCTGGATGAAAACCGATTGCGCTTCGGGCAAATCCGCGCTATACTGGTGCCATCCCAAATACCGGAAGGGAATGGCGTGGGGCTGTTACAGGAGGAAATGCTTCTGCAATGGCCTCATTTTTACTACAGAAAGGATCGAGTGCTTTGAAGGTTGGTACCAGTATCCGGACGCAGCTCTATGCGTTTTTGACGCTGACAGCGGTTCTCTGTGTCAGCGTGGTGATCCTGTCGATCGTGTCGACCCAGGAGGTGATCCAAAGCACCCACACATTCTTTGACTGCAACAGCTCGCTCTCCAGCTTCTATACCGCAATCGACGAGATGGACAGCGCGGCTCGGGACTGGGTCTACTCGGGCAGCGATGCAGATTATCAATTGTATCTGCAGGCGGCCAAAACCGCCCGCAGTGAACTGGATCAGATCCGCGCTAATGGCGATCAGGAACTGGCCTGGCGGATCGGATTGCTGGAAAACATGATGGCCTACTATGAAAAGCCGATTTATGCGTATCTGGAAGGTGAGCAGAACACCTATCAGACCTACAACGAGCTGTTGTACCGCTGCGGCCTGATCCGCAACACGGCCACAGATTACCACAACTATCTGGCGGAGTTCATGCAAAAATACGCCGGAGCCATCCAGGGACGCTGGCAGCAGAAATGCGTGATACAGATCGCAGCTCTGCTGATCCTGATTCTGGTGGGCGTGGCCGTCAGCAGCTTTTACAGCAAGAGTATCCTGCGGCCGATCCAGACGCTGACGGAGAATGCCCGCCGGGTGCAGCGGGGCGAGTTTCATCTGGAACCCATCGGACAGGCCTCCGCAGAGCTGGCTGTCATGGCCGATGCCTTTGCCGAGATGGCCAGCCACGTGGAGGAGAACATCGACGTGGTAAAAAAGAACGCCCAGCTGGAGCAGATGGTGCTGCGCCAGGAGAGCGAGCGGCTTACCATGCAGAATCTGGTGACCCAGGCGGAGCTGCGCACGCTCCAGGCCCAGATCAACCCGCACTTCCTGTTCAATACCCTGAGCATGATCTCCAAAAGCGCCTATCTGAGCCACGATACCACTACCAGCGAGCTCATCGACCGGCTGGCGGAGTTCCTGCGCTATGCCCTGGACAAGAGCAACACTACCTCCACGCTTCAGGAGGAGATCAACTCCATCGAAAACTACCTCTTTATCCAGAAGAAGCGCTTTTCCGGGCGCCTGGACTTCGTGGTGGATGTGGCGGAGGATCTTCCGACCCTGCAGATGCCGGCCATCGTGCTGCAGCCCCTGGTGGAGAATGCCATCAAGCACGGCGTCGGTCCCCTGACGGAGGAGGCGGTTATCTCCCTGAAGGTCCGCTATCGGGACGGCCGTGCCCGGATCCAGATCGAGGACAATGGGGTGGGCATGTCGGCTGAGCAGCTGGAGGAGCTGCAGTCCTGCCTCAAGTTGGGCCTTGGGAGCAGCAATGGCGGCAACGGAACAGGCATCGGCCTGACCAATGTATACCGCCGGCTCAGAATGTACTTCGGCGCAGAGCTGCAGTTTACCATCGAGAGCGAGGAAAACTGCGGCACATTGATTACCATCAGCCTGCCTGTGGAGGAGTGAACAATGAGCAGAGCCTATCGTATTTTGATCGTTGAGGATGAGGAGATCGAGCTGAGCGCCCTGACGATGATGCTCAAATACAACCGCCAGGATATTCAGGAGATCCGAACGGCTGTCAACGGAATCCAGGCGCTGGATGTCTACCGGGAGTTTCTGCCGGACATTGTTTTTATGGACATTAATCTCCCCGGCATCAACGGGCTGGATGTGATCCGGCAGATCCGACTGCTGCCCGGCTCCCCCTATTTCGTCATCATCTCCGCCCACAGTCAATTCGCCTACGCCCAGGAGGCCATGCGCCTGGATGTGCAGGACTTTCTGGTGAAACCCATCCGCCTGGAGGACATCAACTGGGTGCTGGACGGACTGGTCCAGCAGATCAACCAGAGCCGCTCCCGGAAGGAGCGGGCCCAGTACCAGCAGGCGAAGATCGACGCCATCCGCCCGGTGCTGGAGAGCGACTGCGTCCTCTCCATTGCCTCCATGCGTTCCAACACCCCCATTGCCACCATTTTTGACTTCATGC
>CALXDF010000136.1 GCA_944386995.1 uncultured Oscillospiraceae bacterium
GGTTAAGGAATAGGACAACCGAGGGGCCGAGGCTCAAAAAAGCCCGGAATATCAAGGAAAATCATCGCTCAGACGATTGAAGTACGGCCTCAAGGCCGCCCGCCGCGCACCGCAGTTCTCCAAGCGCTGATTATTGCCAAGCTTTCCAAACTGCCGCCCAGCCGGGCGGCAGTTTTTTCGTGGGTGAATCGGCAAATAACCCGAAATGGGCCCAGCGCAGCGGGCCGTTTCGGGAGAGGAGAAGCAAGGGAGCGCAGGAGGGGTGGCCAGAAGGCCGCCCCGAGGGAGCGGACTTTGCTTCGACGAGGGCGGCATTTTTCTTGCGCTCCTTCGGGGACCCCATCCCCCGGATGGGGCGGCGCGAATGCGCCGTACAAGCGTTTTGCCGCAGGCAAAACCTTGGCGCAGGCGGAATTGACTTCCGCCGAGCATTTCAAAATTCCGGGTCCCCAGCCTGGCAATTTGCCAGGCTGGGCGCGCAAGAAGTGCGGCCTCAAGGCCGCCCGCCGCGCGCCGCAGTTCTCCAAGCGCTGATTCTTCCGCCAGTCTTTTCCATTTGCAAGCTCCCGCCACGCTGTATGGCAGGAGCTTTTCTTTCCCTCAGGAACCCCACTGCAGACCCAGAACGGGCACACCGGCTCCAGGCTGGCACTACCCTATGCAGACGGCTTATTGCGCAAAGCAAATGTGGATAGATGCTATAATTTTTCTGAAGAAAAGCCAAAGGCCTCCCCCATGGCCGTCGGTCCGGAAGGGGCGTGTCAGGCGGGCGGCAATGGTACGCGGCTGCGCGGGACAGAGGAAGCACGCATGGATGATTGTGTTCTCATAATCGGAAAATCGACAAGAGGGAAAGGAGCGCAAAATTGGGTATTGCGATCGGACTGCTTTTAAGCAGGGAATTTGAGGGAGGGAAGTATCCATGAGCAATGAAGAAATCATGCAGGCCGTCAAGCCGGCGGTCTGCGCGCAGCTGAAAAGCCCGGCGTCCGCCCAGTTCCCGGTGGATCTGATCTCCATTGTCGGCGACGAGAGCCGGGGCTACCATATCGAGGGGTATGTGGACTCGCAAAACAGCTATGGGGCCATGATCCGCAACGACTTCACTGCCGAGGTTGCGATTGAAAACGGCTTTCCCGTTGTCAAATCTTCCTCCGTGGGCGCCAAGGCCAACAAGGCCCGGGCAAAGGAATTTGGCATAAACTATCTCGCTATCACCATTTTTACCTTCGCTATGGGCGCCCTTTTGTACTTCATCATCTCAGCAATGGTGGGACTGTAAACAGATATAAGGAGGTTTTATTATGGCATTTAAGCGGATGGAGGGGTTTGCCGGGAGCGTTCCCCAGGGCTTTATCGACCGCAATGTGAAGATCTGTCCTTTATGCGGGACCGATTTCCCCCACTGGAGCATCGACCAGAAAATGCAGATGAAGCTGGAGGGGAACCTGTACCTGTTCCAATGTGAGCAGTGCGGCTGCGTCCTCAGCTCCCCGGTGCCCGATGTGACCGGGTTTAACAACACCATGCTCACGACCACCGGCCTGCTGAAAAAGCTCTCCGGCAAGAAAAACGGCGTCATCTACATGAAGGTGCAGGACGCCGGCAGCAGCGGAAGGGCCGAATGTGTCGGGAAGGAGTACACCCTGCAGGAGATCAACCAGATGGCCGCCGAAAAAGCGCCCGATGGCCATACCGAGCGGAAATTCTATTAACCTTTGGCAGATGCGGCGCCCGCGGGGGCGCGGGCGGGAAGGAGAAGAAATGAAGTATTGTTCCAAATGCGGCAATGCGCTGCACGACGAGGCGGTGATCTGCCCCAAGTGCGGCTGCCCGGTGGAAAATACAAATTCCGCAGCAAAAGCAGCACAAAAAGCAAAGGTAGCATCTGCTTCTCTCTTAAACTTAATTGCTTTTGTCATCAATATCTTACTTTTTCTATTTTTGGCCGCAGTACTTATTATGGCGGAGCCGCCTGAAAAAACCGACGGTGACTACCATGTAACTTTTGATATGTTTACCGGCATAATAACGGATATTCAAGATACTGATATTGAATGGCAGCAGGCAATAGCAGAATACAATCAAAACATACAAAAAGTACTGCTTGGTACGATTCTTTGGGGTCTATTTTCCGTTGGGATGTTCCTCTTTGGCCTCAAATTGAAGAAAGCTGTTTTCACCCCTTCTGGGAAAAAGCTCACGCCAATATATACTATTTGCGCAATTTTAGCTCCTATTGTATCTTTGCTTGCAGCCAATAATATGTTGGCCCTTGTGTTGTGCGGTATTGGCCTGATCTTCTTTGTCCCCGCTATCCTGCAAATCATAGCAGGGGTGAAATTCAGCAAGGCTGTGTCGCTCAGTGAATAGGCAGATTGTTCGTGAAGTAAGATACGCCGTCTATTTCGCCTTACTTGTCAATGGATTTCTGCAATGGCTGATCCCATTTGAGTACAGATGCAATCGCACGGGCGAGGAATGCTTTGCCTGCGGCCTGCGGACGGCGGTCAGCCTGTTTTTACAGGGCCGGTTTGCAGAGGCGTATCAGTCAAACAAGCTCATCGTTGTCATTGTGATCGCCGGCCTCATAATGGCCGCCGATGTGCTGCATAGTTTGTATCAGCGCTGCAGAGAGAAGCGGTCTGTTCACCCATGAAACAGAGGGGGCGGGAGCAATCCCGCCCTCTCTGTTTCCTCCCACCCCGCCGCGCAAAAAAGGGCGGAGCCGTTCGGCTCCGCCCTCTCACAGGGGAATCTTACTTGAAATACCGGGCCAACAGGCCAGCCAGAGCGCGGCCGTGGCGGGCCTCGTCGCGGGCCATCTCATGGACGGTGTCGTGGATGGCATCCAGACCGTTCTTCTTGGCGCAGGCGGCCAGATCGAACTTGCCCTGGGTAGCGCCGTACTCGCACTCCACGCGCCAGGCCAGATTGTCCTTGGTGGTGGCCTTCATATTGGGCTCCAGATCCTCGCCCAGCAGCTCGGCAAACTTGGCTGCGTGCTCAGCCTCCTCATAGGCGGCCTTCTCCCAGTACAGGCCGATCTCGGGATACCCCTCGCGGTGGGCGATCCGGGCCATGCACAGATACATACCGACCTCGGAGCACTCGCCGTTGAAGTTGGCCATCAGCTGATCAAAGATATATTTCTTGTCCTCCTCGCTGATGTCGGGGTTATTCTTGACTGTCTTGGCATAGATGCCGTACTCGTGCTCGGCAGCCAGCTTCATCTCGCCCTTGACCTCGTTGAACTTGGAACCGGGCGCCTTGCAGACCGGGCAGAACTCCGGAGGATTCTCCCCCTCGAACACATAGCCGCAGACAGAGCAGACCCACTTTTTCATAGTAAACTTCTCCTTTTCAACAAATTTCATTTTCAAAACCAGATTAACTTCTTATTATAGAGATGCCTTTCCGGCAATTCTATCCTCTTTTTTCAGCTGTGCCTGACAGCGGGGGCACAGCCCCCTGTACTCCACGGCACATCCCTCCAGCAGGAACCCGGCCGTGTCGCTGGGGGAACCCATCTCCACCCAGGGGATATCCGCCACCGCGCCGCACAGGCGGCACCGGACATGGCCGTGCCGGCGGACCGTGCCGTCAAAGCGGTCGTCACTGCCCGTCAGGCTGATGCGCAGGATGCGCCCCTCCTCCGCCATCTGCCCCAGCACCCGAAAAACCGTGGAACGGCTGATGGTCGGGTGGGTGCGATGCACAGCCTCATAGACCATGCCGGCAGTAGGGTGGCAATGCATTTGGCACAATGTCTGGTGGATAATTTCCTTTTGTAGTGTTCTTCTTGTATCCGCCATAGATTGCTCCCAACTAGGATTAAATCCTAAATAGAATATAATACGATTAACGCGAAATGTCAAGTACATTTTCTCGAAAATTAAAATTTTTCTCCCGCCGCCCGCCGAGGAGGCTCTCCCGCAATTCCTGCTGGTAAATCCGCGGGAAATGTGCTACACTGTGCTACGTGGAGTTGGGCTGCCGGCAGGGTATTCCGGCGGCCCGGTCAGGAGGATTTTATGGAACCTGTGGAATATACGGTCCTCTCCATCAACGGGGACTATGCCCAATTGTGCTCGGACACGGGCATTGAAAACCAGGTGGCGATGTTTCTGCTGCCGGAGGGAACCGATGTGGGCAGCCGTCTGCTGTATGCAGATTTTCAGTGGACGCTGCTGTAAGGGAGGAAACAAGCATGATCCGGTTGGAAGAATTGATCGGCGCGGTCCGCGCCGCCGGCGAGATCGTTACCGGCGCCCAGCAGATTGCCCGCCACACCCACGAGAAGACCTCGGCGGCGGATCTGGTAACGGACTATGACCTGGCGGTGGAGACCTTTCTCCGGCAGCGTCTGGCCCAACTGATGCCGGAGGCCCTGTTTTTCGGGGAGGAGGAGGCACTGGAGGGGGACCCCTCCAAAGGCTGGGTCTTTATTGTGGACCCCATTGACGGCACCACCAACTTTGTCCGGGGGTTCCATCAAAGCGGCATCTCCGTGGCCCTGATCCGCGATCTGGAGCCCCAGATGGCCGTGGTATACGACCCGGCCAAGGAGGAGCTCTTTGCCGCCGAGCGGGGGAGGGGCGCCACGCTCAACGGCACCCCGATCCACGTCTCGGACAAGCCTCTGGACCAGGGGCTGTTTATCATGGGCACCGCCATCTACCGCCGGGAGTTCCTGCACCCCACCATGCTTCTGACGGAGCAGCTGCTGGAGCGCAGCTGCGACTACCGCCGTTTCGGCGCGGCCACCCTGGATCTGTGCTACATCGCCTGCGGCCGGGCGGAGGTATTCTTTGAGTACAGCCTGGCCCCCTGGGATTACGCCGCCGGGGCCTTCATCGCCCAGGAGGCGGGTGCCGCTGCCTCCACCCTGGCCGGCGAGCCCCTGCCCCAAATCCAGCGCTGTTCCGTCTGGCTGTCCAACGCGGTCAACCAGCATATTTTGTCCGAGCTGACGATCTGACGCCGTTCGACCGGTTCCGGTTGACCATTCTCCCCGGATCTGGTAAAATAAAAGAACATTTTCCGGAAACGGAGCGGATGGCCCGGGTGCCTGCCGCGCCGCTGCCCGGGCAAAACTTACGCTGAGCTGTGCCGCATCTGCGGCGAAATAGGTGATTTCTATGAAAAAACGACTGTTTTCCTGTCTGCTGGCAGTCCTGCTGCTGGCAGCGGCGGTCCCCGCCGTCCAGGCGGCAGACCTGCCGTACACCGACGTATCTGCGGACCACTGGGCTTATGCAGACATCCAGAAGGTCACCCAGGCCGGCCTTTTCCAGGGTGTGGACAGCACCCACTTCGGCGTGGGACAGACCATGACCCGGGCCCAGTTCGTCACCGCTCTGGTCCGTCTCTTCGGCTGGGAGACCGTGACGCCGGAGACCCCCACGTTTTCTGACTGCGCTGAACCGGGCCGCTGGTTCTACAGCGCCGTGGAAACGGCCTATGCCAACGGGGCCCTGCCCCCCTACTCCAGCACCTTCCGGCCTCTGGACCCCATTACCCGGGAGGAGATGGCCACCATGATCATCCGCTCCCTGGGGTACACCTCCCTGGCCGGACGCATGTCCGCCAGCCAGCTGCCCTTTACCGACGTGACCACCAACCAGGGTTATATTGCCGTGGCCTATGATCTGGGCATTGTCAACGGCTATGACGGCGGCCTTTTCAAGCCCGATCAGGCCGCTACCCGGGAGCAGGCGGCCGCCGTCCTGGGCCGGCTCTATGATAAGTACAGCGCCGCCAGCCGTGCCGTCAGCCGCACAGGCTACACCCTGCTCACCGTCCCAAGCCCCGAGGCAACCGCCGATTCCGCCATTCCCACCACCCCGCTGGAGCCGTTCAATGACCTCTATGACGCGCTGAAAGCCCAGCGGGCCGCCGGCACCGACATGTCCCAGGTAGCGGTGGTTCTCTCCGCCGGCGGTATTGCCACCACGGTCCAGGGAAGCCGGATTGTCTCCTCCCGTTCCATCTCTCAGAGTGCGGTGGAGGACTATCTGGAGGACCGGGACGCCCATATCTATTACTCCGAGGCCTACCAGTGCGCATATCTGACGGTTACCGAGGCCGGCGGGCGCACGGTCACGGTCTGGTATCAAAACGAGGAGTCCATGGCGGCAAAGCTCCTGCTCTGCCGGCTGTTTGGCGTTAACGCCTATGTCCTGGAAGAATGACAGGCCGTCCGCACCATACAGAAGGGGTGCCGGAACACTGAGTGTTCCGGCACCCCTTTATTTTTATTGGAAGCTCCGCTCCGGCGCCCCTGTTTACAGGAACTTGCGCATCACGTCGGTAGCGCTCTCCGGGTCGGCGCTGATGGTAACAACAAACTTGATTCCGCAGGCCTCGCCAAAGCCATCCATCCAAACGAGGAATTTATCAATCAAATTGGTATCCTCGCTCTTCACAATACTGCACAGATTGTCGATAAAAATCTGAGAGATATCGTAGTTGCCGGCATACAGGCCGCAGATAAAGCCGCGCAGGGCCTCGAAATTCCCCAGCTGATACTCCGCCGCATCAATCATGCGGGTCTGGTGCCGCAGGCTGAAGCCCATGCTGTGGCTGGCCTCGATGCAGACCATGCAGCCGTTCTCCGTCTCGGCGGCGGTGTTCATCATGTCCAGCAGCTGCTTGGTCTTTCCCTCGCCCTTTCCGCTCATGATCAGTCTGACCATATGAAATCACTCCTTTTTGATTTTAGCGGTAACTTGGTAGCGTTAGCATACCATAATTCCCCCCAAAAAACAACGGCCCCCCACGAGATTTAGCAGAATTAACAATCTGTTCATCCCAGGTTTGGTGAGATGGCCGGTTTTCTCTCCGGGAAGCTATGTCAGATTCCCGCTGTCAAACCGGCCGGGCAGAAGCGCCCCCAGAGTGGTCTCCCGGACCTCGCCGCGGCTGTTCACCAGCAGCACCTCCAGGCCGTCTCCGGCAAACTCGGCAAGCACCTGGCGGCACACGCCGCAGGGCGGGCAGAACTGCTCTGTGCTGCCCGCCACGGCAATTCGCACAAAGTCCCGGTGCCCCTCGCTGACCGCCTTGGCCACCGCCGTCCGCTCGGCGCAGATCGATGGGGAAAAGGCGGCATTTTCAATGTTGCACCCGGTAAACACACTGCCATCGGCGCACTCCAGTGCCGCCCCCACCGGGAAATGGGAGTAAGGGGCATAGGACCGGGCCAGCATGGAGCAGGCCGCGCCGCACAGCTCTTCTTTTGTCATGTCATCTGCACCTCCTCTTTACAGCGTATCATATCACACGCCCCTCTCCGGCGCAAGGGCGCGGCAGGCCGCGCGCTCCTCCGGAAACGCGCAGGAGGGGCATTGCCCCTCCCGCAGCGTCTAGCCGTTTGTTCCATATACGCCGGTGAGAATGGACTCCTCCCCGCTGCGCAGATAGACCACCGTGACCTCCAGCCCAGGCGTTACCTGGGAGATCGTGTAGGTCACATCCTCGTCGTAGAGTGCCATGGAGATCTCCTCCCCGTCCAGGGAGAATACCGCTTCCGCCGCCGAGGGCATCCGCAGAAAGCGTCCCCGGCCGGAGCACACCTGGGCCCCCGGCACCAGACCGCCATAGGGCAGATCTGCGGGCTGGGTAAATCCGATCCCCTCCAGAGCAAGGTCTCCCTGGGCTGTGCGGAAGTATACCGGCAGTTCCCGCGGATCCTCCAGCTGGGGGTTTACCGCATTCCACTGGAGCGTGTGGCACACGCTGTCCAGCAGCATGGCGCACAGCGTCTCCTGGTCGTAGACGAAAAACGCTTCCTTTTGCTGCTCCGGCGGGCCGGTAAACAGGGCGCAGTCCTTTGCAAAGGTCACCGTGATGCCGGAAGCATCCCGTAAAACCGGCCCGTCCAGGCGCAGGTCCCACCCTGTCAAATCGCCAATGGCGTTGATCAACTGATCCGGGGTCAGCTCTCCCTCATAAGTATAGGGATAACTCGTATACACCCCAGCCATCCCAATATACAGTGCGGCCTCCTTCTCCTTCTGTCTGGGACGGATCACTCCCACCTCCCGTACCGGCTCCTCCGCCGGCGGCGCCTCTGCCTGGGAGGCCTGGACCGCACAGCCCACCAGCGTCAGCGCCAGCAGGATCAGGACCGCGCAAAACCGCTTGTTCATATCCGCTCCTCTCCAGAAAATTCCCTTGCTATGACTATAGTATACGGGAACCCCGGCAGGTATGTCCTTACAGTTTTGCAACAAACCGGTGACAATACGGCAACAAATGGTATCAAAGCAGGGCGGTTTTCCCGGCCGCCGGATCGATTCCGCCGCTTTCCCGGTGCAAAGCGCCAGCGTCTGCCGTCCGTCTCTTCCCGGTACAGAAACCCCTTGTCTGCGCCGGCGGCGTCTGGTATGATGGGGGCAAGAAACGAAGAAGGAGGCCCTTCCATGAAAACGATTCACGACTTTCCCCGGGTGAACCTGGGCATCTGGCCCACGCCGCTCCACAAGCTGGAAAACCTGAGCCGCCGCTTTGGCAAAAATATCTATGTCAAGCGGGACGACATGACCGGCGTGGGGCTGGGGGGCAACAAAGTGCGCAAGCTGGAATTCCTGCTGGCCGACGCCAGGGAGAAGGGGGCCGACGTGGTCTTTACCACCGGCGGCGCCCAGTCCAACCACGCCATGCTCACCGC
>CALXDF010000137.1 GCA_944386995.1 uncultured Oscillospiraceae bacterium
ACACCTCCTACCATCTGGTTGGCCCCGCAGCCGGAGCACTGGGTGCGGCAGTCCGGGGTGGTCACGGTGGCATAGCACCGCTCCCGCTCCCGCCACAGGTACCCATCCCCCACGCCGCAGGAGATCACGGACCAGGGGAAGATCTCGTCCCGCTCCCTGGCGCGGTTGGCGTAGAACGCCGGGTCGATGCCGCACTCGTCAAATGCCTCCAGCCAGCGGTTTATATCGAAGTAGTCCGTCCAGGCGTCCAGGTGGGCCCCCTTCCGGAAGGCTGTCTCCAGCACCCTCCCCAGCCGCCGGTCCCCCCGGGCCAGCACAGCCTCCAGGAAGCTGGTGTCCCCGTCGTGCCAGTTGTAGGTGACGGCCCGGGCGGTCATGTGCTCCCGCAGGAGCTTCACCCGGCGCTCGTACTCCTCCCGGGAGATTTGGGGCTCCCACTGGAAGGCGGTGAAGGGCTTGGGCACAAACCAGGAGGTGGACACGGTGACCCGAAGGCCCCTGGCCTTGTTGCTGGCGTGCTCCCGCCAGCAGTGGACCACATGGTCGGCCATCTCGGCGATGCCGATGATGTCCTCGTCCGTCTCCGTGGGCAGGCCCAGCATGTAGTAGAGCTTCACGGCGCTCCAGCCATTGGAGAAGGCCCGCTCCAGGCTCTCCATCAGATCCGCCTCGGTGAGGTTCTTGTTGATGGCGTCCCTGAGACGCTGGGTCCCGGCCTCCGGGGCAAAGGTGAGCCCGGCCTTGCGCCCTTTGCTCAGGCGCTCGGTGAGGGCCATGGAGAAGCTGTCCGCCCGCAGGCTGGGTAGGCTCAGGTTCACGTGGTGGGCCGCGCAGTAGCCCTCCAGCCCGTCGCACAATTCCACCAGCTCCGGGTAGTCGCTGGTGGAGAGGCTGGAGAGGGTCATCTCCTGGTAGCCCGAGTCCTCGCAGGAGCGGATGCCCTGTCCCACCAGTACGTCCCTGCTGCGGCAGCGCACCGGGCGGTAGACGTACCCGGCCTGGCAGAACCGGCAGCCCCGGATGCAGCCTCGGAACAGCTCCAGCGTCACCCGGTCATGGACGATCTCCGTGGAGGGGACAATGGACTTCTCCGGGAAATAGGCGCCGTCCATGTTCCGGATGATGCGCTTTTGCACTCTCGCCGGGGCGCCGTCCCGGGGCGTGATGGCCGCCATGGTGCCGTCGTCGTGATAGGAAACGTCGTAGAGGGAGGGGACATAGAGCCCCTCAATGTGGGCGGCCTCCCGGAGGAAGCGGGGCTTGTCCCACCCCTCCGCCCTGGCCCGGCGGTAGAGGGCGATGAGCTCTGGCAGCTCCTCCTCCCCCTCGCCGATGCAGGCAAGGTCGATGAAGTCCGCCAGGGGCTCGGCGTTATACATGGCCGTGCCCCCGGCGATCACCAGGGGCCGGAGGCTGTTGCCCCGGTCCTCAGCGCGCAGGGGGATGCCGGCGAGGTCCAGCATGTTCAAAAGGGCCGGATAGGCCATCTCGTACCCCACGGAGAAGGCCACGATGTCGAACTCCCCCACGCTTTCCCCGCTCTCCAGGGCCCAGAGGGGGATGTGGTTTGCCCGCATCTCCGCCTCCATGTCCCCCCAGGGGGCGAACACCCGCTCGCACCAGACGCCCTCGATATTGTTCATCACCCCGTAGAGGATCCGCATACCCAGATTGGACATGCCGATCTCATAGGTGTCCGGGAAGCAGAAGGCCACCCGGGTGTCCACCCGGGCCTTATCCTTCACCACCGCGTTGTACTCTCCTCCCACATACCGGGCGGGCTTCTGTACCCGGGGGAGGATACGCTCCAATCTCTTATCCAAAAGGCTGTCTCCTTTGCCGTTTTTTCTTAAGTATTGTATCCGCTTTTCTCCGGTTTGGCAACCCTGAAATTCCGTCCGCGGCCGCGCTGGTGCTGCGCTATCGCAGGGCGCACCTGGGCCAGGGCCATCCCCAGCACCGCCAGGAGGAACAGCATCCCCCCGCCGGTCTCCCACACCAGGCCCACCACCAGCGCCAGCAGCAGTGTCAACGTGATGAGATTCACCAGATAACACACCCGCTGGGCGGTAAAGGGCTCCGTGGCCCAGGCCACCGCCAGATAGAGGGCCCGCCCGCCATCCAGCCCCCGGATGGGCAGCAGGTTGTAGACGCCCAGGATGAAATTGGCCCCGGCGAAGAGGTACTCCCCTGTCACCCGGGCACAGAGAAGGGAGAGCGCAAAATTCACCATGGCCCCCGCCAGCGTGGCCAGCAGGTCCCGGCCATAGGAAAGGCGGTCCTGAAGAGGCGCCCGGATCACTGCCCCCATCGGGGTGATGGTCAGCGCCTCCACCGGCACATGGTACAGCCACAGCACCAGCAGGTGTCCCAGCTCATGGCACAGTGCCGCCGCCAGCACCAGGGGCAGCACCTCCCCGGCTCCCGCCAGCACCGACAGGGCGATGGTCACCAGGAACCCCGGGGAGAACCGGAGCTTAGTGGACTTCCACATAGTAGATCGGGTTGAGGTACGTCTCTTCATCCATGAGTTCAAAATGGAGATGGGTGCCGGTAACATTGCCGGTACTGCCCATCTCCGCGATCTTCTGCCCCTTCTCCACATTCTGGCCGGTGGTAACCACCACTTTGCTGCAGTGGCCGTAGAGGGTGGTAATGCCGTTGTCGTGGGAAATCATCAGATAGTTTCCGAAACTGCTGCTCTCTCCGGTGGCCTTCACCGTCCCGTCGGCAAAGGCACAGATCTCCGTGCCCTCCACATTGGCGATATCCAGCCCGTAGTGGAACAGCTCCTCCCCCTGGATGGGGTGCTCCCGGTATCCGAACGCGGAAGTCAGCGTCCCCTGGGCGGGGGTGGTGTAGTCAAAGCCCAGCACCTGCTGGGAGAAGGTCACATTGGCGGGCGTGGCGCTGTTGAACTGCACCAGCGGCTGGGATGTCACTGTCTCCATCTTTTCCTCCGCCGCCGACGCCTCTGCCGGCCGCTTTTGTGCCGCCGTTCCCTGTTCCAGGCGCTGCGTCAGTTGGTCTGCCGGGACGGGGATCCCCCGGGCTTCCGCCAGCACGGCAGCGGTCTGCTCCGCCACATAGCGGGAGGGGGCAAAGACGGCGGTATACGCCTCCTGGAGGGATTCCCCCACGCTTTTCTCCCCTGCGATGGCCTCCCCTACGGCGGAGAAGGCCGCCTGAAAGTCTGCGTCCTGCCCCAATGCTTCCCGCACCGCACCGGCTACGCCGGCCATGCTCTCCGGGAACAGCAGCTTCCAGACCACCAAAGCCACGAAAATCCCCCCTGCCACCACCATCTGCACCATCCGGCGCCGCTGGAGGGCAGCGACTGCAGCACTGCTGCCGCGCCGCCCGGCTCCGCCAGAATGGGCGGCGCCGGACGAACGGGGATTGCGCCGGGCTGCCGGGTGTTTCCCAACCGGTCTGTGGGCTGTCATGCGCCTCTCCTCCTTCCATGCTGAGAAAACCTATGCGCCGTGCCGGGGAAATATGCAAGCCAGCCGCCGCAGCAGATGCTGCGGCGGCTGGCCGTCGTTCGTCTCTATTGGGCCGACAGGGGCCGGGCAATGCGCAGGATGCTCATAGCCGGCACTCGCCGGGGCAGGCGCATCCGAAACACCATCTGCGGCGTTCTTGGTTCGGTGAGGGGGAGACCGTCCTGATTCTCCATCATCGGCACTTTCAGGGAAAAGGGCTTGGTGTCCGGTCCTACCACCTCCACCGTGTCCCCGGCGGAAAACTTATTGCGCAGGGACAGAGTGGCCAGTCCAGTCTCATCGCAGTCGGTCACCAGGGCCACCACCTGCCACTCCCGGATGTAGCGGGAGTCCTCATAATACTGGCCCGGCTGGCCATAATAAAATCCGGTGGCGTAGTGGCGGTGGCTCACATGCTCCACCTCGTCCCGCCAGATCGGATCAACCGTCCGGCCGGCAGCCACATCGTCGATCACATGGCGGTAAGCGCCGGTGACGACGGCGGCATAGTAAGCGGACTTGGCCCGCCCCTCGATCTTCAGGCTGCTGAGGCCCGCCTCCATCAGGTCGTCCACATGGTCGATCATGCACATGTCCCGGGAGTTCATGATATAGGTGCCCTTCTCGTCCTCAAATACCGGGAAGTACTCCCCGGGCCGCTTCTCCTCCATGAGGTAGTACTGGTAGCGGCAGGGCTGGGCACAGGCGCCCCGGTTGCTGTCCCGCCCGGTCATATAGTTGGAGAGCAGGCACCGCCCGGAGTAGCTGACGCACATGGCCCCGTGGACGAATGCCTCCAGCTCCAGCTCCTTCGGCGTCTTCTCCCGAATGGTGCGGATCTCCTCCAGGCTCAGCTCCCGGGCCAGGATCACCCGGCTGGCGCCCAGGTCATACCAGGCGGAGGCGGTGACGAAGTTGGAGATACTGGCCTGGGTGGAGATGTGGCGCTGGCAGCGGGGGGCATACTTCCCCGCCAGGGTAAAGGCCCCCAGATCCGCCACGATCAGCGCGTCCACCCCCGCATCCTGGAGCCGCTCCAGGTGGGCGGGCAGCCGCACCACCTCGCCGCTGCGGGGCATGGTGTTCACCGTACAGTGGACCCGGACGCCGTGGTCGTGGGCAAATCGTACCGCTGCGGGCAGTTCCTCATCGGTGAAGTTCCCGGCAAAGGAGCGCATGCCGAAGGATGTCCCAGCCAGATAGACTGCGTCCGCGCCATACAGCACCGCCATTTTTAATTTTTCCATATCTCCCGCCGGGGCGAGCAGTTCCGGTTTCTCCATGGCTTATCCCAGGCTGTTGATGACCTGCTGGTGCTCAGCGTAGGTGGAACTGAAAATATGCAGGCCATCATTGCCGCGCACATAATAGTAGTAGTTGGTCTCCGCCGGCTGCAGCGCCGCACGGATGGAGTCAAAGCCGGGATTGGCGATCGGCGTTGGGGGCAGGCCCGGGTGGGTGTAAAGGTTATAGGGGCTGTCCACCTCCAGATCCGACTCTGTCAGTTCCGTGTGGCCGGTGGCGTAAACCAGCGCTGCGTCGATCTGCAGCAGGCCGCCCGTTTCATAGGAGGGGTTATTCAGGCGGTTGTAAATCACCGAGGCAATCTTCTCCCGGTCTGTGCCGTCGGTCTCCTTTTCAATGAGGGATGCCACCGTGATGATCTCCTGGAGGCTCCGGCCGGAGTCCTCCACCAGCGCCATCACGTCATCGCTCATCTGGCGATTGAACTCATCCATCAGACGGCTCAGGGCGTGGGCCGCGTTCTCCCCCACATAGAAGTCGTAGGTGTTGGGGAACAGATATCCCTCCAGCCGGGACACACTGCCCTTCAGGTTCTCGTCCAGGAAAGAGTAGTCAAAGTCGTAGTTCTCAGCCGCGTCGGTCAGCTCCTCCACCGTATTCACGCCATTCTCCGCCAGAAGGCTGATGGTCTGTGTCACCGTGTAGCCCTCCGGAATGGTGACGCGCACCGTCTCCGCTGAGAGATTCCCGCCGCTGCTTCCGGTCATCCCCACGATCAGGGCACGGTAGTCCATATCGGTATTCAGGGTATAGGTCCCCTCCCCGATCTTCTCATCGGCACCGGAGATCCAGGCAAAAAGGTTGAAGAACCACCGGTACTCGATCAGTCCCTCCTCTTTGAGTTTTTTGGACACGGAATTCACCGTGTCGTCCTGAGTCACCTCAATGGTAACCTCTTTGTACTCCTTGTTAAAAGCGCACAGGTCGTTGGCCAGCAGCCAGCCGATGCCGGCCAGCAGCGTAGATGCCACTACCACGCAGACAAGATACACCAGTACCCGCAGCAGAGGATTGCGCCGGCGTTTTTTGTGCGGGCGCTGAGTGCCGGATGCCGATGCTTGACGGCGCACCTGGTCCCGGTCCCAGCCGGTGGTTTCAAAGCGGTCTTCACTCATAGGGCGGTACACCTTCCTTTGTTACAAAATAAAATTTGATCCTTCTCCCGGGGCCAACCTTCCTCACGCCCCGGACGCACATAGAATAGCACAGTGAATGACAAGTGAGGTGACGAACATGTGGAACAATAACAATTGCCTGTGGATCATCCTGATCATCCTGCTGATCAGCTGCTGCGGCAGCGGGACAGGAAACAGCTGCGGCTGCGGCAATACCTGCAGCTGCAGCAACAACTGCTCCAACAGCTGTGACTGCTGCTGCTAAGAGCTACATAGGGTTTTCCAGGGGGGGCGCAGCGGCGTCCCCCGCCCTATTTTGATTGCAGCAGCGGCTCCACCTGGGCCCATACTTCCCGGTGGATGTCCTCCGGAGTGCGGACAGCTCCCCCCCGGCTGCAATCAATGCGGTGCCAGCCGTCGAATTCCACCACCCGAAGCGCGTTCTCCCGGCAGCGGCGGAGATAGGCCTCGTCCGCCTCATGAATATCCGCCTTTGTGCCGGTGTTCTGTCCTCTTTGACGGCGGAGCGCCGCAGAAAGTTCCGCCGGCAGATCCAAATAGAGGACAAGATCAGGCCGCGGAAGGCCCATCAGGTCGTATTCAAAATGGAACAGCCATTGGAGATAGTCCCGGCACGCCCCGTCCGGCAGCTTCCCCGCCTGGTGGACAGCATTGGACGTGGTGTAGCGGTCCGTGACCACAAGCCCCCCCTGTTCATACCATGCACCCCAGTCCTGTTTGTAGGAGGCGTAGCGGTCCACAGCGTAAAAGGTGGAGGCCGCATAGGGGTTCACGGCATTGGGATCGGTGCCGAAGGCTCCGTCCAAATACATCCGTACCAGCATGGAGGAGTCCTGGTCATACCGGGGAAAGGTCAGCTTCCGCACCGGGACGCCCTGCCGCTCCAGCGCTTCTACCAGAAGTTTTGTCTGGGTGGCTTTGCCAGAGCCGTCGGTTCCCTCGAAGACGATCAGCATTCCCTTCACTTCCGCTTCCCCCTCTCTCCGGCCGCATGGATCAGGAACAGAGGCAGTTTCATCATGCGGCCGATGCGGCTGGGCTCCCGGCACAGCCGGTAGAACCACTCCATTCCCAGCTTCTGAAAGAGGACAGGCGCCCGCTTGACGTTGCCGGAAAACACATCCAGGCATCCCCCAAGCCCCACCAGCAGATGGGCGCCGGTGGCCGGACCGTTTTTCACCATCCAGAGTTCCTGCTTGGGTGCCCCCAGACAGACAAACACCGCCTGGGCGCCGCTGGCGCGGATCTTCTCCACGATGGGGGCATCATCCTTGAAATACCCATCGTTTGTGCCGACAATGCGCAGACCAGGGTACTGACGGACCAGGTTCTCCGCCGCCTGCTGGGCATAGCCGGGCTTGGCTCCCAGGAGGAACAGGGTCTCCCCGCTCTCTGCCATGCGCTCCATCAGCCCCTGGGCAAAGGAGATTCCTGTCACCCTTCCCGGCAGAGGCGTCCCCAGGATCTTGGCGCCGTAGATGACGCCGATGCCGTCGGCCAGCACCAGGTCCGCGCCGTTGACCGCATCCATCACGGCCCCGTCACCCCGGCAGGCCTCCACAATCTCCGGGTTGGGAGTCACCACATAATGTGCCCCCGGGGCGTGGAGCAGGCGCATCCCCTCCTCCACCGCTTGCTCCGGGGTGAGGCTGTCAAAGCCCACGCCCAGCACATCTACCCGCATAGCCTCTCTCCTCCTGTATTTCTACCGTCTCTATAAAAAGCACACTAATTTTGTTAGTTTACCACAGGGCTTTAAATTTGTCTACCCTTCCCGCCCCCGGATCTTCCGGCAGCGACGCCTCCCGGCCGCGCTTTCTCCCTTTCCGCCCGGCTGACAGTTTTTTTAATTATACCACAACAGCTTACCCATTTTTGTTAACTTTGTGTTTCAGGAAGGCAAATTTTGTTTCGCTGCATACCACCGCCAGGAAGATCAGGGCAAATCCGCTCATAAGCTTCACGGTTACCGGGTCCCCGTAGAACACCACGGAGCACAGCACCCCGAACACCGACTCCAGGGACAAAATCACCGCCCCCGAGGAGGGGTCGGAGTACACCAGTCCCACGTTCTGGAACAGCAGGGCCACGGTGGTGGCCATGACCCCCAGATAGGCCATCGGCAGCAGCACCTCCGCGCTGGAGAGGGCCGCAGCCGGGAAGTCCTCCGTCAGAAGGCCCCCCACCCAAGCAAACAGGGCGGCGAAGGCGAACTGGAACACCGTCAGCAGGGCGATGTCCTTTCCCGGGGAGACCTTGGCCGTGACCACGATATGCAGGGCGTAGAACACCGCGCACAGCAGCGTCAGGAGATCCCCCACGTTGATGCTCAGATCCCCGTTCAGGGACACCAGCCCCACCCCAGCTACACACAGCACCGCAGCCAAAATATTGTACTTGTCAGGACGGACTCTGGAGAAGGCCCAGTGGAAAAAGGGCACCAGCACACAGTAGACCGCCGTGAGGAAGGCGTTTTTGGAGGAGGTGGTCCGCTCCAGTCCGTAGGTTTGGATGGAGTAGGCTAGGTACAGGCACAGCCCCATCAGGCCGCCCCGCCAGAGGTAGTCCGATTTCATAAAGGGTTTCCACTTCTTCCAGCACACCAGTCCCAGCAGCACCGCGCCGGTGGTAAAGCGGATGGCCAGCAGATACTGCACCGGCATGCTGTTCAGAGTGTCCTTCATAATAAAAAAGGAACTGCCCCAGATAAAAGCGGCGGCGAAGAGCATGGGCTTGGCCAGTTTTTTCATGACTTTTCCAGACATGGGAACACCTCTTTGATTGCAAAAGACTTTATTTGATGGTAAGATACCTTTGCAAGTTTACCAGAGCAGCCGGGAAATGACAAGACACAATCTGCGCTTTTGATGCCCCGCCGCGCCTGCGGCCCGGCCGGGGGCCCCGTTTCACTTGATTTGCCGGGAGTGAATCCCGGCAAACCCAAGGTTTCGCGCCGTGAAACACTTGTACCCGCCGCCTGGCGGGAGGGGATTTTCAAACTGCTTTTCTGCTGAGGTGTGCTTATGCTGATTTTTGATTTAGATGGAACCCTGATTGACTCCAATGGCGTGTGGGTGGAGGTGGACAAGACCTTCCTCTCCCGCCGGGGCGCCCCCTACACAAAGGAATATTATGAGGGGGTGGCCCACACCATCCTCTCCAACTGCGCCATTTTTACCAAGGAGTACCTCCACCTGGAGGAGTCCTGCGAGGAGATCATTGCCGAGTGGATGGAACTGGCCGCGGACAAATACGGTACTGAGGTCCCCCTGAAGCCCCATGTAAAAGAATACCTGGACCGGTGCCGGGACGCCGGGCACCGGATGGCGGTGTTCACCGCCTGTGTACCGGAGCATTGCCGCGCCGCCATGGCCCGCCACGGCCTGGAGTCCTACTTTGAGCGGGTCATCTACGCCCAGGAGCTGGGCGTGGACAAAAAAAGCCCCGCCATCTTCCGCGCCGTGGCGGAGAGTCTGGGCGTCCGGCCCAAAGAGTGCGTCCTGTTTGACGATTCCCTCTCCGCCTGCAAAGCCGCCAAGGCCGCGGGAATGACGGTGGTGGGGGTCCACGATGAATGGTTCACAGATACCTCTGTGGATCTGCGGGAGGTATGCGATCAATACATTCAGGACTTCGGGGAGCTGCTGTAGGCCCTGATTTTCCCCGATGTCAGCTCTGGTTGCCCCTCTGCAAGCCGGAGTTGGTAGACGGTCTTCCCTGTCCTTGCTACACTGGGGACATTCCAGAAAAGGAGGCAATGTCCTATGACCTTTGGAGAAAAGCTCCAGATCCTGCGCAAGTCCCGGGGCTGGAGCCAGGAACAGCTGGCCGAGCGCATCGCCGTCTCCCGCCAGGCGGTGAGCAAGTGGGAGAGCGAGGCTGCGGTGCCGGACACGGAGAACGTGGTGGAACTGAGCAAACTCTTCGGCGTGTCCACCGACTACCTGCTCCACGACGACTACACCGGCGATGGGGACATCCCGGCGGTGAAAAACCGGGAGGCGGAACTGAAAAAGAAGCGCAACCGGGAGATGGTCATGATGATCCTGATTGGGTGCGAGGCCCTGGGGTTTTTCTGGCAGCTGATGGGCGCCCTGGTCTACAACAGCCATCTCATCCCCCTGCTGGGCATGACGGTCCACATCGTCACGATCATCGGCTTCGAGGCGGGGTTCCGGGGGCAGATGCGCTATTCCGGTCAGGCCCAGCCGGACCCCGAGGCCCTGGACTGCCGCCGGGTGTTCTACCGGGTCAGCGTTTGGCTGGTGAGCCTCTTCCCCATCACCTTTCTGACCC
>CALXDF010000138.1 GCA_944386995.1 uncultured Oscillospiraceae bacterium
AAGCGCTGCAAGGCTCTGGGCATTTCCCCCGCTGCGATGGGTTACAACAAGAAGACCACCGAGCGCAATCCCGGCGGTCAGATGAGAAAGAAGAAGAGCGAGTATGCCCTCCAGCTCCAGGAGAAGCAGAAGGTCAAGTTTGTCTACGGCGTCATGGAGAAGCAGTTCCGTATGTATTACGAGAAGGCTACCCGGATGCCCGGTAAGACCGGCGAAGAGCTGCTGAGTCTGTTGGAGCGCCGCCTGGACAACGTGGTGTACCGTCTGGGTTTTGCCATGACGCGCCGGGAGGCCCGCCAGTTGGTGAGCCACGCCCACTTCACGGTCAACGGCGTCAAGGTTGACATCCCCTCCTATCTGGTGAAGGTGGGCGATGTGATCGAGGTCAAGGATTCCAGCCGCTCTTCTGTGAAGTTTAAGCGCCTGCTGGGTGAGGATGCCCCGGTGGTGTTGGTGCCCCAGTGGCTGGAGCGGGAGAAGAATGCCCTGAAGGGCACTGTGACCCGTCTGCCGGTCCGCGAGGACATCGACCTGCCCATCGAGGAGCATCTCATTGTTGAGTTGTATTCCAAGTAATCTGAGAGTACCCTCGAGCACCACACGAATCGAATTTAGCGTGGGCTGTCCCTTATGGCCCGCCATGAAAAGGAGGGTAACTGCATGATTGAAATTGAGAAGCCTCAGATCGAATGTATTGAGACCCCCGGCGATGACTCCTATGGCAAGTATGTGATCGAGCCTCTGGAGCGCGGCTATGGTACGACGCTGGGCAACGCCCTGCGCCGCCTCATGCTGTCCTCCCTGCCCGGCACGGCGGCCACCAGCATCAAGATTGCCGGTGTGCAGCATGAGTTCACCACCATCCCCGGCGTCAAGGAGGATGTGACGGAGATCGTGCTGAATATCAAGGGGCTGATCACCAAGCTCCACAGCGAGGGCGTTAAAACCGTGTTTATTGAGGCTGTGGGTCCCTGCGAGGTCACCGCCGGCGACATCAAGTCCGACGGAGAGGTAGAGGTTCTCAACCCCGAACTGCATATTGCAACACTGGGCGCCGGCGCCACTCTGAACATGGAGATTACGCTCAGCCACGGCCGCGGCTATGTGCCCGCTGACCGGAACAAGGGTGCGCAGCCCGTGATTGGCGTGATCCCTGTGGACTCCATCTATACTCCTGTTTACAAGGTCAATTACACCGTGGAGAATACCCGAGTAGGTAATATGACCGATTTTGATAAGCTGACGCTGGAGGTATGGACAGATTCCACCATCTCTGCCCGGGATGCGGTGAGCCTTGGTGCGAAGATCCTCTGCGACCACTTCGCACTGTTTACCGATTTGAGCGAGACGGTGGGTTCCCGGTCCACTGTAGTGGAGAAGGCCGAGACGCAGCGGGACAAGGTCTTGGAAATGACCATTGAGGAGCTGGATCTCAGTGTCCGCAGCTTCAACTGCCTCAAGCGCGCCAACATCAACACGGTGGAGGATCTGATTTCCAAGACTGAGGACGAGATGATGAAGGTGCGCAACCTGGGACGCAAATCCCTGGAGGAAGTCATCAACAAGTTGGCCATGATGGGCCTGTCCCTGGCTGACAAGGACAACAATTAAGCACGACTGTGATCTGCCCGCAGGGCAGGTTGACGATGTAAGGAGGAAACCAACATGCCCGGAACTCGTAAGCTCGGTAAGACTACCGACCAGCGCAGAGCGATGCTCCGTCAGCAGGTGACCGATTTCCTGGACAAGGGGAAGATGGAGTCCACCATTACCCGCTGCAAGGAGATCCGGCCCCTGGCTGAGAAGATGATCACCCTGGGGAAGAAGGGTGATCTGGCTGCTTACCGGCAGGCGATGACCTTTATCACGCGGGAAGACGTGGTGAAGAAGGTCTTCAAGGAGATCGCTCCCAACTATGCTGAGCGCAACGGCGGCTATACCCGCATCACCCGCACCGGTGTGCGCCGCGGCGATGCCGCCGAGACCGCCATGATCGAGCTGGTCTAAGCACAAAATCAGCTTGCGGTCGAGGCGAAGCCGACGCCCGCCCGCAGGTGGGTGTGCCGAGCGCAACCGCCGCAAGGCGGCTCTTAGCGCGAGGTTGACCGCTATGATCGAATTGGTCTGAGCGTACCGGATTTTCCCGGAAGGGAAATAAGGAAGTAAAAAGCCCATTGCTGTACAGCGTACGATGTACAGCAATGGGCTTTTTCGCTGCTCCGGCCCCGGCGGAAGCGCAGCGCAGCCGGGATAAGGAATTCTTTAACATTTTGCAAACTGTGGCTGCAAAGGCCCCGAATGGTTTGCATTTTGCAGAATTTGTGGTATACTTATCCTGCATTCTTACGGGAATCATCTCTGAAAGAGGAGTAGAAAATATATGGGTCTGTTGAAGAAAATTTTTGGGACATACAGCGAGCGCGAGCTGAAAGCGATTTATCCGATCGTGGATCGGATCGAGGCAATGGCCGACGAATATAAAGCCATGAGCGATGCCCAGCTGCAGGCAAAGACCGGGGAGTTTAAAGCACGGCTTGCCCAGGGGGAAACTCTGGATGACATCCTGCCGGAGGCCTTTGCCACCGTGCGGGAGGCCGCCGACCGGGTACTGGGGCTGCGGCCTTACCGGGTACAGCTGGTGGGCGGGATCGTGCTGCACCAGGGACGCATCGCTGAAATGAAAACCGGCGAGGGCAAGACCCTGGTGGCCACGCTGCCCGCCTATCTGAATGCCCTTACGGGCCGGGGCGTCCACATTGTCACCGTTAACGACTATCTGGCCAAGCGCGACAGCGAGTGGATGGGAAAGGTCCACCGCTTCCTGGGGCTCACCGTGGGCCTCATCATCCACGGCCTGGATAAAAAGCAGCGCCAGGAGGCCTATGCCGCCGACATCACTTACGGCACGAATAATGAGATGGGCTTCGACTACCTGCGGGACAACATGTCCCTCTACAGCCAGGAGCTGGTCCAGCGGGGACACAACTTCGCCATTGTGGACGAGGTGGACTCCATCCTGATCGATGAGGCGCGTACCCCGCTGATTATCTCCGGTACCGGTGAAAAATCCACACAGCTCTATGATATGACGGAGATGTTTGTCTCCCGGCTGAAGAAAATGGTGGTCCGGGAGACCGACGAGAAGGAGGAAGAGTCTACCGACATCGATGCCGACTACATCGTGGACGAGAAGGCCCGTACCGCCACCCTCACTGCACGGGGAATTCAGAAGGCGGAGGAGTACTTCCATCTTGAAAACCTCTCCGACCCCGAGAACTCTACGATTGCCCACCACATTAACCAGGCTATCAAGGCCCACGGCGTTATGAAGCGGGATATCGACTACGTGGTGAAGGATGGCCAGGTGGTCATTGTAGACGAATTTACCGGCCGTCTGATGTTTGGCCGCCGCTATAACGAGGGCCTGCACCAGGCTATTGAGGCCAAGGAGCATGTGAAGGTGGAGCGGGAGAGCAAGACCCTGGCCACCATCACCTTCCAGAATTATTTCCGGCTCTACGACAAGCTCTCCGGTATGACTGGTACCGCCCGGACGGAAGAGGAAGAGTTTGCCACAATCTATCGCCTGGACATTGTGGAAATCCCTACCAACCGGCCCCTGATCCGGAAGGACGACCCGGATGTGGTGTACAAGACCGAGGCGGCCAAGTACCGAGCTGTTATCGAGCAGATCAAGGAGTGCCATGCAAAGGGACAGCCGGTGCTGGTGGGCACGGTGTCCATTGAAAAAAACGAGCACTTGAGCAAGCTTCTCCAGCGGGAAGGCATTAAGCACAACCTGCTCAATGCCAAGAACCACGAGCGTGAAGCCGAAATCGTGGCCCAGGCCGGTAAGCTGGGAGCCGTTACTGTGGCCACTAACATGGCCGGCCGTGGTACCGACATCATGCTGGGGGGCAATGCGGAGTATTTGGCCCGGGCCGCCTTGGTGAAAGCTGGTTACTCCGAAGAGGTTATTGCCGAGGCCACGGGCTACGCGGAGACGGACAACGAGGAGATTCTGGAGGCGCGGAAGGTCTATGCCGAGGCAATGGAGAAGTACCGCTCTGAGATTGCCGGGGAGGCGGATAAGGTCCGTGCTGCCGGAGGACTTTTCATCATCGGTACAGAGCGCCACGATTCCCGCCGGATTGATAACCAGCTCCGCGGCCGCGCCGGCCGCCAGGGGGACCCGGGTGAGACACGGTTCTACCTGAGCCTGGAAGACGACCTGATGCGCCTGTTCGGCGGGGAGCGGATGCAAAATATGATGGACCGCTTCAATCTGGACGAGGATACACCAATTGAGAACAAGATGCTGACCCGGTCCATTGAAAACGCCCAGACCAGTGTGGAGTCCCGAAACTTCCAGGCCCGGAAGAACACGCTGGAATATGACGATGTGATGAACCAGCAGCGGGAGATCATCTACGGCCAGCGCAAACAGGTTCTGGACGGCATGGATTTGAAGGACCGCATCCAAAAGATGATCGCCGACGCTATCCAGCGGGATGTGGCTCTGTCCTTTGGAGAGAGCAAGCATATCAGTGCCGAGCAGTATACGGCGCTGCTTGCGGGATTGGAGGGTACCTATTTCCCCAAGGGTGCTGTGAAGCTGGACGGCGCGGAGGCAGAGAGCCTGACAGCGGAGGAGATCACAGACCGCTTTATCCAGGCGGCCATGGAGACCTATGAGCGCAAAGAGAAAGAGGTTACCTCCCCCATTATGCGGGAATTGGAGCGGGTCATCATGCTGCGGGTGGTAGACGAGTTCTGGATGGACCACATTGACGCCATGCAGGAGCTGCGCCAGGGTATTCGCCTGCGGGCCTACGCACAGAGCGATCCCATCATCGCCTACAAGCAGGAGAGCCTGCATATGTTTGAGGAGATGATCGATGCGATCCAGGAGGAGACCGTCCGGCGGATCTACTCCTTCCGCCTCAAAACCCAGGAAGAGATCAAGCGCGAGCGGGTCGCCTCCGGCATCACAGAGGGCTTTGGCGGCGACAAGACAGTAAAGAAGCAGCCCCGCCGGGTTCAGAAGATCGGCCGCAACGACCCCTGCCCCTGCGGCAGCGGGAAGAAATATAAGAACTGCTGCGGGCGGTAAGAACTTCCGGGAATGCTCCGCAGCAAAGCGAAGGGAAATAACTTTTCCGGCGGCGTGAACGCCGGAGGGATCTGCGCCTGCCTCCGGGCAGCGGCAGACGCGCACAGCTGCTGAGAGACGTGCAGACAGACAAAAATTTCCCCTTATAGTCGGATTTGGGGATTGCAGCGGTAAAACATATATTACATGGAGGAGGTCATTATGTCCTTTGTCCAACGCCGGTCCGGCTCCCTGATCTACCATACAGCAGAAAATTTGGATGAAATTCCCAATCTGTCCCACGGCTTTTCCACTCGGCTGGGGGGCGTCAGTTCAGGCGTGCTGACATCCCTTAACCTTCGGGGCGCCCAAGCCAGCGGCGACACGCAGGAACATGTGCAGGAGAATTACCGCCGGTTCTGTGCCGCCGTTGGGATGGATGAGAGGCGGGTGGTGCTCAGTCACCAGGTCCACCAGGACACCGTCCGGGTAGTGACAGAGCAGGATGTGGGTAAAGGACTCTATCGCGACCGGGACTATGCAGCCGACGCGCTGGTGACCAATGTGCCGGGGCTGTCGCTGTTCGTGTTCTCGGCCGACTGCATCGTGATTCTGTTGTGTGATCCGGCAGCAAAGTGCGTGGGCGCGGTTCACGCCGGCTGGCGGGGTACTGCGCTGCGGATTGTACAGAAAACGGTGGCGAAGATGGCGGAACAATTTGGTGCTCGCCCGGAGAAGATTCAGGCGGCCATTGGCGCGGGAATTGGTCCGTGCTGTTTTGAGACGGACGGCGACGTCCCGGATGCCATGGAGCGTGCGATGGGAGCCCAGGCTGCGCCGTTCCTTGCCAGCTGCGGGGCAAAGTGGATGGTGGATTTGAAAGGGCTGAACCGCCGGCAGCTGGAGATGGCCGGCGTTCCAGCGGAGCAGATTACTATCAGCGACCTGTGTACGGCGTGTCACCCGGAGCTGTACTGGAGCCACCGCAAAATGGGAAACGCCCGGGGCGTCCAGGCGGCGGCCATTTTATGGAAGGAGCCGGTTTGAGCCATGAGGGAAAAGAGGCTGCGGTGGCTCTGGCTTCTGCTGGCTGTGTGTTTGGCGCTGTCTGGCTGTGGAGGCCAGCTTCCGATGGAACTGGACGAGGGGGAGGACAAAACCCCCTGGCAGGAGGCAGAGGAGGAACAGTCCGGAGAGGAGAATACGGATCCGGGAATTGATCACTTTGCGCTGGCTTACCACGAGGGGCAGACGCTGGACCCCATTACCTGCAGCGATGGGGCACAGCTGCAGCTGACAACGCTGCTGTATGAGCCGCTGTTCCGGCTGGATGGAAGTTTTCATCCCCAGCAAGTTCTGTGTACGGGCTACTCTGTCAGCGAGGATGGATTGGTCTATACGCTGACCATCCGGCAGGGGGTGGCATTTAGCGATGGAAGTACTTTGGAGGCAGACGATGCAGCGGAATCGCTTCGTCGGGCTATGGCATCGGAGCGGTACGGCAGCCGATTGAACGGGATCCGGCAGGTGGCGGCCAGAGGGAGCGATACATTGGTGATCACCCTTTCCCGCCCCAATAGCCGCTTGACAGCGCTTCTGGATATTCCGGTGGTCAAGGCGGGTTCAGAGGAAAACGGTGTCCCTGCAGGCACCGGGCCATATCTTTTTATTACCTCCAGCGAAGGAGCTTATCTTTCCGCCAACCCGGACTGGTGGCAGGGAAAGACCTTGCCGCTGGAGCGTATTGAGTTGGTGGATGCCAAGGACAGTGACACGGTGCTCTATCTTTTCACCTCCCGGGAGGTCCAGGTGTACGCTACCGATTTGACCCAGGGGGGCGGAGCGCTATCCGGCAGTTTGGACACCACCGAGATTCCAACGGCTACCATGCAGTTTTTGGGCATCAATGTCCGCAGCACGGCTCTGCAGGATCAGGGGCTGCGTCAGGCACTGCAGCTGGGAATCCCGCGGGAAACTGTGGTGGAGGGGTATCTCTCCAGCCACGCTCTGCCGGCACAGTTTCCCATTTCACCAGTGGCAGCCGGCTATCCTGCGCAGCTGGAGGCGGAGTATAGTCTGGAGACATACCGGCAGGCCCTGGCTGCGCTGTGGAGCGGAGCGGAGCGGGAGTCAGCAGAACTGACCCTCCTGGTAAACGGCGACAGCCCCTCCAAGACAGCCATTGCCCAATACCTGGCGCAAAGCCTCTCGGTGGAGGGAATGTGCCAGGTGTCCGTGGAGGCCCTGGCCTGGACAGAATATCTTCAGGCATTGGCCAGCGGGGACTTTGATCTTTACTATGGCGAGGTTCGGTTGACGGCGGACTGGGACATCTCCGCGCTGATCGGCACCGGCGGTGCGCTGAATTACGGCGGGTGGAGCGCTACAGATACAGATGCCATGCTGGAGGCCTGCCGCGCCGGCGGGGAGGGCGCGGAGCAAAACTTATATCAGCATCTGCGGGAGGCGGTTCCGCTGATTCCGATTTGCTTTAAAAATGACTCTCTGCTGACCCATAGCGGAACTGTGGAGAACGAACAGCCCACAGCCGCAGACATTTTTTATAATTTCCCCGACTGGCGCATCTATCTGAGCCAGTCGGGACAGGAAAAGAGCGCCGCTTGATGCATCAAGCGGCGCTCCTGTTTTGAAAATTGAGCCGGAAACAGGTGGTTCCCTTACAGACAGTTCTTGCCGCGGTGGATAAACTGTCCGCTGTTTCCGACCAGCACCTCCCCGTGGTTTACCGCAAGTCTGCCCCGGAGATACACCCGGGCGATGCTGCCCTTGGTCTCAAACCCCTCATAGGGGTTGTAATCCACATTCTGAATCTGATTGGCAGCAGTGATAGTAGCATCGGCTGCCGGGTCATAGACCACAAGGTCGGCATCGCTGCCCGGAGCGATAACACCCTTCCGGGGCCAGCAGCCATAGAGCTTGGCTGCATTTTCACTGAGCACGCGGCACAGATCTGAGACCGTTATGCGTCCGGCAGCCACGCCGGCAGTGTAGAGAAGTACCCCGCGGGTCTCCACCCCGGGAAGTCCGCCGGGAATTTTGGTGAAGTCATACCGGCCGGCCCGCTTCTGCGCAGTGGTGAAAGAGCAGTGATCCGTGGAGACAGTTTGGATTTCTCCGCTGCCCAGAGCCAGCCACAGGGCCTCCTGATCAGCTACTGTGCGGAGGGGCGGTGCGCAGACATATTTGGCGGCTTCCATAAAGTCGGGGTTGTCGTAGACGCTGTCGTCCAGCAGAAGGTACTGGGGGCAGGTTTCCACATAGACGGTCTGGCCCCGGTTCCGGGCGGCGCGTACCTCCTCCAGGGCCTCTTTGGTGGAGAGATGGACAATGATGACGGGGGTGTCCACCTGTTCGGCCAGGCGCAGCAGATGGCTGACCGCCTCCGCCTCCAGGCCATTGGGCCGGGTGCGGGGGTGGGAGGAGGGGTTCATCGCCCCGACGGCCTTTTTCTCGGCGATGAGGGCGTCGATAATGCCGTGGTTTTCACAGTGGACGCCGGTGAGACCACCTGCTTCCTTGAGGCGCTTGAGCGCAAAATACATGTCCTCCTCCCCGAGCATCATGGCCGGGTAGGTCATGTACATCTTGAAGGAGGGAATTCCCTCTTCCATCATTTCCCCGATCTCCCTGGAAATGCCCTCGTTCCAGTCGTCGATGGTCATGTGGAAGCCATAGTCACAGGCGCAGCGCCCGTCTGCCTTCTTCTGCCAGCGGCGGAGCCCTGCGTGGAGGGATTCTCCCTTATCCGGGGCGGCAAAATCAATAACTGTGGTGGTGCCGCCCCGGAGCGCAGCCCGGCTGCCAGTAATAAAATCGTCTGCGGTAATGGTGCCTGCCACCTCCAGGTCGAAGTGGGTGTGAGCGTCAATAAAGCCGGGGAAGAGCAGCTTGCCCGCACAATCTACAACTTCCGCACCATCAGCACTGAGATTGGGGCCTACTGCGGCAATCGTCTCGCCATCCAGCAGAACGTCTACGGCGGCTGTGCCGCTGCCGGACACCACTTGTCCGCCCTTAAGCAGAGTTTTCATCGCGCATACCTCCTGTTCCCGCTTTGCTTGTTTTGACTGAGAAGACCAACTGCCGCCAAAAGCCGGCTGACCGGTCTGCGTTCGCATTGGGATTCTCTGCCGTCATTGTACCACACGGCTGCCGTAAAATCCAGGGGAGAGACGGAAATTGCCCCTAAGCGCACCGCTTGCCGGGCGCAGGAGAGAACTGACGAAAAATTCCAAATTCCCAGTTGCCAAACTGCGCTGTTGCTGGTACAATCCTCTTATATGTTATGCCCGATATATGGCGAGGATGGAACCTGGAGCAGATTGGGAGAGGAAAATCATGGAAAAAATTGCCGTTATAACTGATTCCTGTGCCGATATTCCGCCAGAACTGGTGAAGGAATACGGCATCTTTGTCCTGCCGCTGATCATCCGCGCCAAGGGGCGGGAGTTTCGGGACGGAGTGGACATCACTGCGGAGGATGTTTATAAGATTTTGAAGACGGAGATCCCAAAGACCAGCCTTCCCAGCGGAGAGGATACTCTGGCACTGCTGCGGTGGCTGCGGATGTCCGGATATACCCACGCGATTGCCATCATGCTTTCCAGCGGCTTATCTGGAACAGCCAATATGCTGCGTATTATGGCGCAGCAGGTACCAGAGCTGGAGGTATTGGTGTGTGACTCTCTCAGCGGCAGCATCGGTTCCGGGATCACCGCGATCGAGGTGGCGGAGGATGTGCGGAGGGGAAAGTCTGCCCGGGAGATTGCGGCACGGATTCCTTCGCTGATTGCCAACTCCCATGTGTTTTTCTCGGTGGATACACTGGAGTACCTCCAAAAGGGGGGGCGGATTGGCCGAATTGCCGCCCTGGCGGGAACAGCGCTGCAGATCAAGCCCATTGTCAGCTTTCTGCCGGATGGGCAGTTGAGCAGTGTGGAGAAGGTCCGGGGGCGGAAGATGGTTCAATCTCATCTGTGCCAGCAGGTGGGGCGCTATGTAAAGCCTGGCTGCCGCTATAACCTGCTGGTGGGGGATGGAGGTGACCCCGAAGGGGGCGCCCAGCTGCAGCAGAAACTGGGAGAGCTCTTTCCGAACTACGAGCGCTATCTCTATATCAAAATTGATGCTACACTCAGCTGCTATATCGGGCCGGGCGTTTTGGGCGCAGGGATCCAGATTCTGGAGGATTGAGCGCTCCAGTGCTTCTCTTCAAAAGACCAACCGGGGACAGGATAACCTCCTGATCCCCGGTTTTCTTATGAAAATATGCCGCACAGAGGAGACATGCCGGAAGAGGACGGCGTTTCCCCGGAGCTCACAGCCGCAGTCCCTTGATATCCTTGATCCGGGAGAGGATCATGTTGCAGCTGCAGCGGAGAAGCCCGGGCAGAGGATCAATGACCTCGCGGATCAGACGCTCCATCTCCTCGCGGTTAGCGGCAACAGCGTGCACATGGAGACGGTTGTTTCCAGTGACCCGGTAGATTTGGGTAATAGTCTCATTGTCCAGCAGCGCGTCTACCACCTGTGAAAAAGTCTCCGGTGAGGTTTCGATTTCGAAGTAGCAGGACACGGCACCGCTGATCTTCTGAGGGTTGATAATGGTCGTGTACTCCTCGATAATGCCGCGTCGCTCCAGGGACTGTACCCGCATTTTCACCGCCACTCTGGAGATCCCAACCTGCTGACCAATGTCGGAGTAGGACATGCGGGCGTTCCCGATCAGCAGTTCTGTAATTTTTCGGTCCAGTTCGTCCAAACCCTCCAGAAACATGGTGCAGTCCCTCTTTCCTAAAGTTATCCAATACAACTATTATACCGTTTTCTCAGCAAATTGCAATCCGGGAATTGACAGACTGCAATTGGATAGCTATAATAATTTCGAAACGTAAGATAAAAATTTCGATTTGAAAGGTGACAGGGATGAAGGGAGATCTGACTCAGGGGCCGGTGATGAAAACAATGCTGTGGTTTGCCGTGCCTATGATTCTGGGCAATCTGTTGCAGCAGTGCTATAACGTGGCAGATACATTGATTGTGGGACAATTTTTGGGGGCGAATCCCCTGGCGGCGGTGGGGTCTTCCTACACGCTGATGACTTTTCTAACCTCAATTTTGCTGGGTCTGTGCATGGGCAGCGGTGCAGTGTTTTCCATCCGTTTCGGACAGAACGACCTGGATGGCATGAAGGAGGGGATGTGTGCCTCTTTTGTGCTTATAGCCGTCCTGACCGCCGTGCTCACGGGAGCCTCGTTTGCCTGCCTGGAATGGATTCTCCGTTTCCAGCAGGTGCCGCCGGAGGTGATCGGATACATGCGGGAATATCTGCTGGTGATCTTCTGCGGGATTCCAGCTACCTTCCTCTATAACTATTTTGCCTCCCTGCTGCGCTCGGTTGGAAATTCCGTGGTGCCGCTGGTATTTCTTGCGGTTTCTGCAATTTTGAATATCGGATTGGATTTGTGGTTTGTTGTGGGACTGAACCGGGGCGTGGCCGGTGCTGCGGAGGCCACTGTCATTTCCCAGTATGTATCCGGCATCGGGATTGCGCTCTATACCTGGTTTGGATTTTCGGACTTGCGGGTCAAGAGGAGACATTTCCGGATCCGCTGGGTCTGCATCAAAGAAATTACCGGGTTTTCGGCCCTGACATGTGTGCAGCAGTCGGTAATGAACCTGGGGATTCTCATGGTTCAGGGACTGGTGAACAGTTTTGGCCCCACAGTGATGGCCGCATTTGCCGCGGCAGTGAAGATCGATTCCTTTGCCTACATGCCGGTGCAGGATTTTGGAAATGCCTTCTCTGTCTTTATAGCCCAGAATTACGGGGCGCGGCAGGATCAGCGCATCCGACGGGGACTGCGGGGGGCGGTGGTTACGGCCATGGTTTTCTGCCTTGTGATTTCCGCCGGCGTGTGGGTTCTGGCGCGTCCGCTGCTGTTGATCTTTGTCAAGCCGGAAGAGACAGCAATCATCGCTGCGGGGATACAGTACCTGCATATAGAAGGGGCCTTTTATTGCGGGATCGGCTGTCTGTTTTTGCTGTATGGTCTGTACCGGGCTTTGGGCCGGCCGGGCGTATCCGTGGTGCTGACGGTGATCTCCCTGGGGACCCGAGTGGCCTTGGCCTATCTTCTTTCAGCCGTGCCGGCCTTTGGTGTTGCAGGGATCTGGTGGTCGGTTCCCATTGGATGGTTCCTGGCAGACGCAGCGGGTTTGCTCTATTACCGCCTGCGGCGCAGGCATCTTTTCTCCTGGCAGGCTGCTGCGGTACAGTAAGCGGCAGTCAAAGCATCCAGCGCCGCCTCCCGCAGGGAGGCGGCGCTGGATGCTTTGAAAAAACTTTTGTGAAATCCGGCGCAGTGTGGTATGATACAGGGCAGATGGAAGCGATACTTGAGAGCAGCCCAACGGCTGTGGACAGGCTGCCGGTTCGGGAGCTGGCCTGGAAAGGGAAGAGCCCGCTTTGGGTGCGGAAGTATGTGGAGGCGGAGGAGAAGAAGGCAGTTGACAGGAAATGGCCCGGTGTCTAAAATGGGATTGGATACGAACGCGGCCGGGGGCATGGAATCTGCTGGCCGATGTTACATAGATACCGCGGAAAAGGAGGAATTTTGTGCTCGTACTGGATCAAGTATATTGGAGAGCCCCAGACGGGGAGGAGATCGTCAAGGGCGTCAGCCTGGAGATTGCCCCGGGGAAGCTCACTGTGGTCACAGGACCCAATGGCGGAGGGAAGACCTCTATAGCCAAGCTGGTGGCAGGGCTGATGGCGCCAACGGCAGGGCGTATTCTGCTGGATGGAGAGGATATTACGGCAATGGATATCACCGGGCGCGCGCAGAAGGGGATCGCTTATGCATTTCAGCAGCCTGTGCGGTTTAAAGGGGTTACGGTCCGGGATCTTTTGGAGATTGCGGCGGGAAATCCGCTGGAGGAGGACGAGCTGTGCGGCCTTTTGGGCAAGGTGGGACTGTGTGCCCGGGACTATATGGATCGCCCGGTGGACGCCAGCCTCTCCGGAGGGGAGAGCAAGCGTATTGAAATTGCCACGGTCCTCGCCAGGAAGGACGCCAAGTTCCTGGTATTTGACGAGCCGGAGGCGGGGATTGACCTGTGGAGTTTTACCAATCTGATTGATGTGTTCGGCCGGTTGAAGGAGGAGCGCAGCCGGGGTTTGTTTGTCATTTCCCACCAGGAGCGAATTCTGGAGATTGCGGATGAGGTGGTGGTCATTGCCGCCGGACAGGTGCGCCTCTCCGGCAGCCGGGCGGAGGTCCTGCCTCAGCTGCTGGCCGGGGAGAAGCAGGACCTGTGCCCCATCCATCAGCGGGCATAAGGAGGCAGAAGCATGAATTCTGTGACAGAAAAACTGTTGAAAGTGGTATCAGACTTCAGCGGGGAATTCAAGGGTGCCTATAACATCCGGGAGGACGGCGGGTGCGCTGCCCGGCAGTCCACCAAGCATATTCATATTGAGAGCAAACAGGACAAGCCGGGAATTGATATCCGCATTGATGCCGAAGCTCAGGGGGAGACAGTATATATTCCCGCCTGTGTGACCCACGGTAATGTGGATGACCTGGTATATAATGACTTTTACGTTGCTGCCGGAGCGGATGTGACGGTAATTGCCGGCTGTGGTGTCCATACCAATGGAGAAGGGGAGGCCCGGCACAACGGGATCCACCGCTTCTTTTTGGAGAAAGGGGCCCATATCCTTTACAAGGAGAAGCACGTGGGCGTCGGTAAGGGAATCGGTTTGCGGCGGATCGACCCGGTGACGGAGATTACCCTGGGGGAGGATGCGGTGCTGGAGATGGAGACCATCCAGCTGGGCGGCGTGGATACCACCGACCGCCGGACCAGGGCAACGCTGGGCCCCCGCGCCCGCCTGACGATCCACGAGAGTCTGATGACGGACGGCAAAGAAACTGCCACGACCGAGTTTGCAGTGACGATGGAGGGAGAGGACGCCGCCGTGGATCTGATCTCCCGCTCCGTCGCCAAAGGGGAATCCCGACAGTCCTACCACTCCCGCATTGCGGGGAACTGCCGTTGTACAGGCCACTCCGAATGCGACGCGATCCTGGTGGATCACGGCACGGTAAATGCCGCGCCGGAGCTTTATGCCGGGGATCTTGACGCGGCACTCATCCATGAGGCAGCCATCGGCAAGATAGCAGGGGAACAGATCGTTAAGCTGCGGACCCTTGGCCTTACAGAAGAACAGGCAGAAGCGAAGATTATCGAGGGGTTTCTGCGGGGAAAATGAGTCCTGCGGGAGACCGCATGAGGAGGCACTAGAGGGTGCCTCCTCTAATTTTGCAAGAAAAATTGCAATATTTTTGAAAAATTTAATTAATTTTGTCATGAAATACTGAATATGACCGGCTATGATGCAAGAATTTGTGATGCATTTACAATTGATTTTGAAAAAGCATAAATATATACTAAAAAGTAAATTTATATGATTTTTAAATCATATTAATTTGTTTGTATGATATTTTGATATATATGGGAGGAATCGGCATGTTAAAGGACCCCTATTTGAAGGAAGTCTACCTGGACACGGTGGAACGCAACAAAGACCAAGCGGAGTTCCTACAGGCCGTGCGGGAGGTATTTGAGTCTCTGGAGCCCTATGTGGTGCGCCATCCGGAGTTCCAGAAAGCCGGGATTATGGAGCGCCTGGTGGAGCCGGAGCGGATGGTTACTTTCCGGGTTACCTGGGAGGATGACCAGGGGAAAGTCCATGTGAACCGCGGCTATCGCACTCAGTTCAACTCCGCCATCGGTCCCTACAAGGGCGGCCTGCGGTTCCATCCCTCTGTGAATGCCTCGATCATCAAATTCCTGGGCTTTGAGCAGATTTTCAAGAACAGCCTTACCGGGCTGCCTCTGGGCGGCGGCAAGGGCGGTGCCAACTTTGACCCCAAGGGCCGCAGCGACGGGGAGGTCATGCGGTTCTGCCAGTCCTTTATGACGGAGCTCTACCGCCATATCGGCTCCAACTGCGACGTGCCTGCCGGTGATATCGGCGTAGGAGGGCGGGAGATTGGCTTCCTGTTCGGCCAATATAAGCGTTTGAGCAACCGCTTTACCGGTGTGCTTACCGGCAAAGATGTGATTTTCGGCGGCAGCCTGGTGCGTACCGAGGCTACCGGCTACGGCCTGCTGTATTTCACCGAGGAGATGCTCAAGTGCCTGCGCCACGAGTCTGTGTTCGGCAAAACCATTGTGGTCTCCGGTTCCGGAAATGTGGCAATCTATGCTGTGGAGAAGGCTACCCACCTGGGGGGCAAGGTGATTGCCATGTCTGACTCCAAGGGCTATGTGGTGGATGATGACGGCATCAAGCTGGATGTAGTCAAGCAGATCAAGGAAGTGGAGCGCGGGCGCATCAGTGAGTATGCCAAGCGGGTTCCCGGCAGCCGCTATGTGGAGGGGTGCAAGGGAATTTGGTCCCTGCCCTGCCAGATTGCGCTGCCCTGCGCCACCCAGAACGAGCTGGATTTGGAGAGCGCGAAGCTTCTGGTGGCCAATGGTGTAATGGCCGTGTCTGAGGGGGCCAACATGCCAAGCACAGCGGAGGCAACTGCTTATTTGCAGGAGCATGGTGTACTTTTTGGGCCTGCCAAGGCAGCCAATGCCGGCGGTGTGGCCACCAGCGGCCTGGAGATGAGCCAGAACTCCATGCGCTCCAGCTGGTCCTTCGAGCAGGTGGACGAGCGGCTGAAGGGGATTATGCTGAACATTTTCCACATGGCCGACAACGCCGCCCGGGAGTGCGACCGCCCCGGCGATTTGGTGACCGGCGCCAATGTGGCCGGTTTTGCCAAGGTGGCCAAGGCCATGCTCTCTGAGGGCCTGTATTGATCGGAAGAGATTTGCGTCTCTTTTCAAAACCATACTGTACGGCGGGCCGTCCCGATTGGGGCGGCCCGCATGTTTTGTGCTGAGTGTCCGTGGATTTTACATGCATTTTACAGAGAGAAGGTCGGCAATGCGCTGCAAAGCTGGTATCATGATAAGATATCGGGACTTTCACAAAAAAATGATTGATTCCCGCGGGGGTTGCCGGTATAATGGACATATATCTATCAGAGAAGACCTCCATACTTTTTATCGTGTGGAAGGAGAAATGGCTATGTCAGAGAAAATTTGGAGCTTGGGATTTACGCAGAACCGGGAGTTGTCCTGGCTGCAATTTAATGCCCGCGTGTTGGAGGAGGCGGAGGATGAGACCGTCCCCTTGCTGGAGCGGCTGAAATTTCTGGCCATTTTTACAAGCAATTTAGACGAATTTTTTATGATCCGTGTGGGAAGCCTGGGAGATTTGGCAGAGATGGAGAAAGAGCCCATCGACAACAAATCCGGGCTCACGCCAAAACAGCAGCTGCAAAAGATCTATGCGGCTGTTCCGCCGCTTTACAGCCGCCGGGACAGCGCCTATGCCGATGTGGAGCGCTGTCTGGAGCGGGAGGGACTCAAACGCCTGGCAATCCGGGATCTGACGGCGGAGGAGCAGAAATATATCAAGCATTACTTCAAGCACATGATCGAACCGATCCTCTCGCCCCAGATTGTGGATGCCCATCACCCCTTCCCCCACATCGAAGGGAAGATGCTCCACATAGGGGTCCTGCTTTCCCGAAAGAAAGGAGAGACCTTTGGGCTGCTGCCAGTGCCGGCATCCCTGCCGGCGTTGATTTTCCTTCCCGGAGACGGGGGGCGCTATGTGTCGGTGGAATCTGTGCTGTATGAATACGCTGATAACGTTTTCGGCATGTATGATGTGCTGGAAAAGGTGGTGTTTTGTGTCACCCGAAACGCGGATATCAATCCTGACGACGAGCCTTTTGACGGGGAGATGGATTTTCGCAAGAAAATGGAGAAGCTGCTCAAGCAGCGCCGTCGTCTGGCAGTGGTGCGTTTGGAGATGAACCAGCCCATCAGCAGCCACTTTACCGAGTACTTTTGCAACCGCTTCCAGATCGGCCAAGAGCAGATTTTCCTTTCCCGCAAGGCGCCGCTGAAAATGGAGTACGCTTACAGCCTGGGCAGCCACCTGCCGGAGGGGCGGCAGAAGGCTCTGTCTGATCCGCCATTTTCCCCCCAGTGGCCTTCCATGGTGCCAGAGGGGCAGAGCCTGATGAAAGCGGCCTTGAAAAAGGATATCCTGCTCTCCTATCCCTATGAGTCCATGGAGCCTTTCCTGCAGATGATCCGGGAGGCGTCCCGCGATCCGGCCGTGGTGTCCATCCGAATCACCATTTACCGCCTGGCCAGCAAGGCTAAGTTGGTGGAGTATCTGTGCGCTGCCGCGGAAAACGGCAAGGATGTGACGGCGCTCATTGAGCTGCGCGCCCGATTTGACGAACAGAACAACATTGACTGGTCTGAGCGCCTGGAGGAGGCCGGGTGCAAGGTGATTTACGGCTTCGAGGAGTATAAGGTCCACTCCAAGATCTGCCTGATCACCCGGCGGGAACATGGAGAGACCCGCTATATCACACAGGTGGGCACCGGCAACTACAACGAGAAGACGGCCGCCCAGTATACGGACGTGTCCCTGGTGACCTGCAACACGGCGATCGGGGCCGACGCAGCGGCTTTCTTCAATAATATGGCCCTGGCCAATCTGGACGGGGCGTATAACCGCCTGCTGGTGGCACCCCATGGTTTTAAGAACCGGATCCTGGAGCTGATGGATGAGCAGATTGCCCTGGGTGCAGAGGGGTATATCCTGCTGAAATTCAATTCCTTGACGGACATTGACATTATTGCCAAAATCAGCGAGGCATCCTGCGCCGGCGTCCGGGTGGAGATGGTGATTCGCGGGATCTGCTGCCTGCTGCCGGGAATCCCGGAGTACACGGAGAATGTGACGGTCACCAGTATCGTTGGCCGTTTCCTGGAGCACTCCCGGATCTATGTGTTTGGCCGCGGAGACAAGGAGAAAATGTATATTTCCTCGGCTGATCTGATGACCCGCAATACCACCAGACGAGTGGAGGTGGCCTGCCCCATTGACAGCCCGGAGGTCCGCGCACGGCTCCACGAGATTCTGTCCGCCATGCAGCGGGATACGGTCAAAGCCCGGATGCTCCACAGTGACGGAACCTATGGCAAGAAGCCGCCGGTTGAAAATCCCATCTGTGCCCAGGAACTGCTGATGCGTCTGGCTGTGGAGCGGGCGGAAACGGCGGCGGAGCTGCCGGCGGAGCCGGATCCGCTGTTGCGGCGGCTGTGGAAGCGGCTGACGGGCCGAAGCTGAGAAAGAGACCCTACAGCGTACAGCAGTGGAGAATACACAGATTAGGAGGAGAGGACATGAAAGTTGGTATGCTGACCAGCGGCGGCGACTGTCAGGGCCTGAATTCGGCTCTGCGGGGTGTTGCCAAGACACTGTACAACGAGTTGGGGAATACGGTTGCAATTTATGGAATCCGGGATGGATATCGGGGACTGATCGAGCGGGATTATCACATTATGCGGCCCGAGGATTTTTCTGATATTCTCACCCGGGGCGGCACCATTTTGGGTACTTCCCGTCAGCCTTTTAAGGACATGACCAAGGCCGGCGAGGAGGACGAGGAGACCAAGCTGGAGAAGATGCTCAAGACCGTGAAACAGGAGGGGTTTGACTGCCTGGTGATCCTGGGGGGGAACGGTACCCATAAGACCGCTAACCTCCTCAGTGAACACGGTGTCAATGTGGTGACACTGCCGAAGACCATTGATAACGACCTGTGGGGTACGGAGGTGACCTTCGGCTTTCAGTCCGCCATTGACATTGCCACCTCGGTCATCGACTCCATCCACTCCACGGCGTTCTCTCACTCCCGGGTGTTCATTGTGGAGATCATGGGTCATAAAGCCGGTTGGCTGACGCTGTACGCCGGTATTGCCTCCGGCGCGGATGTAATCGTGATCCCGGAGATTCCCTATTCTGCTGAGAAGATTGCTCGGGCCATTCAGAAGCGGCAAGACAGCGGAAAGCAATTCTCCATCCTGGCTGTGGCTGAGGGGGCCATCAGCAAGGAGGAGGCCAAGATGAGCAAAAAGGAGTTCAAGGCTGCCCGGGAGGCCATGACACAGCCTTCGATCTCCTACCGTATTGCCGATGAGCTCAAGGAACTGACCGGCCAGGAGATCCGGGTCACCATTCCCGGCCACTATCAGAGAGGCGGCATCCCCTGCGCTGCGGACCGGCTGCTCACCAGCCGCCTGGGAGTGGCGGCAGCCCAGCTGATCCAGCAAAAGAAATTCGGCTATATGGTGGCTGTTCAGAGCAACCAGATCGTGCCCGTCCCGCTGAAAGATGTGGCGGGTAAACTCAAGACTGTACCGCCGGACGGGGAGGTTGTCCGTGCCGCTCGCGCCCTGGGCCTGAGCATGGGTGACTAAAAAGCGGCGCCGGACGCAGAATATCAAAAAAGGGCCCTGGCATCCTACCGGATGCCGGGGCTCCTTTTTGCATGCTCACAGGTCGTCTGCATCTTGAACCGGTTTCTCCCGGGGGTCAAGGGGCTGCCCGGTATAGCTGCCCTGAGGATCTGTTTTGCGGTGGGAGAGGTTGGTCAGTTCCATGGCTTTCTCCATAGGCCGCCGGTCCCGCAGCCGCTTCTGTTTCTTTGCCATCGCCGCTGCTCCTTTCCGGATGGTATGCCAGTAGTATGCCCAAAGGCCGGAAAGCGATACTGGAATCTGTTTCCGGCTGGAGGTCATTCGTCCGAAGCCGGAAGCAACGCTTCGAAATCCGACAGTGTCAGGACCTCTAACTGCCGGCGGCATCCCGCATCCAAGTCTGCGTAGAGATTGTCCAGCGCCAACGCCATGCCCCGGCACTGACGGCTTGTCCCGCCGGAACGCCAGGAGGAGGCCACAAACCGGGCATCCACAGCTCTGGCAATTTGTCCCAGTGTGATGGTGCCGGCATCACCGGAAAATGCATATCCCCCGGCGTGTCCTTCACGGGTTGCCAGCAGGCCAGCAGCCCGCAGCTGACCTGCCACCCGGCGGACTCGGGCGGGGTTGGTGCAGATCCGCTCCGCCAGCACTTTGCTGGAGACGGGGCCGCCCTGCCGGTGCAGGTATACCAGGGCGTGGAGGGCTAAAGAGAAACTGCCGGTCATGTCTTCGCCCTCTCATGACCGCCTGCGGACGGGCGCCGCCGGAGTGTGCTGCGGATGGCGCCGTGTGGACAGGCGCGGATACAGTCGCCGCAGCGGATACAGTCGGGGCTGTTGGGCTGGTTTTGGACGGAAATGTCGAATTTGCATGCCTTTTGACACCGGCCGCAGTGGGTGCAATGGTCCGCATCCACTTGGAAACGGTAGAGCGCGATGGGGTTAAAGAGTCCGTAGATGGCGCCTAAGGGGCAGAGATACCGGCAGAAAGGCCGATAGACCCACAGGGACAGCAGGACCAGACCAATTAGAATGGCACTTTTCCAGGTAAAGAGCCAGCCGAGGGCCGCCTGGAGCAGCGGATTTGCCGCGACCAGGGGAATACCGGCAAAGAGCGTGCCGGAAGGACAGATATATTTGCAGAACCAGGGCTGCCCCTGTCCTACGATATCCAGGACGGTGAGGGGCAGGAGGATGACAAAACCGATCAGGATCACGTATTTGAGGTATTTCAGAAATTTGTCCCCAGGCAAAAGCTTTCGCTTTTTTGGAACAGGGATCTTGTGGAGAAGGTCCTGTACCAGGCCGAAGGGGCACAGCCATCCGCAGGTGAGACGCCCCAGCAGCGCACCAAAAAAGATCAGAAAGCCGGAGACGTAGAAAGCAAAATGATAGTTCCGGCTGGCAAGCACCGACTGAAAGGCTCCGATGGGGCAGGAACCAAGGGCACCGGGACAGGAGTAGCAGTTGAGTCCCGGCACACAGATAAATTTCAGCGGCCCCTTGTAGATGTTGCCTCTCATAAAACCGGCGGCGTAACCGTTGGAGAGGGCGGCGAAGCCAATCTGCACCCAGGTGCGCAGGTGCTGTTTCGCCCAGACCAGCCGCTTACCCAAGGCCGATACACTCCATACAGATATTGATGGATTTGCGCAGCACAACCTCTGCTTCCCCCCGCCACACGCCAATGGTCAGGAAAACAGCGGCAATGGCAAGTGCCGCCAGCGCCGCGCGGTTATTCCAAAAAAACTTCATTGCGCAACCTCCGCCAGAGCGTCTTCGATGATGGTAACAAACTGGTCACGGCTGAGGGCGGTTACATAGGCGTAGCCCACCTGGTACCCCTCGCTGTCTACAAAGAAAGTGGTAGGCACGCCGTAGATCTGGGAGAGCAGACCGAACATGTCGGCGGAGGGGATCAGGTGCTGATAATCTGCCCCGGTCTCTGCTACAATCTCCTGGGCCAGCTCCACCTGACTGTCGCTGACAGTGCCGTCGCTGTTGAGGGCGTCGGATACCAGTCCCAGGACCTGAACGCCCTTCTCTTCATATTCCGCCGCCAAAGCCCCAAGGTCCGGCATTTCCTCCAGGCATGGGGTGCAGTAGGTAGCCCAGACATTGACCAGCGTCAGGTCGTATCCTTCCAGAATGGACTGATCTACTACATTTCCCTCCAGATCTGTAGTGGAAAAGACGCTGAAAGGACGGGCTGCGGGTGTCTCCTCACTCCCATCTTCCCCGCTGGTTTCTGCGGCAGGCTCCGTAGAGGTGTCGGTGCTGTCGCTGCCGGTGTCTGTGGTCCCAACGGAGGCGTTTTGCACGGCGGAGTTAACGCCATCAGCGCAGGCAGTGAGGGACAATACCAACAGCAGGCAAAGCAGGATTCCCCATCGTTTCATAGCACAGAACTCCTTTTAACTGTTATAAAAAAAGTTTCAGTTGATGGGATGATGATAACAAAAACGCTTGAACCTGTCAAGATACCAGCCAACGGAAAAGTATCAAAGATATCAAAAGATTACAATGAGTAACAACTTACTTGACAATTATAAGTTGGCAGATTATAATGAACGTATCTTGAGAAAGAAGAAGGGACCTGTATGGAAAAGATGGCCGCGACCTCCCAGTACCTGCATATTGCCCGGGATCTGGCAGCGCGAATCGCCAAGGGGGAGTTTCCTGAGGGAGGCAAGCTGTTTGGCCGGTCGATGCTGGCTTCGGAATACGGCGTGTCGCCAGAAACCATTCGCCGGGCGCTGCGGCTGCTGGCAGATATGAAGGTGGTGGAGATCAAGGCGCAGAGCGGAGCCATTGTCCTCTCCACCGATAACGCAAGACGGTACCTGGACAGTTTTGAGGAGCACGCCTCTCCCCAGTCCCTGCGCCGGCAGTTCGCACAGCTGCTGGACCAGTACGACGCGCTCCACCAGCAGATGATCCAGTTTACCAGGGCGCTGTTGAAGAACCGGGTCCATGTGGTTGAGGGGGAACCACTGCCTAATTACGAGATCACTGTGCCAAAAGGGTCACCGGTGATCGGAAAGAGCCTGGGGGAATTAAAATATTGGCAGTGTACCGGCGGTACGATTGTCGCCATCCGCCGGGGAGCGAACACCATTCTCTCACCGGGACCCTATGCCGAATTATATGATGGGGACGTGATTATCCTGGTGGGAACGCCGGCGGCTGCGGAGGCATCGGTGCAGATGGTGGCTGCGGAGAAGAAGCAATAGCCGGCCGCAGCGGCGGGCATATCCAATCGAAATCCTACGATCCAATTTAAGGGAGGGTATCCATGATCCAGTTTGAACACGTGATGAAGAACTACGGGAATACCAAAATTCTCAAGGACCTGTCCTTCACCGTTCCGGACGGGCAGTTCCTGGTGCTGATCGGGCCGTCCGGCTGCGGCAAGACCACCACGCTCAAGCTTATCAACCGCCTGTCCGAGCCGGATGGGGGCCGCATTCTCATGGACGGCAAGGACATCTCCAAGATAAACCCCGTTCAGCTGCGCCGCCATATCGGCTATGTGATCCAGCAGATCGGCCTGTTTCCCAACATGACGGTGGAGCAGAACATCTGCGTGGTGCCAAAGCTCCTGAAAATGGACAAGAGCAAGTACAGCCAGCTGGCCCGGGAGTACCTGGAGATGGTGGGCCTGCCCTATGAGCAGTATGCCCACAAGTATCCCAACGAGCTCTCCGGTGGTCAGCAGCAGCGGATCGGCGTACTGCGGGCCCTGGCGGCCTCGCCCCCGGTGGTCCTGATGGATGAGCCCTTCGGCGCTTTGGATCCCATGACCCGGGAAGTCCTCCAGGACGAGGTGAAGAAACTCCAGAAGAAGCTGAATAAAACCATTGTCTTTGTTACCCACGATATGGACGAGGCACTGAAACTGGCGGATGTGATCCTCTTTATGAACCAGGGAGAGATCGAGCAGATGGACTCCCCGGAAAAAATGCTGGAGCATCCGGCTTCGGATCTGGTGCGCAGCTTCCTGGGCAAGCGGACGCCGGTGGAGTCTGATCAGCTGCGAGTGGAGGACTGCATGATGACCAAGCCCTTTGTGGTGTCGATGGATCAGGGAATTCTGGAGTGCGCGGAGAAAATGGCACGCAGCGGGATCGATACGCTGCTGGTAGTGGATGAAAACGACAAATATCTGGGCGTTCTGCCGATCAACAATATTCGGAAATATGGACGAACGGCTTCCGGGATTGTGCCCCTGCTCTCCACGGACTACCGTACCGTGCGGGTAGGGGAGTACGCCCGGGAGTCCATGGACTACCTGCTGGGCACCAACGCGAGCTTTGTGGTGGTCCTCAACGCCGATGACACCATCGCCGGCATTATCACCCGCAACCGCATGGCCCGGGTGGTGGCCGAGACGCTGTGGGGGGAGGAGAAATGAGCGCCTTTTGGGAATTCTTGCAGGCCAACAGCCAGATGCTCCAGCAGGCAATTGTGACACACCTGTTTTATGTGTTTGTCTCCGTGGCGGCGGGATTTGTGCTGGGTGTGGTGCTGGGAATCGCCCTGTCCCGCCTGCCCTCCCAGTATGCCGCTGTGCTGCTGCCGGTGCTCTCTGTGTTTCAGACGATTCCGGGTGTGGTTTTTATCGGGCTGCTGTTTTTGCAGCTGGGCATGGTGCCAATCACAGTGATCATTGCCTTGGCCATTTATGCCACCTTCCCGGTGTTGAAAAACACCTATACCGGGCTTACCGGTGTGGAGGCCAAGTATATTGAGGCGGCCAAGGGCTGCGGTATGACCCGGTTCCAGACCCTGGTCCGGGTGGAGTTGCCCCTGGCCCTGCCCAGTATCATCGGCGGGCTTCGCCTGTCCACAGTTTATACCGTCAGCTGGGCGGTGCTGGCCTCCATGATCGGTCTGGGCGGCCTGGGAAACTTCGTTTATCAGGGCGTTGAATCCAATAATGACCTCCTCATCATCACCGGGGCTATCCCGGCGGCGATCATTGCGGTGGTCCTGGGTGCGCTGATCGACCTGCTGCAAAGGCATGTGGTACCCCGCGGGCTTCGGAAGGGGGCGGAGAAATGAGCTTTACCCTGATTTTTGAGCATTTGTACATTGTCCTTCTGGCGGCGCTTCTGTCACTGATTATAGGTTTGCCGCTGGGTGTGATAAGCTATCTTTGCCCGACGGTACGAAAGCCCATCCTCTGGGTGGCGGACCTGCTGCAGACGATTCCATCCCTGGCTCTGCTGGGCATTATCATGGTCTTTCTGGGCGCCGGCAAGCCGACGGTCATTCTGGGGATCACGCTCTACTCCCTGCTGCCCATTGTGCGCAACACCTGCCTGGGATTGCAGGAGGTGCCGGCAGGGCTGAAGGAGGCGGCCAGGGGATGCGGCATGAGCCGCATGGGGCAGCTGTTCCAGGTGGAGCTGCCCAATGCCCTGCCTATGATTTTTACCGGCATACGCATTGCTGTGGTCAACGCCATCGGCACGGCAGTGTTTGCAGCGCTGGTGGGCGGCGGCGGCCTGGGCGATGCCATCTACCAGGGTATCCGCACCAGCAATATGACAGAGATCCTGCTGCCTACCCTGGCACTGATGGTCATTGCCCTCCTGTTTGACACCATTATGGCCCAGATGGAACGGCTGCTGGAGCAGGGAAAGCAGAAAAAGGGCCGCAAGGCTGCCATGGGCGCCCTGGCTGCCGGGGTCTGCGTGGTGCTGCTGGCGGGCAGCTTCACCTTTGCCGGGGGAAGCAAGGGCCTGGTGATGTACGACGGGGAGTACTCCGAGACCAAGCTCCTGACCTACATGGCCAAGCTCCTGGTGG
>CALXDF010000139.1 GCA_944386995.1 uncultured Oscillospiraceae bacterium
TGTTGTTCAGAGTGTGGCCTGCTGTGTGGCCTGGGAAATGGGTGGCCCGCCACGGTTGGGGCCCGGGTACTTGCTGGGAGTGGGTGCAGGGCGGGGTCAGAGGTTGGTCCCGCTCCATGCAATTCCCCGCCGGGGGCGGGTGGAGGCCCGGAAACTGGTCCCCGTGGGAATTGCGTCGCTGTGATGCCCTGCGGGGCATGGGACTATGAGATAAGAAAAAGCAAGGGGCCGGGTGTGGCTCCTTGCTTTCTCGTTTGTGTGATAGGGTCCGACTGCTCGTTGTTTAGGGACCTTCCCTATAACTACCGGGCAATTGCCGCGGGGTCCTTTTGCTTGAATGAGGCCGGCGCCGGGGGGATGATCTGAGCATGCCCGCCGAATTTATTTTACGGCAAAGATCACACCCATGGCGCCAGGGCCGCAGTGGCTGGTGATCGTGCAGCCCGCCCGGATCACCGGTACCTCTGCAAAGGGGGCAATCGTCAGGATTTCCTGACGCAGCTGCTCCAGGACCACCGGATCAATCCGGCCGGAGTGGACCAGGACCGCAAGACGGGTGTCGAGGTCCTCGCGGCTCAGCTGGTCCCGGATATATTGGACATACACCTTGGACATGGCGCCGCGGTACTTTCGGGCAACCTTGATCTCTCCCTCCCGCAGCTCCAGACAAGGCCGGACCTGGAGTAAATTGGCCCCCAGGGCGGTAAGACCGCTGCAGCGGCCGCCCTTCCACAAAAACTCCAAGGTATCCACTACAAAGCTGGTAGAAATCTTCTCCCGGTAGGCGAGGAGCCGCTGGACGATTTCCGGAGCAGAGAGTCCCTCGTCCCGCAGGCGGCAGGCCTCAATCACCAGCAGACCCTGCCCAGCAGTCAGATGCAGGGAGTCCACCGGATAGACTCCGTCCAGTTCACCGGCGGCGATGCAGGCGTTTTGATAGCAGGCGGAGCAGGCGGAACTGATGTCGATATGAACCACCTGACAGCCGCTTTTTACCAGGGGGGAGAAAAAGTCGGTAAACTCCTGGGGGGAGATGGCCGACGTCTTGGGCAGCACATGCTGCCGGTCATAGAGATCATAAATGTCGTCGGGGGTAAGGTCCTCGCCGTCCCGGTAGGAGCGCTCGCCCTCTGTGATGGTCAGAGGGATCCGCTTGACACGGTAACGCGCCAGCAGCTCCGCAGTCAGGTCGCAGGCGCTGTCCGCGGTAATCATAACAGTCTGATTCATAAAAACCTCCTGGGTTCACGTGACAATGGCCTTTATTTTAGCAGTATTGGGGGAAAAAGTAAAGAGGATTTTTGCGTTTTTTGAAGAAATTGGAACAAAAAGAAGCAGCCTGATCTATTTTACCTGGTTTTCACGGAGCACCGCTGGCAGTTTTAACATTGCGTTTTTATAATAGCACTGTCCTTTCTGCGCAAGGACAACAACAGTACAGACGATTTAGGAGGAAACTATGAAAAAGATCATTAGCGCACTCTTGAGCCTTACCATGCTGGCAGGCATCCTGGTAGGCTGCGGCGTGCAGGCCGCTGACGTCCAGGAGGAGAGTACCAATGAGATGTCCGCTGCGGTGACCCAGGACGCGGCCATGAAGACCCCAAAGTATGTGTTCCTGTTCATTGGCGACGGCATGAGCTACCCCCAGATCCAGTCCACTGCGGATTACCTGGGCGCTCTCCAGGATGAGGATTACTGGCAGGCCCAGCCCAGTCTGGACGACAACGCCGGCGCCATCCTGGATGGTCCGGAATACCTCAATTTTATGAATTTTGAGGCTGCCGGTTCCGCTGTGACCTATGACTCCAACAGCTTCGCCCCTGACTCTGCCTCCACCGCCACCTCCATTGCCACCGGCAAGAAGACCTACTCCGGCTCCATCAATGTGGATGAGACTGGTACCAAGGAGTATGAGACCATTGCCGAGAAGCTTCATGAGCAGAAGGATTACAGCGTCGGTGTCATCACCTCTGTGAACCTCAACCACGCCACCCCCGCCGCCTTTTATGCCCACCAGGCCAGCCGCAACGATTACTATGAGATCGGTCTGGAGCTCATTGACTCCGGGTTTGAATATTTTGCCGGCGGCGGCCTGCTGAGTCCCGACGGTGCTGAGGGTGACCAGGAGAATCTGTATGACCTGGCGGAGCAAGCCGGTTATCAGGTAGTAAACACCCAGGCTGCTGCCGAGGCCATTACCGAGGACGACGACAAGGTGATCGTGATTGACGAGCATCTGGCCGACAGCGATGCCATGGCTTATGAGCTGGACCGCACCGACGACATGTGGTCTCTGGCCGACTATGTGGAGAAGGGCGTCGAGGTTCTCTCCGATGACAAGGACGGCTTCTTCCTGATGTGCGAGGGCGGTAAGATTGACTGGGCCTGCCACGCCAATGACGCAGCCTCCACCATCCATGACACTGTGGCCCTGGCCGATGCCGTGCAGGTGGCCATCGACTTTGCTGAGGAGCATCCCAATGACACCCTGATCCTGGTGACCGGCGACCACGAGACCGGCGGTCTCACCATCGGCTTTGCCGGCACGGACTACGACACCTATCTCGATCTGCTGGCCAATCAGAAGATCTCCTTTGCCAAGTACGACAGCGACTATGTCGCCGGCTACAAGGCCAACAAGACCCCCTTCGAGGAGGTTCTGAAGGATATCGAGGAACTGTTCGGCCTCAAGACCCAGGGCGAGGAGGGCGACAAGCTGGTGCTCACCCCCTATGAGCTGGAGCAGCTGCGCGCGGCCTATGAAAAGAGCGTCAACGGCACCGCTGCCAGTCAGTACGAGCAGGAGGAGTACGTACTCTACGGCACCTATGAGCCCCTCTCTGTTACCATCACCCATATCATCAACAACAAGTCCGGCGTCTCCTTCACCTCCTACAGCCACACGGGTCTGCCCGTGGCCGTGCTGGCTCAGGGTGTGAACGCCGGGGTATGCAACGGCTACTACGACAACACCGAGGTCTGTGAGAAGCTGGCCGACATGCTGAAGGTCCGCTGACCGAAGGCGAGTTCCCAATGTGATGCGTACAGCCCGCTCCCGCCAGCAGGTGGGGGCGGGCTGCCGCGGCGTAACCAACGGCACGGGGAGGCGCTCTATGGTTCGCAGAAACATCCGGCTCCATTACGGAATTCTGGCAGCCTGTATCGCCTCCGGAATTGCGGGTATCATCCGGGAGAGCCAGGGATGGTGGTGGCTGTGCCTGCTGCTGCTGGCAGCGTCGATCATTTTTGAATGGGTCCGCTTCCACTGCCCTTTCTGCCATGAAAAAATCCACTGGTTTTACTACCGCCCGGGCAAATGCTGCCCCCACTGCGGGGCAGAGCTGGAGGATGACGAGGAATAAACAGGCCTTGCAAAAGGAGGTGCCTCAGATGCATAGAGTTTCGATCCATACGCCGGTCCACTATGTGGTGATCCCTCTGGCGGCGCTGACCATTGTGCTGCTTCTGGCCTGGTATTTTATCCAGCCGTTACAGTTTCCGGAGTTCTCCGGTAAGGATGTGGAAACGGTCAGCGTGGTGACGGACCACTATCTCTCACCCGCACCCTTTGATCCGGGAAACTTTGCGGGCCTGCCCCGGTTCGAGACCCGGGGATATACCTTTGCCATAGACAGCCCCGAGGTACAGGCCATGGGGCATGTGCTGGACTTTCGCTCCTATCACCGTTCCTGGGGAACGATCACAGACGCTCACAGTTACCGCAGCGCGGGCGATTGGGACGTGTACATCTCCTGCCGCGACGCCGAGGGCCGCAAAGTCTGGGCGGTTCACTTCACCGGCGGGGAGACGGTCTTTGTCAACGACCGGGCTTATCAGGTGGGCTGGTGGGGCGGCGGGGCCGGTGCGGCCCTGGCAGAGGATCTGGCCGGAGCGCTGGGCCTTACCTGAGGAAAGTATTCACCAAAACAAGGAGTTTCACCCATGCTGAACAAACTGAAATCCAAACCCCTGCGCTACCACATGCCTGTGCTGGTGTGTCTGGCGGCGATTGTGATCCTGCTGCTGCTCCCCACAGGGTTTGAGGATGCCCTCAACTATCAGGAGGCCGAGCGGTGTACTGCCCGGGTCCTTTCTGTGGATGATTCCGCCATCATTGACACCGGACTGGTGCGCTCCGGCGAGCAGCGCTGTGAGCTGGAAATCCTGGACGGAGCCTTTGCGGGGGAGATCGCCGTGGGAATCAATATGCTCAACGGCTCCTTGGAGCAGGATAAGATTTTCGCTCCCGGCGACCGGGCGCAGGTGGTGATCAGCCACGATGGGGACACCATTACCAACATCACCATGACCGACCACTACCGGCTGAACTGGGAACTTCTGCTGGCGGTGGGGTTTGCCCTGCTCCTGATCCTTTTTGCCGGGTGGACCGGGGTGCGTGCCATCGCCTCTTTTGCGCTTACGGTGCTGATGCTGTGGAAGGTGCTGGTGCCCCTGTATCTCAAGGGGTGGAACCCCATCTGGGTGGGGCTGCTGATCACGCTGTTTCTCACGGTATTCATTATCGCTCTGGTCTACGGCTTTGACCGCCGGTGTCTCTCGGCGGTGTCCGGCTCCTTCCTGGGAATCCTGGTCACCTGCGTGCTGGGAGCGGTATTTACAGACCTTTTCCATATCCACGGCGCGGTGATGTCCTATTCCGAGAGTCTTCTCTACTCCGGATATCAGGATCTGAACCTGACGCAGATCTTTATGGCCTCTATTTTCATCGGGGCGGCAGGGGCAGTGCTGGACCTGAGTGTGGACATCACCTCTGCTGTGTACGAGGTGGTGGAGAAGCGGCCGGACCTGAGCTGGTGGGAGGCGACCCGTTCGGGACTCAATGTGGGCCGGGCGGCTATGGGTACCATGACCACTACGCTGCTGCTGGCCTATTCCGGAGGATACGTGGCTCTGCTGATGGTATTTATGGCCCAGGGAACCCCTCTGGATCACATTCTCAACTATAAGTATGTGGCCGCGGAAATCATTCACACGGTGATCGGCTCCTTTGGCCTGGTGACGGTTGCGCCCTTTACCTCCCTATGCGCTGGATTCTTCCTGGCCAAGGGACGGCGAAGCGAAGTGCCGGCGGAAAAGGAGAACCGCATCTGAAAACGGCAGGCCCCGGATCGTAAGATCCGGGGCCTGCTTTTCTGCGATCAGATGCGCTTTTCAAAATAGCAGAAAGTTTCATCCTCTCCCGTTTGACGCATGACGGCGCTGAGCATCCTGCGGGAGGGCTCGTTTTCCTGATAACATTTGGCCACCAACCGGTATAATCCCAGTTCGTAGAGCGCCCAGTCCGCCAGACGGGCGAAAGCTTCCGCTCCGTAGCCATGCCCGGCAAACTCCGGCAGGATGCGGCATCCAAGCTCCGCAGCTCCCTTGTAATCAAAGTTATAGAGCACGGCCTCGCCAATGAACGCTCCCTCCCGGCGGATGGCAAAGTTCACCGCCAGCTTGCGCTTGAAGTCTGTCCGGGCCACCCGGTAGAAGTAATTCTCTGTCCATTCTCCCTTTAGGTCCTTCCGGTAGTCGTAACCCCACCAGCGGTTGCGCGCATCATCCAGACACAGTCGATTGTAGTCTGGAATGTCGGCGCGGGTAATGGCATCCATGGTCAGCCGGTCGCTGCAAAGGGAGGGGATCTTGTCCAGATTCCGGATATCCGTGGAAATCTCCACAAAGTATTTGCGGCCCATCTCAGCGGGGAGATACTGGGTCTTGCTGGTGCGAAGCCCCCTGTCCGCACCGTCGTCCTCCCGGTTGATCCAGGTGCAGTTCTTCCCGTAGTATGCGGCAAAGGACTGAACTATGGTGGGATAGGCCCCCTCATACTCCGGCAGGGCCTTCTCAATGTGACAGATCAACGTGTCGCCACAGATCTCCCCCAGGGAGATTGCGATGAATTTTCCGTCCAGTTCCAGTGCGCCGGCCAGAGGCCAGGCTTTGCCGATCTGCCGGGTCAGCTTCCGGGCGTAGCACAGCTCCTTTTTGGCCAGAGCGGCGTCTTTGTTGAAGGCCAGATGGAATGCTTCCCAAAATGCCTCCAGCTCCTCCGCATCGTCCCGGGTGATGGGACGGAAAACGGCGGAGGGATAGAGCTTGCGGAATTTGTTGATGTGGTTGCGCTGGCCGGAGTAGCGACGGCCGGCAAAGTTGATCAGGTCGTCCGCTTTGTACAGATAGTCCTGCCAGGTGCGGCTGTTGGATACAGTGGCGTAGGGGTAGCGGTGGAGCAATACCGGCAGCGCCTCCTCCGGCACAGTCTGAAAGGCCGGCAGCACGCCCATTTCCCGGCAGTAGGCATCGATAGCGTCCAGGGCGGCGGAGAGATCAGCGCTTTCGCTGAGAGGTACGGGATAATCAAAGGCCACGCTGCCGTGGAAAGCATTGCGGACAATGAGGCAGTCCCCCGCTTCGGCAAAACTGGGATCCATATGGTGGCGCCACATGAGCTTGACGCCCACAGAGTATTCACACAGGCGGTAGGTGCAGCGCTTGTAGTATTTGCGCAGGCGCGCGCTGCTTTTTACATTGACGGATTTGAATGTCAGCATACAGCAACTCTCTTCTATTTTTTTGAGGTAGATGCGGTGTGGATGGCGCGGACAACCTCGCGGGAGTAGTCGATGAAGCGCAGCGTCAGGGGGGTGGCCTGCTGCAGAGAGGGGAGGGTGATCCCCAGGGGACGGTAGGCACCGCCCTCCAGGGGACGGGCGATGATGTTGTCCCGGCGGCCCTCCAGAATGAGCTCGGAGAGAATGCTGTACCCCAGTCCCAGCTCTACCATGGAGATGACCGTGCTGTCGTCCACAGAGGTATCCCGAATGTCCGGGGATACGCCGGCGGCGCGGAAGATGGGAATGATGTCGTATTCAAAGCCCAGAGAGGGCATCAGAAATTCCTTTCCCTGGAAGGCGGATAGAGGAAACGTCGTCTGGCTGCCGATGGGGTAGTCCGGCGGCAGAATGGCCAGCAGGGGATCGTCCCACAGAGGGACCCAGTCGAACCCGTCCCGTTCCTGATGGCTGACAAAGCTGATGTCCACCTTGTCTTCCTGGAGCCAGGTGTACATTTCGTCCACATTGCCCATACGGATATCCACGCTGATATGGGGATAGTCCATGCGGAATTTGGAGACAATGGCTGGCAGCCAATGGACGCACATACTGGAGTAGGCCGCCACCCGGATGCTCTCCCGCTTGGTATTCCCAACCAGAGAAATTTGATTCTCCAGGCGCTTGCCTACCTGCTGAAATTCCCGGATGGCAGGCAGCAGCCGCTCCCCGGCAGCAGTGAGGCGCACGCCGTACCGGTCCCGGATCAGCAGGGGAAAACCCACTTCTTTTTCCAGTGCGTGCATCATATGGGTGAGGCCGGACTGGGTGTACCCAAGGCGCTCGGCGGCCCGGGTGAAGCTTCCGAGTTCCACGGCCGTCAGCAGTGCCTCCCACTTTTTTGTCTCCATATTGACCGCTCCTATCCCATGACGATCATTCATAGACAGCATACCATGTGGGGACCTTTTTTTCAAGCACGTCTGGGAAAAATCCGGCCGGCAGCCCACAAATCCCGGCCCGGACGAGACTTTTCCCCTTAACAAAGCCGCCGGGCTGTGGTACAATCAGGACAGCCTGAAAGACAGCGGAGGGGGGCAAAACAATGGAGGCCATTACTGCGGCACTGTGCCGGGCGCTGCTGCCGAAGCGGAGCAGGGACGGGCACAAGGGCACCTTTGGCAAGGTGGCGGTCATCGGCGGCGCCGTGGGATACACCGGGGCGCCGGTATATGCCGGGGAGGCGGCAGCCCGCACCGGCAGCGGCCTGGTGTTTGTGGGGGTGCCGGAGGAAGTCTACCCCATTGTGGCTGCCCGATGCGGGGCATCCATGGCTTACCCCCTGCCGGCGGACTGTCAGGCCGTGAAAGCGAAGCTGACAGACTGTGATGCCGTTCTGCTGGGGCCGGGCCTGGGGAACGATCCGGGTATGCGTCAAATGGCCCTGAAGCTTCTGGCAGAGCTGGAAAATCCTGTGGTGCTGGACGCCGATGGCATAAATGCGGCGGCGGCGCATATAGATGTGCTGCGGGACCGCCGCGCACCAACCGTGGTGACACCCCATGCAGTGGAGTTTGCCCGCCTGGGCGGTGATTTGACCCCGGGACGGGAGGAGGCGGCAGCCCGCTTTGCCTCGGAAAAGGGCTGCGTCACCGTGCTGAAGGGTCCGGGTACCATCGTGGCTGCGCCGGATGGCCGGATCCGTCGGAATACCACCGGGTCCGACGCTCTGGCCAAGGGCGGAACCGGCGATGTGCTGGCAGGGGTGGTGCTCTCGCTGATCGGACAGGGGGCAGATCTTTTTGACGCTGCCTCCCTGGCGGTGTGGCTCCATGGACGGGCCGGGGACCTGTGCGAAAAGCGGCTGACGGCCTATGGCGTGACACCGGAGGATGTGGTGGCGGCCATCCCGGCAGCCATCAGGGAATTGCTGGAATAAGGAGTGCGAAAACGTGCGGAAGGCTCTGCTTTTTGCACTGATGATACCCCTTTGTTTGGGCTTGGCAGCCTGCGGAGACAGGGCGGAGCAGCAGACAGAGGAATTGCAGCTGGAGTTCCAGACGCTCTCCGCCGCTGCAGTGGAGGCACAGCTTACCTGCCACTATGGAGATGAGGTGCGGACCTACACCCTGCAGTGCAGCTACACTCCATCGAAGTCCACTGTGGAGGTGCTGGAGCCGGAGGCGCTGGCGGGGATTTCCGCAACCCTCACGGGGGAGGAACAGGTGCTGTCCTATGACGGCATTATGCTGGATGCCGGCATCTATTCCGGAACCGAGATCAGCCCTCTGTGGGCGGTGCCCGGCATGCTCCGGGCCATGGGGCAGGGATATCCGCTGGAGTCCTGCCGGGAGGAGCTGGGGGATCTGGAGTGCCTCCGGGTGACCTTTGAAATGACGGACAATGACGGCGGCAAGCAGTATACCGCCGTGTGGTTTGATGAGAACGGAACCCCCTTGCAGGGGGAAATCACTTTGGGGGAGACGGTGGTGTATACCGCCGTGCTGACCCGTTTTACAGCAGAGGAGACAGACAATGGAGCAGCTACTGCGGAGGACGTGGGCGGAGATTGATCTGGACGCCCTGGAGCATAACTTTCAGATTTTACAGGATCGGGTGGGCGCGGACACCGGCGTAGTGGGCGTGGTGAAGGCCGACGCCTATGGCCACGGCGCTCTCCAGACAGCCCGGACATTGGAAAAACTGGGGGCGGCCTATCTGGCGGTGTCCAGCCTGGACGAGGGGCGTGAGCTGCGCCACAGCGGCATTACTATGCCGATTCTGATTCTGGGCCACACCCCGGAGGAATATGTACCCCAGCTCCTGACGTACAACATGACCCAGGCCATTACCTGTGAGGCCAAGGCTGTGGCCTATAACGAGGCGGCGGCAAGATGCGGCGGTGTGCTGCGCTGCCATATCAAGGTGGACACCGGTATGTCTAGACTGGGATTCCTCTGTGCCGGGCGGCATTTTGAGGAAGGCGTAGCCGGGGCTGCCCATGCCTGCCGGATGCCCCATCTGGATGTGGAGGGAATCTTCACCCACTTTGCCGTTTCCGACGAGCCGGGGACGGCAAACGAGGCTTTTACCCGGCAGCAGTTTGACCTGTTCTGCCGTTTTGTGACGGCGCTGGAGTCCCGGGGCTGTACCTTCCGCTTTCGCCACTGCGCCAACAGCGGGGCGGTGGTGAACTATCCGGAGATGAAACTGGATATGGTCCGGCCGGGGATCCTGCTCTATGGCTGCGGTGATGGTGCGGAGGAACTGGGCCTTCGGCCGGTGATGTCTCTCAAGACCACGGTCAGCACCATCAAGGTTTTTGACCCCGACTGCACCATCAGCTATGGCCGCCTCTATCGCACCGATCGTCCCACCCGGACAGGAGTGCTGCCGATCGGCTATGCAGACGGATTTTTCCGCTGCCTCTCCAACCGGTGCAGCGTCATGACACCGGACGGTCCGGCCCGGGTCCTGGGGCGCATTTGTATGGATATGTGTATGATCGATCTGAATGACAAGCCCCGTGTCCAGGTGGGGAGCGAGGTGGAAATCTTCGGCCAGCACAGCCGGGTGGATGACCTGGCGGCCCTGGCGGGAACCATCCCCTATGAGCTGACCTGTGCGGTGAGCAAGCGGGTGCCCCGGGTCTATCTCCAGGGCGGGGAGGTCGTGGGCACAGAGCTGCGGCTATACCTGGAGTGAGCCGGGCAGGCACCCTTTGCGCTGCCGGGGCATAGGATACTGCGGGGCACAGACCCACAGCGGCGGGATTTTTGTCCTGCCTGTATAAATTGCGGGGCTGCGTGGGAGAATGATAGTGGCTACCTTCGGGTGGCACTTTCTTCCGGCGGAGCGTGAATTACAGTGGATACAAGCGTCAAACGCGGCGACATCTATTATGCCGACCTCAGCCCGGTGGTGGGCAGCGAGCAGGGGGGCGTACGGCCGGTGCTGATCGTGCAGAACGACACCGGCAACCGCTACAGCCCTACCGTTATCGCAGCGGCCATCACCTCCCAGACCGGGAAGGCCAGACTGCCCACACACATCTCGCTTTCTGCACAGAGCTATGGGCTCTCCAAGGACTCTGTGGTCCTCTTGGAACAGATCCGGACGCTGGATAAGCGCCGCCTTCGTGAGAAAATGGGGCGGGTGGACGCGGAGCTGATGGGCAAGGTGGACAATGCCCTGGCTGTCAGCTTTGGCCTGCAGAACGACCGATTGGTCTGAGTCAAATACGGGACGCCATATCGCGGCCGCAAAGCGGCGGCCGCGGTATGGCGCTTTTCTCTTTCCTGCTTGCGGCATGGCGCGCCCGCTGCCCGCATACAGTACAAAGAGAAGATTTCCGGACGTGTGGGAGGTGGCGGTGTGGACTATCCGGTTCTCTATCAAGGCGACCAGGCGGGCAGTGCGACGCTGACACACCAGGGCGGGCGGATCCAGGTGGAGGTGTCCTGCCGCCGGGACAACAGAGGGCTGTTCCGGGCCTATCTCCTGTGTGAACGGGGAGAATATCCTCTGGGAGTGCTGGAGCCCCGGGGCGAGCGCATGGGTCTGCGGCGGACGGTGCGCACCGGAGAACTCCAGGCCCTGGGAACCATCTGGCGGGGAGAGCTGCGCATGAGCTACGCCTTTTCCAGCCAGACGCAGTGGCAGCCCTTGGCCGCAGCGGGGGATTTTTTTCAAAGGGATCCGCTGCTCTCGCGGATGCTGGCCGGGACCGGGGAGGGCCTGTGGCGGCAGGAGAGAAATGGAAGGCAGCTGGCGCTGCCCTATCAGGCAGATCGGCCTTTTCCCATGGTCCCGCTGTTCTGTTTTGCACAAATCCAGACCATTGGGGGACAGAGCTATGCGGTCTACCGCTTTGATAAAGAGGAGCACCCTATTTTCCCGTGAGGGAAAATAAAATGAGATCTACCAATTTTGTAATCCATATGGTATACTACACTATATATACCCTGACAGAATTGGAGGACAGCAAGATGAAGTGCCCATACTGTGGATATAAAGAGAGCCGCGTCGTGGATTCCCGCCCCGCAGACGAGGGGAACAGCATCCGGCGCCGCAGGGAGTGCCTGTCCTGTGAAAAGCGATTTACGACCTACGAGACCATGGAGTCCCTGCCTATGGTGGTCATCAAAAAGGACGGCAGCCGCCAGACCTTTGACCGGAGCAAGGTGCTCAACGGTATGATCCGGGCATGTGAAAAGCGCCCGGTCCCCCTGGCGGAGCTGGAGCGGCTCACCGACGAGATTGAGCAGACGCTTCAGAATTCCCTGGAGCGGGAGGTCAGCACGGAGACGATCGGGGAACAGGTGATGGAAAAGCTGAAGACTGTGGACGAGGTGGCCTATGTCCGCTTTGCCTCGGTCTACCGCCAGTTTAAGGATATCAACACCTTCATGTCGGAGCTGAACAAGCTGCTGGCGGAGAAGTAGAGGCCGGAGCATGGACGAGCCCGGCGCGGCGCGCGGCAATGAGCGGGCGATTTAACCGGAAAGAACACCGCAGCCAGGGAACCAACGTCCGCCTGGCTGCGTCAAAGGAGTTAGGGCTAGAGAATGTTTTTGATGCTCACTGCCTGGGTTTCTGCCAGCAGATGCAGCTGGGCGTTGAGCTGGGCCATGGCCGCATGGAAATCCGGCCCATCCCGCTCGTCACAGGCGGCAAAGGCCGTTGCAAAGAGGGCATCCGCCTCATCCAGTTCATCGTGCTCCATGATGGTGTGGAAGAAGGTCTGGCTGGTGGACCAATCGGCATAGGCGCGCTGAAGCTGGGTTTCCGCGTCTTCCCAATGCTCCTGCTGGGCCGATGCGTCGGCAAGGGCCAACTGATCTGACCAGGTTTCGGTGCGCGCTTGCACATAGTGCCCGGCCCACAGGGAAAAGGTCAGGATAGCGGCCAGTACCGCCAGGGAAATCACCAGCGGTTTCATGGTTTGCCCTCCTTTACGACACACTCGACTGTGCCTGTTTCATCCACGGTCAGGAGAAAGACCTGCCTGGGGCTGGAGAGCTTGCGGGAGCGGAGCTGCTGCTCCAGCCAGCGCATGTCCCGCCCGCTGACGCGGAGATTGTCGGACATGATGCGGCCGTCGTTGATGAGGAGAATGGGCAGCAGCGCCTCGTCCTGGACCTGAACGCCCAGGATCTTGGGGGTAACAGGGCTCTCCTGGGTGTAGGGGAGAACGGAAATTTTTCCGTTGGTCTCCAGAATGGCGTATTTTACGCTTTTGAGATCCGTAACGCCCTGGCTGCGCAGCTGTTCATACAGCTCATCAATGGTCAGGCGGGTCTTATTCATGTTTTGCTGGACCAGGCGGCCCTCCCGGATGATAATGGCGGGTTTGCCGCAGAGGATGCTGCGGAAGCGCACGGACTTCAGATTGACAAAACTCAGGATCATGCTCAGGCACAGCAGAATGATGATGGGGAACACGCCGTTGACCAGCGGAATGCCGAAGTCCTGCATGGGCACTGCCGCCAGGTCGGAGATGATGAGGGTCAGCACCAGTTCGCTGGGCTCCAGTTCTCCAATCTGCCGCTTGCCCATCAGCCGCAGGCCCACCATCAGCAGCAGGTAGAGGATTATGGTTCGGAAAAACGCAGTGGTCATGGGGACACATCCTTTCCCAGACAGTATGCCCTGGAAGGGGAGGGATATTCCCAGCGAAGAGGCAG
>CALXDF010000140.1 GCA_944386995.1 uncultured Oscillospiraceae bacterium
GTATTCCCGGATTCCTTGCTGGCCGCTCTTGCGGCCCGGTGCTCGGGGAAGAAGGTTGTCTACTATGCCCACTCCACCATGGAGGATTTCCGCCGGTCCTTCCCCGGATCGAACTGGTTTGCCCCGCTGTTCAAACGGTGGATCAAGTGGTGCTATCAGATGGGAGATGTCATTATCACTCCCACCGACTACTCTCGGAACCTCCTTTTGGGATACGGTGTTCAGAAACCGATTTACAGCCTGACCAACGGCGTGGATACGGATTTCTTTGCCCCCGGCGAAACGCGGCGGCGGGCATTCCGGAATCGATATGGGTTGGCCCAACAGGATCAGGTTGTCATTTCCGCAGGACATATAATCGAGCGCAAGGGCATTCTGGATTACATCGCCCTGGCCCGGCAGATGCCCCAGGTCAGGTTCTTCTGGTTCGGTTACACGCCTGCCTATCTGGTTCCGAAAGTCGTTCGAAGAGCCATGGCAGAGGCCCCCCGCAATCTGTCCTTTGCCGGGTACATCAGTCAGGAAGAACTGCGGGACGCCTACTGCGGAGCGGATGTATTCGCTTTTCTCAGCCTGGAGGAGACAGAGGGGATCGTGGTGCTGGAGGCCCTCTCCTGCGGGATCCCCACGGTCCTTCGGGACATTCCGGTCTATCAGGGGTGGCTCCCGGAGGGCGGCGGGATCTGGAAGGCCCGCGACGCGGCCGGTTTCCGGCAGGCGGTGTGCGAGGCCCTGACCTGTCCGCTCCATGATACGGACAAGACGGGCCGCAGCATCGCTCTAAGCCGCCGGTTGGAGTCAGTGGGACAAAGCCTGGCGGCCATCTATCAGAAGGAGTTCCTGGTTCCCCAGAACGAAAATAACGATCAAAGCGAGGAGGTCATCTCATGAAACATTGGAAAGAGCGTATCTTGCAGATGAAGTTCGGAAAGCTGGTCAAACGCCTGACCATCCTCTCCATCTGCGTGGTCCTGCTGGGCGGAATTCTCTCTGTGGTTTTACTTCAGCCGCAGATCTCCCAAATCACTTCAGCCGCACAGCAGGCAGACCAGATGGACGGATTCCGGGGGGAACACTTCCACGACTGGGATGGCTGGGATGATGACCATGGCATCACAGAGCCTAGTCTGCCGGTGAAAGGCGCACTGCTTGCCATCGGGGCCGTATTCTGCGCGCTGTTCGCAGTATGGTGGCTCCTGGTACCGGCGTGGCTGTACCAGGCCTCTAAACAAGCCCAGATGAATGCGCTGCTGTGGCCGCTCTTAGGACTGATATGGAGCCTGTGGGGACTGCTCCTGTTTCTTGTTGTTCGCAGCCTCCTGCGTCAGCAGTGCAGCTCCTGCGGCATCTGGCAAAGGAAGGCATCCTTCTGCCGGACCTGTGGTGCGAAGTTCCATGTGACCTGTCCTTCCTGTGGGACAGACTGCAGCCCAGGTGATCAATACTGCGGCCACTGCGGATCATCCCTGAAACCTGCGGAAGATTCCAAAACCACCAATGAAACCAGGTGATAACTGTGCTCTCTTTTGAATTGACCATTCTGGACTGGATCCAGGCGAATCTGCGAACTCCCATCATGGACCTTCTGATGCCGGCCATCACCACACTGGGCAACAGTGGCTTGATTTGGATCATTCTCGCCGGTATCCTCATTTTGATGCCAAAGTATCGAAAGGCCGGGGTGGCTGTAATGGTCGGCCTTGTTCTGGAGGTCATCTGCTGTAATTTGGTGCTGAAACCTTTGGTGGCGCGCATTCGTCCCTGTGACGTGAATACGGCTGTCCAGCTCCTTATCACCAGGCCAGACGATTTCTCCTTCCCGTCTGGCCATACCGGCGCCTCTTTTGCGGCCGTTTCCGCACTCTACTTCAACCGGAATCGGATCTGGATCCCCGCCCTGATGTTTGCCGCGCTGATCGCATTCTCCAGGATGTATCTATATGTCCACTATCCGACAGATATCCTAGCTGGGATTATTCTGGGCATCATGGCGGGTTGGGCCGGCAGTCTGCTCAGCATTTATGCGGAGAGGAAATTACATTGCAGGCAGTGAACTCGTTTCCTGGCAGACTGTCGGCAAATGGCAGCAGATATTCTGTCCAGCAAACCGCAGGGCCAGTATCCGCAATCACACAGCCGTATCTGCCGCACCCGACTCCCTGATCCCGTCCCAACGCGCGGAGGACTGCTTTGTCCTCTGAGCATAACGAGGCCAGATCTGCCCGCCCGGCAAGAAACGCCTCTCCAATTGAGGACGACTTCTTCTTGACCAACCGCTCAATTCTGGGTAAGATAAAAAAAGCTACCTGTCAGGGCAGGAGCGGCATTGAAAACAACTTCAGAAGATGGAGGGCTTTCTATGAGATATCGGGCACTGGGGAATACCGGGCTGATGGTCAGCGAGATTGGTCTGGGAGCGGAGTGGCTGGAGCGTCACAGTGCAGAGGAAGTAAAGGCTGTGATCGACTGCTGCCAGGCACAGGGAATCAATATTCTGGACTGCTGGATGTCGGAGCCCAATGTGCGCACCAATATCGGGGCAGCCATTGCCGGGAAACGAGAAAAGTGGATTATCCAGGGGCATTTCGGCTCCACCTGGCAGAACGGCCAGTATGTCCGCACCCGGGACATGGAGCAGGTAAAGCCGGCGTTTGAGGATCTGTTGAATCGACTGGACACTGACTATATTGACCTGGGCATGATCCATTTTGTGGATGAGGCGGCAGAGTTCCACAGGATCATGGAGGGAGACTTCCTGGCCTATGTGAAGGAGCAGAAGGCAAAGGGCGTTATCCGCCACATTGGCATGAGCACCCACAACCCCAAGGTTGGAATCCTGGCCGCCATGAGCGGGGAGATCGAGATGCTCCTGTTCAGTGTCAACCCCGCTTTTGATCTGCTCCCCGCAAGCGAGAATTTAAACAATTATTTTTCGGAGGAACACTATGAAGCAGGGCTTGGCGGCATCCACCCGGACCGTGCCGAGCTATATAAAATCTGCGAACAGCGCGGTGTAGGGATCACTGTGATGAAGGGATATGCAGGCGGACGTCTGTTTTCTGCGGGTACATCGCCCTTTGGTGTAGCGCTGACGCCAGTGCAGTGCATCCACTATGCCCTGACCCGTCCCGCAGTCGCCAGTATCCTGGCGGGCTACGACACACCGGAGCATGTGATGGCCGCCGTTGCTTACGAAACGGCCTCGGAGGAGGCACGGGACTACGCCAGCACCCTGGCCGGTGCCCCCCGCCACGCATACTCCGGTCAGTGCACCTACTGCGGCCACTGTACGCCTTGTCCGAAAGGAATCGACATCGCCATGGTGAACAAACTCTATGATCTTGCGATAATGCAGCCTCAGATCCCGGATTCCATCCGGGCCCACTACCAGGCGCTCAGCGCCAGGGCGGAGGACTGCATTGCCTGCGGGAACTGCGAAAAGAGATGCCCGTTCGGCGTCCCCGTGATAGAGCGGATGGAAAAGGCCAAGGCTCTCCATCTTCTTTAATCCGCAAAGCCCGATGCTGGAGAGGTTTTGCTCTCCGGCACCGGGCTTAATCCGGGAACAGGCACAGGAAAAACAGGACAGAAGGCATCTGAGTAAAAGTGCGTTTGAAACAGTGCTGTCCGGTTCGGATTGTGTCGGGCGTCCCGTGAAGGATGCGGTGCTCGGGAACCTCCGGCTTGAAACTCTGCGGGAAGCCGTCGATGGCCTGGGAGGCCAAGGCCGGGATCTTGTAGAACTCCGATATGGCAGTGGATTGACCATGGAGGAAATCGGGACGATCTACGGCGTGTCCAAGGCGGCGGTATCACTGGATGGCTCTTGGCGGCTATGCCGCTTAGAGCCATCGCGTCCCCCCTTGCAGGGAAAGCGGCTGAAAAAACTCCACGAGCGGCTGAGAGGCTCTGTCAAATGACAGAGCCCCTCAACTTTTTTCATTTTCTGGTTTACAAACCGCCTGTGAGTGTCCTGATCGGTAGAAGGCAAAATTTCTGCCACGGGAAACTCCGGCGGCAGTGTCAGCATTTTGACCTGTTGACAACGTCCAGAGCGGAGGAACAGCATGACAAAATGGACGGCGAAAACCTGCGATACCATCCGGGAACATCCCGCCCCCAGAGGGCAAAAAGAGGGCACCCCGCTTTTCAGCGGGGCGCCCTCCTGGTTCTCCATGAAAAAATCCGTCTGTGGTATTTGTGTGGTCAGATGGAAAGGACAAATTTTTACGCAATTTTTTCAGAACAAAATAAACAAAAATCCACCGTTTTTAATAGAAAACGGCGGATTTTTGGTCCGAGTGGCGGGATTTGAACCCACGGCCTCATGGACCCGAACCATGCGCGCTACCAACTGCGCTACACCCGGATTTGAAATTGCTTAAATAGTATACTATACTCTTGCAAAATTTGCAAGCCTTTTCTTGCAACAATTTTTTCGTCTATTTTCCGTCCATTTGGAAGCGATTGGATTGACAGAGCAACCTCCCGCAGATTATAATAAAAGCAATAGTAATAATGCTACGGCGTACTGGAAGGAGAGATCTGTCATGACGCTGCATTATGCGGACACCCAGGCTATTCGCGATCTGCTGGATCAGTATTTCCAGGCCGTTGGCCGGGCGGATACTGGTGCCCTGCAAAAAATTTTTCTGCCGGAATCGTCCATGTATGGTTTCCTGGGGGAACAGGTGCTGGCAGGGTCGGTGGAACCATTCTATTCCTATCTGACAGAACGGCCATCCATGGTGGAACAAAAGATCGACTGCACCTATGTGGTAAAAAGCATCCAGGTAGACGGCCGGATTGCCGCAGCCTCCACACTGATGGACAATTTTTTCGGCAGCATGAGCGTTGAAAATCTCTTCCACCTGGTAAAGCTGGACGGATGCTGGCACATCGCTTGTCACACGTTTACCAGCCTGTAGAAATCAGGACGGTGATTCACCCGCGTCCTATACCAGACACAAACACAGATTTTGGCTATATCAGTGGGCCCTTCTGCTTCGGCAGGGGGGCCTTTGCTTTGCCGGCAGCCTGTTTCGGCTCAACTGGAAAAACTGCTGAGCGCAGCGCCAATCGAGGTGGCAAAGGTAGCATTCTGCGGGATGATGAAACGGATCCCATGAAGCCGGGTAAAGAGATCGAAACAAGGGCGGCACTGTTCAAGAACCGTCATGAAGCCAGTGAGTACCACGGTGTCGCAATTTTGGGCGCGGCAGGCGAACACTGCCGATGTGCCGATGGATTGAAAAACCATGTTCACGACTCCGGCTGCTAAATCGCTGTGGGTAGCATCGTCAGCCAGATTGCCAAAATTTGCGGCGGTGATGTCGTTGGGCAGGGTGGAGTAGCCGCCTCTGGTAATATCTCCCACATTCAGATCAATCTTGCTGACGTCCCCTTGACTGCTGAGTTTCTGTACCAGATCAAACTGACGGGCACCGCACAGCAGCGAGCACAGCCCGGCCAAGGTGCCGCCCCCAATTCCGCTGCCGCCCATGTGCGTATATTCACCGGTGGTCCCATCGGCCCAAATAAAGGCGGTCCCGGTCCCCATGCTGACCACCACTGCCTTTTGCCGCCCCGTCAGGGCAAGGCCGCCAGTGCCGACAGCGGTGAACTCCTCCACGGAGATTGTAGGGATCCCATAGATCTCCCCCTCTACATAGGAGGCGCCGACTCCGGTCAGTACGACCCGGTCAATATCCTTCAGCTGGAGCTTGTGGGCGGTCATGAAACTGCCGAGAGCCCCGTACAGCGAAGTGATGGGCCCCTCCGCCTTTACACGCTGCATACCAATAACACTCTGATCGCTCCGCAGCCCCACTATTTTGGTGGTGGAGCCGCCGATATCAATTCCCAAAATAACGGACATAGGCAAAGCCCTCCTGTATCCCGCAGCGCGGACTGCGCTGCCCCGCCGCCTACCTGGCAAGGGCCGCTCCGGGACGGTCTGCTGCTGGCGGAAGTTTCCTCCCCCCATATTAGGGTATAATAGAAGAAAAGTCAATAAACTATTGCGAAGCGCGCGGATTGGGACTATACTAGGAAAGAAAACTTTGCCGCATTTTGCCGGCAAAAGAACGGAAGGTGCTGCAAGCGATGAATCGAATTGGAAACTGGAACCTGACCATGCTGTGCGATTTTTATGAGCTCACCATGGGAAACGGGTACTTCAAAAAGGGGTATCAGGACCGCATCACTTATTTTGACGTGTTTTTCCGTCGTGTTCCTGACGGGGGCGGCTTTGCCATTGCCGCCGGGCTGGAGCAGTTTATTGACTATGTAAAGGGACTTCGCTTCACAGAAGAGGATATTGACTATCTTCGGGGACGGGGCATCTTCGACGAGGAATTTTTGGATTATCTGCGCCATTTCCACTTTACCGGCGACATCTGGGCTGTACCGGAGGGAACACCCGTGTTCCCCAACGAACCGATTCTCACCGTTCGGGCACCGGCCATCCAGGCCCAGTTGATCGAGACCTATGCATTGCTCTCCATTAACCACCAGAGCCTGCTGGCAACCAAGGCCAACCGGGTGGTGCGGGCCGCTCAGGGCCGCGCCATTATGGAATTCGGCGCGCGGCGGGCCCAAGGTGCAGATGCGGCGGTGGTGGGCGCCCGGGCCGCCTACATCGGCGGCGTGGCCGGGACGGCCACGGTCCTCAGCGATCAGGTGTTCGGCGTACCGGCGCTGGGTACGATGGCCCACAGCTGGGTGCAGATGTTCGACAGCCAGTATGAGGCATTCAAGGCCTACTGTGAGATGTACCCCCAGAACGCCGTGCTGCTGGTGGATACCTACAACACCCTGAAAAGCGGCGTGCCAGATGCCATCCGCGCCTTCAACGATGTGCTCAAGCCCATGGGCATCAAGAAGTGCGGCATCCGCCTGGACAGCGGTGACATCACCTATCTCTCCAAGGAGGCCCGGAAGATGCTGGATGCCGCCGGCTGGACGGAGTGCACCATTACGGTCTCCAACTCTCTGGACGAGTACCTGATCCGGGAATTGCTGCTGCAGGGGGCCAAGATTGATGCCTTCGGGGTAGGCGAACGGCTGATCACCGCCCGCAGTGAGCCGGTATTCGGCGGGGTGTACAAGCTGGTGGCGGTGGAGGATCAGGACGGCTCCATCATTCCCAAGATCAAAATCAGCGAGAATGTAACCAAAATCACCACCCCCCACTTCAAAAAGTTTTACCGCTTCTTTGGCCGGGACACCGGCAAGGCTATTGCCGATTACCTGTGCGTTCACGACGAGACGGTGGACGACAGCACCAGCCTCACCATCTTCGACCCGGAAGCCACCTGGAAGAAGAAGGAGGTCTACAACTTCATCGCCAAGGAGATGCAGGTTCCCGTGTTCCGGGGAGGCGAGCTGGTCTATCAGCTACCAACGCTGGAGGAGATCCGCGCCTACTGCGCCCAGCAGGTGGATACGCTCTGGGATGAGGTCAAGCGCTTTGACAACCCCCACAACTTCTATGTGGATCTGAGCCGGAAGCTGTGGGAGATTAAATACAACCTGTTGGAGCGCAATCAATAAGCAGCAGATTTCTCTGCTGCGTCCGGTTCACGGAGAGGAGATCGAACCATTCGTGAAGATCAAACAGACCACAGAGCGGCGGATCTCTGCCGCGGCGCGGATCGCCCTGGTGGCTGCGCTGTGTGTTGCCAATATCGTTCTGCTCCTGGCTCTGGGGTTCTTTTTGCAAACCCATGCGGCGTACATCTACCTCCTGCTGGAGGCGTTGGGCCTGATTCTGGTGGTGCGCGTCCAAAACCAGGCGGGCAGCCCCTCCTACAAGCTGGCTTGGACCATCGTGATTCTGGCGCTGCCGGCAGCGGGGATGGCCATGTACGCGCTCTGGGGCGGCAATACCCAGCGCAAGCGTCACACCGCTGCCGGCGTACCCCTGCCGCCCCATAAGGATTACGAGCGCAGCCGCAGCACAGATTATCTGGAGCGCATGGAGGAAAGCTTTCCCACCTGGGTCCGGACGGCCCGGTATCTGGTCAAGCACGACTTCATGATCTACAAGAACACACGGGTCACCTATTTCCCCGACGGGGAGGCTTTTTTTGCCGATCTCATTACCCGTCTGGAGAAAGCGGAGCACTTCATCTTTTTGGAGTACTTTATTCTGGCAGAGGGAAAACTCTGGGATCAGGTGTTCGCGGCACTGCGGGACCGGGCCAGCCGGGGCGTAGAGATCAAGATTCTTTTCGATGATTTTGGCAACATCACCCGCATGTCCGGAGAGATGATCGATGCCATGAAGGAATGCGGCATGGAGGTCATCATCTTCAATCCTGTCCACCAGTATGTCAACCGCCTGTATTTCAACTACCGGGACCATCGGAAGATCTGCTGTATCGACGGGGATTTCGCCTATACCGGCGGCATCAATATTGCCGACGAATACGCCAATATCATCCATCGCTTTGGCCACTGGCGGGACTGCGGCGTGTGTCTGGAGGGGGAGGGTGCCTGGGGCCTTACCCGGCAGTTCATCCACATGTGGCAGTGGCAGCAGGGGACGCTGCAGAATGAGTATGACTACTACCGTCCCCACGGCCCCGTCCAGGCTGAGGGCTGGTGCCAGCCCTTTGTGGACGGCCCCCTCAACAATCCGGAGAACCCGGCGGAGGAGCTGTATCTCCAGGCTATCTCCACCGCCCAGCATTTTCTCTATATTACCACGCCTTATCTGGCCCTGGAGGAGTCTATGGTCCAGGATCTGTGTGTAGCCGCTGACAGCGGCGTAGATGTGCGGATCCTGCTGCCGGGCATCCCGGACCACTGGTATACCTATCTGGCCGCCGGGGCCTATTACGACCGGCTCCTGCACCACGGGGTGCGCATCTACCACTATACCCCCGGCTTCCTCCACAGCAAGCTCCTGGTGGCTGACGGAGAGATGGCTGTAGTAGGCTCAGTGAACCTGGATTACCGCAGCTTTCAGCTCCACTACGAGTGCGGCGTCGTCCTCTACGGTATGAGTGCGGTGGAGCATATCCTGCGGGATATACGCAGCTATATGGAGGAGCAGTGCCAGGAGGTACTGCTGCATAAGTGGCGCAAGCGCAGCATCTTCCGCCGCATGGCGGAGGCAGTGCTGAAGATCTTCACGATTTGGATGTAAAGGAGCGAGCAAATGGAACGCGGTTTGATTCATATCTACTGCGGCGACGGAAAGGGAAAGACCACCGCCGCCGTGGGCCTCAGCGTCCGGGCCGCCGGATGCGGGCGGAAGGTGGTCTTTGCCCAGTTTTTTAAAGACGGGCACTCCGGCGAGTGCTGTGTGCTGGAAAAGCTGCCCAATCTGACCTTCCTGCGGCCGGAGAAGACGTTCGGCTTTTTCTGGACCCTCAGCGATGAGGAGAAGGCGGAGGCCCGGAACTTCTACACCGCCCACCTGCACCGGGCCATGGACCTGGCCAGGGACGCGGACCTGCTGGTGCTGGACGAGGCCATGAGCGCCTGCGCCCACGGCGTCATCGACGAGGGGGAGCTGCTCTCCTTCCTGGGGGCAAAGCCAGAGGGGCTGGAGGTGGTCCTTACCGGCCGGGATCCGTCCCCGGCCATGCAGGAGGCAGCGGACTATATCACGGAGATGAAGAAAGTCAAGCACCCCTTTGACCGGGGGATCGGGGCCCGGGAGGGTGTGGAGTATTAAAACAGGAGGGGCACAGCCATTTTGGCTGTGCCCCTCGTCCTGTCATGTGTTCACTCCACCATTTCCGCCCGGAAGGTGATGGTGAGATGGTTGGGCCAGCCCTCTATGGGCAGGAAGTATCCCGCATCCAGCCAGTTGGGGTCATAGCCGCTGGCATCGACTATATAGGTCATGGACACATCCTGCCAACAGAGGGAACAGGAGGCGGTAGAAGTCCAGGCATCTGTCGTGGATAACAGATTTGCGATATTGAATACCGTGGTGCCAGGGCGGGCGGCGGCCATGGCCAGGTAGGCTGTTTTGGCATAGGCGGCAGGCATGGCAAACATCTCCTGCTGGTTTTCCACCTCCAGCGTATAGGATACGGCACGGAGCGCACCGTCCGTCACTTCATAAGCAAACTCCGGGTCAGCAGGCGGAGCAAAAATGGCCACCCGGAAAGGATCCTCCACCCGGAAAAAGTTCCCGTCTTGATCCAGAGAAATATCCGAGAGTTCCAGCGCCTCATTGTAATAGTTGTAATTCTCCGCGAAGTTCGCTACCGTCAAATCATTGTGATTGGGCGGCAGGAATGTATTCAGCGCCAGGAGGACCGAGCAAGCGGACAGCAGAATATACCCGCCTACATAGAGCACAAGAGAGAGCCAGCCCCGTTCCTGGAAGCGGAGAACGGAATCCTCCTCCCAGTAGAGGTCATAGCCCTGTTTATACCTGCGATAGCTGCGGAAGTTGCAGATGATTTCCACAATGGGGATGGACATGCCCTCGCCGGCGGCAAAGACATAAAAGGTCCGCTTGTATGCCTCACCCAAAGTTAGACGACCACCGCCGTTCCGCTCCAACCGGATGCCCCAAACCCACTTGCCCGGGGTGGTTCCCCAGAAATGGATGAGCAGCGGTTCCACCAGTAGGATGACACCCCAGGCCAGCAGCGTCCGCCCGATCATGGCAGCAGCGCCGTCAAGGATGGGGGTGTGGAGGATGACAGACTGGATTATGTAGATGGTCAGAACGGCCAGGGAGACATCCATGCCTCTAGCGAAGTACCGCCGCCAGGGATGGATTTCCCGTTCATCCCGCTGCTGTGCGGGGACAAGGGGCGAAATCCCCGACAGGCGCCCCAGATACGTCTCCGCGTGGAGCTCCTGGAAGGAGCGCACCTCCCGGCCCAGATCCCGGCAGACCTGCCGGGCAATGTCCAGCTGATCCCTGTCCCGGGCCAGCTGGTCGCTCCGGCGGGCCATGGCCGCGGAGAAATCCAGCTCTCCGCGCTGGAGTTTCCGGATCTCCTCCAGGGAGAAGTCCAGCTGCCGCAGGAGCTTGATGCGCAGCAGCGTGTCCAGATCCTCCTGGCTGTAGTCGCGGTAACCGTTCTCCCGGCGGACCGGGGATAGGAGTCCCTCCTGTTCGTAATAGCGGATGTTGGCCCGGGTCATGCCAGTACAGCGCTCCAGATCGCCGATGGTCACGGAAATCCCCTCCTTTTTGAGGACAGTATAAGGGATAAAGCCCCTTGACAGTCAAGACTTTTCTGCAAAAAAAGCCTACTTTTTGCGCGGCAATTTCTGGACACAAAAAATTTTGAAAAATCCGGCGGTATGGGGTTGACAAACAGAGAAAAATCGGTATAATAATGTCTGTTCGCTATGAACATAGCGGGTTTGTGTAAAGGTAGCACAGCGGACTCTGACTCCGTATGTGAGGGTTCGAATCCTTCACCCGCTGCCATCCCGATGGAGGAAGGA
>CALXDF010000141.1 GCA_944386995.1 uncultured Oscillospiraceae bacterium
GCATGAACGACATCCCCTCCTCCTGGGGCACTGCCGTCAACGTGCAGATGATGGTGTTCGGCAACATGGGCGACACCTCCGGCACCGGCGTGGCCTTCACCCGCAACCCCGCCACCGGTGAGAAGAAGCTCTTCGGCGAGTTCCTGATGAACGCCCAGGGCGAGGACGTGGTGGCCGGCGTGCGCACCCCCCAGACCATCGACCAGCTGGCCGAGGTCATGCCCGAGGCCTATGAGCAGTTCGTGGACATCGCCCAGAAGCTGGAGTACCACTACCGCGACATGCAGGACATGGAGTTCACCATCGAGGACAAGAAGCTCTACATGCTCCAGACCCGCAACGGCAAGCGCACCGCCGCCGCCGCCCTGAAGATCGCCTGCGACCTGGTGGACGAGGGCATGATCTCCGAGGAGGAGGCCGTGTGCATGATCGACCCCAAGAGCCTGGACAGCCTCCTGCACCCCACCTTCCCCAAGGAGGAGCTGGACCGGGTGGCCCCCATCGGCCACGGCCTGGCCGCCTCCCCCGGCGCCGCCGCCGGCCAGGTGGTGTTCACCGCTGACGACGTGGTGGAGTGGGTGGAAAAGGGCCACAAGGTCATCCTGGTCCGCCTGGAGACCAGCCCCGAGGACATCGAGGGCATGCACTTTGCCCGGGGCATCCTCACCGTCCGGGGCGGCATGACCAGCCACGCCGCCGTGGTGGCCCGTGGCATGGGCACCTGCTGCGTGTCCGGCTGCGGCGATATCTCCATCGACGAGGCCGCCAAGACCTTTACCCTGGGCGGCAAGACCTTCAAGGAAGGCGACTGGATCAGCCTGGACGGCTCCACCGGCAATATCTACGGCGAGCGCCTGCACACCGCCGAGGCGGAGATCTCCGGCGAGTTCGGCCGGCTGATGGCCTGGGCCGACAAATTCCGCGACCTGCAGGTCCGCACCAACGCCGACACGCCCAAGGATGCCCGCCAGGGCCGCAACTTCGGCGCCGAGGGCATCGGCCTGTGCCGCCCGGAGCACATGTTCTTTGATACCGACCGCATTGCCGCCATCCGGGAGATGATCGTCTCCGAGACCGTGGAGCAGCGGGAGCGGGCGCTGGAGAAGCTGGAGCCCATGCAGCAGAAGGACTTTGAGGAGATTTACGAGGCCATGATGGGCCGCCCGGTCACCATCCGCCTGCTGGATCCGCCCCTCCATGAGTTCCTGCCCACTGAAGATGAGGATATCAAGGCCCTGGCCAAGGAAATGAACATCACCGAAGAGCGCCTGCGGGAGACCATCGCCAGCCTCCATGAGTTCAACCCCATGATGGGCCACCGCGGCTGCCGTCTGGATGTGACCTTCCCGGAGATCGCTAAGATGCAGACCACTGCCATCATCAAGGCTGCCCTGGCGGTTCGCGCCCGGCGTCTGGCCTGGAAGATCACCCCGGAGATCATGGTCCCCCTGGTTGGTGAGGCCCGTGAACTTGCCTACGTTAAGAGCGTCATCGACAAGACCGCCAAGGCCCTCATCGAGGAGGCCGGCAGCGACATGACCTACCACGTGGGTACCATGATCGAGATCCCCCGGGCCGCCCTCACCGCCGACGACATCGCCAAGGAGGCCGAGTTCTTCTCCTTCGGCACCAACGACCTGACCCAGATGACCTTCGGCTTCTCCCGCGACGACGCCGGCAAGTTCCTGGCCAGCTACTATGACCGGAAGATCTACGAGGCCGATCCCTTCTCCAAGCTGGATCAGGTGGGCGTGGGCCGCCTGGTGAAGATGGCCTGCGACCTGGGCCGGCAGACCCGCCCCGACATCAAGCTGGGGATCTGCGGCGAGCAGGGCGGCGACCCTTCCACCGTGGAATTCTGCCACGACATCGGCCTGACCTATGTGTCCTGCAGCCCCTTCCGGGTGCCCATCGCCCGTCTGGCTGCTGCGCAGGCCGCCATCAAAAATCCGAGGAATTAAAAATTCTTTGGAGTATAGGCAATAAAGATACTGCCCCGGCTCTTTATGAGCCGGGGCGGTTTTTTGGTGCAGACAGCCGGGCAGCGCGGGAACCATGCCGGACGGGAAGGCAACCGGCAGTCGTGGGCGGGGCGGGCAGACAGGCCGCCTGCGCCGGGGAGAAAGGGGATCAGTCCACGTGGCAGATCCAGTTGGCCTTCCGCTCCTTGGCCGGGGGGACATCGCCGTCCACATAACCCAGGATACAGTGGCCGATGCCCTCATAGTCCCCTTCAATGCCCAGAGATTTCAGCAGCTCCTTCCCCTGGGGGCGGTCAAATTCCTCCTTGGCCCGGTGGATCCAACAGCTGCCCAGCCCCAAGGCGTGGGCGGCCAGCAGAAGGTTGCCCATTACCAGACTGCCATCGTAGACATGGGTGGGAACAGAGCGATCCGCCAGCACCACCAGAACAGCAGGGGCGCCGTAAAAAGGGTCCGTGTCGGTGCCCATGATCTCAGCGTTCCAACGGGAGAGGCGGTCCCGCATTTCCTTGTTGGTCACGGCGAGAATGATGGGGGACTGACGGCCCATGCCGGTGGGAGCATAAGTGCCGGCGGCGGCGATCTGGTCGATCAGCTCCCTGGGCGGCAGATCGGGCTTGAACTTCCGGATGCTTCTTCTGCTGCGCATCATTTCCAAAACAGGTTCACTTGCCATCATAGGACCTCCTTTTTGCTCAGATGATATTTGCATTATAGCATTTTCGTCCGGACAGGACAAGAGCGGCGGCTTCCCCTGTCAAAAGGGAAAAAGGCCGGAACACAATGTGTTCCGGCCTTTGCACTTTTGGCGGGATTACTGCAGCGCCTCATAGGCAGTCAGGGCATCCCGGATCGCCTGCTTGTCGGCGTCTGTAATGGTGAAGTCGCGGCTGTAGTCGTCCCCCTGGAAGCGGACCAGGGTCTCTGTGGAGTTGGCAATGGCCCACAGCATCTCGATATCGGAGGCGCCCACATCCGTGTCTATGTACTCCCATACATCGCCGCCGCCGTTATCGCGGGTGATGTCAAAGTAGCTGAAAGATCTCGTGAAGCGCTCGTCGTCTGCCGCCACGATCACCGTGTCGAAGAACACCCAGTCGTCCCCGGTGTAGTTGTACACCAGACGCAGCCAGGTTTCCGAGTCGTTCTGGCCCAGATAGGGCAAAATGAAGCACCGGATGTCGGCAGCCCAGTTGCCGTTGGAATAAAACCGCCAGGCAGAGGGATAGTAGAAGCGCATCCCCCGAATCTTATCCTCCTCCAGCCGCATGGCGGACAGCAGCTGCTGGGCCTGCTCCTGCTTGAGAGTCTTGAGCTGGGCGGAGGCACTCTCCAGCGCGGCGGCATTGGTGACCTGGGCCTTGGTCTCCTCGGGGAGGGTATCATAGAGGGCCTGGGCGGCCTCGATGGCATCGGCACTGTCCAGACTCACGGTGCCAATGGCATTGATCAGGCCGGTAACCTCCTCCACCTGGAGGTTGCTCAGCTCCGCCTCGGCACTCTCCAGGCCGGCGGCGTTCTCCACCAGAGCCTGTACCTCTGCGCTGCTGCTGTCGTAGAGGGAGCGGGCGCTGGCGACGGCATCGGCGCTGTCCAGCGTCACCGTGCCGATGGCACGGATCGCTTCCTCCACCTCAGCGGCCTGGGCTTCCAGAACCAGGTTTTCATAGTCGGCCCGGGCCTGCTCCAGAACATCCACATTGTCCAACTGCTCCCGGTCCTCCTCGGCCAGGGCCTCTACCGCCTCCTCGGCGGCGGTAATGGCGGCCTCGCTCTCCAGGGTGACCTCGCCGATGGCCTCGATCTGGTCATCCACCGCCTGGGCCGCCTCGCTCTTGGCACAGGCGGTAAGGGCCAGCGCCAGAGACAGGGCCAGCAGCAGGGCAGCTGCTCGCTTTTTCATCTGATTTCCTCCATTCTCTTTTGTTTTCTTTTTCTCCACCGTCACTGCCCCAGAAGCTGCTTCTTCTTGGCCTCAAATTCCTCGGGCGTAATGACGCCGGTATCCAGCAGTTCCTTGTACTTCATGATCTCGTCCGCCGTGCCCCGGGGCGGGGGACGGTGGACCGCGCCGGCCGGGGGAGTCTGCGGCGCGTTCTTGTCCGGGATCAGGCACACGTGGATGATCGCCACGATGAACAGCATCCATCCATAGAACCACCACAGGCCGAAGCTGTACCCCTTCTTCTTGGCAATGGTGGCGGGAATGAAGCCCAGCCCCGCGGCAATGGCCAGCACGACAATCAAATAGGTGATAAAGAATACCTCAAGCCCACTAGACATGAATATCTCCCTCCCCTTTCACAGAATGACAAACTTTACAGCCCCAGGAGCTGCTTTTTCTTCTGGTCGTACTCCTCCTGGGTGATGGCCCCCATATCCAGCAGCTCCTTATACTGCTTGAGCTCGTCTGCCGCGCCGGGGATGGGTGCCGCCGGGCGCCGGGGCGGCTGCTGCTGGGGCGTGCCGGAGGTCATCCGGGGACCGCTGCCGGCAGTGGTCCCCTGGGGCGGGGCGTAGGAAGTCTGGGAAACCGCCCGCGGCGCTCCTACGGGCCTCCCGTTGGGGTAGACACACCAGACGGCAGATCCGAACAGGGTTCCCGCCAGTACAAGGTAAACCAGCAACACTGGAATCAGCGTCACCAGCATCAGCAGCACCGCATTCAGATAATAGTAGCCCACATACCTCTCAATAAAGCCAGGCCGCAGGACGCTGAAAGCCATGAAAATAAAGCTGACCAAGGCCAGGATCACCGGCACCAGCCGCAGCTTTTGGGCCTTCTCCTTCCGCAGCGCAACGATCCCCGCGAAGAGGTAGGCCGCCGCGTACAGCACCCCCTGGTACCAGGGGTAGAGGAACCAGTAAAAGATACCTGTGAATCCCCCGGCAATGGTGGTGCAGAACATTTTGTTGAGGATGTTGACCCCCGGCAGGGCCCGGGAGAAGTACATCCGGAACCAGGGGTCCGGTACGGCGGCCCCCAAGGCCATCACCGTAAGGGCCAGGAACCCCGCGAACAGCCAGCCTCCTCGCCGCCGGGCCAGCAGCACCACACCTAGGTAGACGTAGACCGCCACCGGCAACAGCTTGAAAAAGCTGCTTTCTGCCAATGCCTGGTCATCATAAGTGACATACATCTCCGTGCCCAGAAGCACCGGCAAACAGCTGACAGCCAGCAGCAGGAAGCAGATCCCCGCCAGGATATTGCCCTTTGGCTTTTGCGTTGTCTGCATTTTGCTTCCTCCCTTCCGCCTTACAGGCCCAGGAGCTGCTTCTTCTTCTCGTCAAATTCCTCCTGGGTGATGGCACCCATATCCAGCAGTTCCTTGTACTTCTTCAGCTCCTCCGCTGCGCCGGCTGCATTGGTCTGGGGCGCGGTGTAGGGGGACTGGGGGGCGGCATAGCGGGCCTGCCCCGCAGGAGCCTGCTGGGGCGCGGTCCAGCCGTTGCCCTGGGCGGTGACAATGCCGTTGATCTTATCCTGCATCAGGATCGGCGGGACGATGGCAATGACGATCGACAGGATCAGGCACAACGTGGCGCTGTCGGAGGGACGGCCCTGGAGCGCGGAGAGGCGGTCAATTCGCTGAGCGCTCTTGTAGACCCAATAGATGCTGTAGAACGGCACGAACATGCACAGCAGCAGCTTGGTGGCGGGATTCCGGGGCGGCTCCTCCTCCAGGCAGTTGAGGTTCTCTGTGGTGCGGTAAATCCAGATGAGATACCAGATGCCGCACGTAAACAGGAGCAGCAGCACATGCTTGGCAAGGCCGCAGTAAGCGCTCTCCGGCATCATGCCGCCGCCGGCATAGGCTGTTCCAGCGGCCGCGCCGCCGGCATAGGCCCCGTCGGTGCTGACGACCCGGGGACCCTGGTCCGCCGCAGCCTGATACTGGGGCTGCTGATACTGCCCCTGGGGGCGCTGGTACTGGGGCCGGGAGGCGCCGCCGATGGGCAGCTTCTCCGGCTCAGCGATCCACACGGCGGCAAAGTAGAGGCACGCAGCCAGCAGGCCGTAGGTGACCACGGCGGTGATGATGGAGAGCAGGAACGTCAGGAAGCCGAGTCCCCGGAAAAGATTGATCAGGGCCGAGAGAAAGGCGGGGACAATGCAGATCACCATGCAGCCGGCAGGAGCGTACCAGTACTTCTTGGCCGAGTCCTTGAGGGAGGGGATCAGGTCCGTCAGCGCGCCCAAAGCCACCAGGGCCATGGCCGCAAAGGCCAGCACCTGGAACAGATTCAGCAGCTTGGCCAGGAAGCCGTAGCCGAGGAACAGGTTCCGCAGGGCCAGGATCAGCAGCACCCCGTAGCCGATGGAGAGCAGAAAGTCCCGCCGCTTGATCAGCAGGATGGCCGCCAGATAGCCGTAGGCGGCGATCTCCAGCACCAGCCAGAACGACCAGAGATAGGGGCTGATCAGTGCCCCGAGCAGCGAAAGCACCGCCATGACGATGCACAGGATGCCGGCAATCTGGCCGGACTTGGCAGTTTGTGTTTGGTTCATGATAAAATCTCCCTTCCTGTCCCGCCCCGGCGCAGCCGGAGCAGGTGTTTCATATGGGACGGAGCGGAGTGCCCCGTTCCGTCCCGCTAGAACAGTGTTTTTTCATTTTCTGCGAAAAGCTTGTCGTTGATCTCAGCAAGATCTGTCTGATGGGCGATCCCATGGCCGATGATGGCATCCCGCTTGTGCTTTGGGTAAATGGGGGCATACCCGGCATGCTTGAGCAGCTGCTGGGTTTCCTCCAGCGTGGCGCCAAGGCCGATACACAGACACAGCAGCCGGTCCCGGGAAGGGTTGCGCCGGCCGGAAAACACCTGGTGCAGATAGACCTCGCTCATGCCGGACATCCGGGCAAGAGCTGCTTTGGAAATCTGCTTGCGGTTATAGAGGGCCAGCAGAAGTTCGGCAATGGCAGATTCGGAAAAATAGCGCTGGTTGGCCTTGATGTATTCGTCAAGATTCGAGCGGCTCATAAGTTCTTCTGTCAGATCGTCGGTCGGCTTTTCTTTCAACTTTTTCACCCCCCTTTACTTCTGGAGCAAAATCATCTATACTAAATATACAACGCTTTGCGGGGTATTCCAATATGCTCTATGCATAGGGTTCGATTTTTTTGGAGGTGAGGCGCCGTGTATGGCTGGCTGCTGGATACCCTTCACAAGGAATATGAATTGGTGCGTCTCTTGAAGGAGAGTCCCCGGGGCAGCGTCAGCCAGATCCGGCACAGGGCCACAGGACGGCGGTTCGTTTTGCGGCAGTTTACCGGAAATGCAGAGGTATACCAAAAACTTCTGCGTTGTTCCTGCAGGCATCTCCCGGCGGTTTTTGAAGTGGCGAGCTGCGGGGAGAAGCATCTCGTCCTGGAGGAATTCATCGAGGGGGATACCCTTGGATTCCTGCTGCAGGATGCCCTGTTTACAGAGAAGGAGACCAGGGACATTGCCATCCAGATCTGCAAGGCCCTGTGGATCCTCCACTCCATGGCGGCCGTCCACCGGGATATCAAGCCGGAGAATGTGATCCTCCGGGGAAGCGACGCCGTCCTCATCGACTTCGACGCCGCCCGCCTCCACAAGCCGGAGCACGAGACGGATACCCAGATCCTGGGCACCACCGGCTTTGCCGCACCGGAGCAGTACGGCCTCTCCCAGTCCGACACCCGCACGGATATCTACTCCCTTGGCATTCTGATCAATGTTATGCTCACCGGAGAGCATCCATCCAAGAAATTGGCGGAGGGGCACATGGGCCGGGTGGTGGAGCGGTGTACCCGGGTAACCCCCAGGAAGCACTATAAGAATGTACTGCGGGTCATGGAGGCACTGTAAGGATGGAAAACAAGCAAAATCTGACATATCTCTGCCCCTACTGCGGCGCTCCTCTGCCGGAGGAGGCCTCCTTCTGTCCCCACTGCGCCCGCAGTGTCAACCAGCGGCAGGAGATCCTTCCGCCATCGATACGATGGCGGAAGGCCCTGCGCAGGGCCTTGATGATCTTTGTGGTCCTTCTGCTGGGAGGGGGGATCGGGTCCGCCTGGTACCTCTCCAACCAGCCGAAAGTCTATGACGACGGCGGCACAGGGGAGGTGATCTACACCGATGAGGACGGCACCTATCAGATCCTCCTGGGCTGGAGGGACACTCCCTATGAACCGGCCCCCGTCATCACCCAAACGGCGGAACAAGACGGAAAGTACACCTTCCCCGTCTGCTTGTTTATCCACCACAAGGACACCGGCGCCAATGCCGGGGGGATCTTTCTGCGGAAGGTGGCGTCGGTCACCGCGGAGTTTGACACGCCGGACGATCCTCTCGGCTACATCCGCTACGGCGAGCCGGCCTATGCGGACTACGCCCCCGACGCTGCCCTCACCAGTTTCACCCAGTTCCTGGGCCGGGAGAACTCTGCCCGGGGCACCTGGACCATCACCATGGAAAACGGGGACGTGATCCTGCTCCACCAGACGCTGAACGTGGACCTGATTGAGACCGTAGACATCTACCCGGCGGACGCGCCCATGGACACAATCGAGGACCTCCAGACCCTGGTGAACTCCATCGGGGACCAGGTCGGGAACAATGACGTGGTGAATCTCCACCTGCCCGCCGTCACCTATGAGGGCGGGCTGTCCATCACGGAGCGGTCGGTGAACCTGTACGGCAATACGGAGGGGGAGGGCCGCACGGCCTTTACCGGCTCTGTCCAGGTGAATCCGAAGATCGAAAACGGGGTCAACTATCTCTATGACCTTGATTTTGTGGGGGACGGAGATGGGGTGGGCGTCACCGCCGCCCAGCGGACCTGGGCCATCGGCTGTACCTTCACCGGCTGGCGCACCGCCCTGATGTGCCACGGCACCGGGGCCGACGGCGGCATCTGCTATACCGACTGCCGCTTTGAGGGCAATGAGGTGGCCGTCCACTACAACACCAACCGGACAAACTTTTTCAACTCCGTCTCCCCGGACAACCAGTTCCTCTGCAACGGCACGGGTATTCTCATCGAGGGGGAGGCCACAGAGGACGATCTGGACCTGTCCGGCTGTCGGTTTGAGGGCAACGGCACCGACATCGACAACCGCAGCGGCCAGCCCCTGGACATCTCTCAGGCGGTGTTCCAGTAATCCCCCCCCCCCTTACAAGTAAAAGCCGGTACACAGAGCCTGTGTACCGGCTTTTTTAATGTTTGCTGGGGGGTGGAGGCGCAGAGAGACAGATTGGACTCACCGTCCCAGCAGGCGGCAGAGCATGGCTGCAAGCTCCCCCCGGGTGGCGGTGCGGCTTCCCTCGTACCGGCCGTCCATCAGGCCCAGGGCCTGGGCGATGGCTGCATAGCCCAGCGACTCCTTCGGGATGGAGGCCGCATCGCTGTAGGAGCAGGTGTAAATTCCCTGGAGACGGGCGGCAGGGCCGTACCCGGCGCAGTCCAGCAGGCGCTGCACCAGCTCTCCGCGGGAAATCAGCCGATCTTCGTCCCGCTCGTCCCGCGTCAGAGCCCCCATGCGGTAGGCGCTGGCGTAGGCGGAATCCACCAGGGCTGCATCCGCGTCCTCCGGATCGATGCGGCAGCCGTCCAGGCTGGCCAGCAGAGCCACCAGGTCCCACTGCGTCAGCTTTTTCTGGTGGCGGAACACGCCGCCTGCATATCCCACGCCGTAGGCCGCCAACGTTTCCACATCCGCCTGTACCCATGTGCCGGCGATGTCGGTGTAGGCAATGTCCGCGCTTTCCTGCTCTTCCGGCCGCACCGGCTCGCCGGAATGGGCGTCGATGCCCAGGCAGTTCTCCTCCCGCTCCAGGGCATAGGTCAGGCGCAGCGCATAGAATTGGGTGAAGCCCAGGGAGAGGAGACGCTGCTCCTTTGCATCGCTGCTGTTCAGAGGACGGGGCACCAGGCGGTAGGCCAGCACCGTCTCATAGGTGTCTGCCCAGGCGGCCTGCGCGGCTGCTTCCTCCACAATCCCCTCCGGGTTCTGGAACGTCATACTGTCATCATACCGGTAGTCCAGGCTGTACACCGAACCGTCGGTGCAGGCCACCGCTACGGTGTAGAAATTTTCCGGGAAGGGAATGGCGTTGACCTGCTGGACATAGGTAAAGGTGTAATAGGGGCGGCGGTCGGCAGTATTGTCCCGGCTCTCATAGAGAACCAGATTTTCCCACCGCGCTCCGGCAAACGCTGCCAGGAAGTCCTCCGCTCTGGCCTGGGCGGCCTCCATGGTCAGCGCCGGAGTTTCCTCCTCCCCCAGCCGGGGAGCATAGGAGCAGACGGACTCCACCGCTCCGGTGCGGGCATCCACGGTGACGGTGCGGGTGCGGTAGTCCTCTGCACTGGATGCCGTATAGGCAAGAATGCAGAGTACCTGCTCCTGCGTTTCCCCGTCCGCCTCAATGAGCTGATAGGCCGCAGAGGACAGCGTAAAACCCTCCAGGCCATAGACCCCCTGGCCACGCAGACGGCTGTCCAGCGTGTCGGAGGGCAGCACCCCCGCCAACTTGGCGATGCCCTCCTGTTCCGCCTCGGTAAGGCCGTTGCTCCCGCCGTCCGCGGCAGAATCCCCGGATTCCCCTGCACCGCCCAGACTTCCGATGCCGCCCAGCTCCGTCATGTTGAGGGCCTCGCCGGTTCGGGCGTCCACATAGAAGAGGTCCGTGTCCGCCGGGAGGTAGCGGAGAACCGCGGCGGTGCTCTCCTCCTCGCTGCGGACATACGCCAGTTTTACCGCCAGGGAAGCTGCCAGAGTTTCCCGGGCCTGCGCCTCGCTGACGGCGGACCGGTTCCCGGGGACCTCCCCCAGAAACAGGTTTTCCGGCGCGGTGCGGCTGAAGTTTGTCACCTGGTTGTCCGAGGCCCGGACGGTGACGGAGTAGTCCAGGGGGGAGGGCAGGCCGTTGAGAAGGAGCGTCCCGCTGAAGCGGAAGCTGTCGCCCCCCAGCGTGTCCATGCCCCGGGGCGTTCCCAGCGCAGCGCTCTCGCCAGCTCTCAGCACTTTATCCAGAAAGGCCTGAGCTGAGCGGGCCGCGGCCGCTTCATCCCCCTGCGGGAAGCTGGGAAAGCCCACGATGTTGGTCACATAGTCGTCCTCACTCAGACGGTAGCTGGTGATGGTGCCGTCATCCTGGGCCTGAACCGTCAGGTCCCCTGCCGTCCCGCTCCAGCGGAGCGTCCAGGCGGCGGACAGCTCCCCCTCATACCGGTCCCCGCGAAAGGTGTCAAAGCCTGCGGTGTCCAGGTCCAGAGTGTCCTTCACGATCTCGGTCACCCGCTCCAGGGCTGTGCCGGTGTCCTCTGCCGCAGCGGGCAGTGCCAGCCCCGTCACAAGCACCAGGGCCAGCAGCAGTGCAGTCAGTTTCCGCTTCATGGTTGATCCCTCCATCTCTGCTGTTTTTTCCGGAAATGGTTGTCTCCATTCTACTGAATCAGACGCAGAATTTCCAGGGATCTGCCGCCGTTTTTAAGAAAAATTTGTCAAGGACGGATGGATGGTTACAAAAGGTGACAGTTTTGCTGCCGGGGGAACTTTCCCGCAGCGAAAACGTCTATCCTATTATAACAGAACCAGAAGGATCAGGGCTCCGCAGCAAAACCAGTGCCGCGCAGCCCGGAAGGGAGGAACAGTGATGAAGCTTTATCAACGTATTTTGGCGGCGCTGGCCGCCTGCCTGCTGCTGTGCCAGGGCGGGGCCCTGGCCGCAGGGGGCGGCAGCACAGAGGAAGATTGGCGGCGGGTGGAGCCCGGCGGGGACTATGTGACCATCCGGGTGGACGCATCGGTGGGAGAAACGCTGTCGTACGGCGGGCAGATGGACCTGGCGGTGCGGTACGCCGACACCGGAGAGCCGGTGGCTCTCTCCAGCGGGTATCTGGACGGCTACCTCTTTGCCACGGTGCCGGCGCGGGACGCGGACCGGCCTCTGGAGGTGTTCCAGGGGGAGGAGCCGGTCTGGACGGATCTGGAGCAGCAGTATCTCTCTGCCCTGGGGGCCGAGAATCTGCAGATCCGCGGCATTATCCAGGGGGACGAGGCCGGACGGCTGAACCAGGATGCCTCCATCACCCGGGCGCAGGCTTTTGCCCTGATCGTCCGGCTGCTGCGCCTGGAGCCGGCGGAAGATCCGGGGTACAGCGATGTGTCGCCTGAGAACTGGTACTATGATATCGCCTCCGCGGTCCGGGCTGCCGGCATCGCCTCGGCGGACGAGCAGTTTTACCCGCAGCGCCCGGTGACCCGGGCGGAATTTACCGTCATGCTGGCCCGGGCCATGGAGGCTGTGGGCTGGCTGGAGATCCCGGAGACGGCTGATGGCGCCCAGCTGACCACCCTAGCGGATGCTGAGACCATCCCGGACTGGGCGCTGAGCGCCTACCTGGCCTTTCAGGGGCACAACCGCAGCATCTCCATTCTCACCGAGCTCCCCACGGGGGAGTATCTCTGGGAGGATGCCCCTGTGCTGGCAGACTATGCCCAGCCGGACCTGCCGGCTACCCGCGGCGAGGTCATCACCATGACCAACCAGGCCCTGCGCTGGCTGCCCTGGTACCCCACGGAGCTGGCCATCCAGCTGGGCTTTGACGAGGAGATGCCGGTGATCGACGGCTCCACCTCCACCTACAACTACACCAGCAGCCTCTATCGGGATCTGTTTACGAACGAAACCTCACACCCCCAGTACCCCGCGGAGCACTCCAAGAGCTATGAGTCCTATGAGCGGCTGATCAGCGGCGAAGCGGATGTCCTCTTCGCGGCCACAAAAGCCTCCCGAGATCTGGAGCAGCTGGCGGCCAGAAAAGGGGTGGAACTGGAGTATATCCCCATCGCCCAGGACGCCATGGTGTTCTTCACCAATGAGGAGAACGCCATCACCGGCCTGACCCAGGAGCAGATCCAGGACATCTATGTCCGCAACGACTACGACAACTGGAACGAGGTGGGCGGGCCGGATGCGAAACTGCTGGCTTACTGCCGCAATACCGACAGCGGCTCCCACGCCCTCATGGAGCGCTACTTCCTGGAGGACGGGAAACTGTCCCTGAGTCCGGAGATCCTCCAGGTCCGTGTGTCAAAGGCCATGTCCTCCGCCCTGTCCGATGTGGGAGAGGCACTGTCCCTGGATCCGCCGGCCTACGCCATCGGCTACAGCGTGTACGCCTACTACGAAAACTACAGGGAGCTGATGGTTGATGTCACACCCAACCAGGTGAAGCTCCTGGCCATCGACGGCGTACTCCCAACGGACGAGACCATCGCTGACGGCAGCTATCCTTTGGCGGACTACAACTATGTGGTGATCCGCGCCGACGAACCGGAGAATTCCCCGGCCCGCCGCCTGGCGGACTTCATGTTGACGGCAGCGGGGCAGGAGGTGGTATCCTCCGCCGGGTTCCTGCCCCTGCCGAAGTAAATCACGCAAGGGGAAAATGCTGCGGCGGATGGGCCTTTTGCAGGTAAGGCAAAACAGGGTACGGGGCGCTGCTCCGTACCCTGTTTCAGCATCTGAACGGCCGGAATGCGGGAAATTGCCGATTGACAACCGCTGACCGGTCCGATATCATAAAATCAGCAAAAATCCGCTGATATTAAGTGATCTGGAGGGCATCCTTATGGACTACAGGATCATTCCCAATACGGCCCTTTCCGTCTCACGGGTGTGCCTGGGAACAATGACCTTTGGCGACCGGCTGGATGAGTCCGGCGCCCGGCAGGCCCTGACACTGGCAGTGGAGCGGGGCGTCAATTTCATCGACACGGCGGATATTTATCCGCCGGGCAGTGCCACCGCCTCGGAACAGATTCTGGGGGCGGTTATCCAGCCTTTTCGAGAGAAGCTGGTTCTGGCGACCAAGGCCGGCGGTCCGGTGGGGCCCGGACCGGAGGATCAGGGGCTGGGAGAGGCGCACCTGATCCGGGCGGTGGAAGGCAGCCTGCGGCGGCTGAGAACAGAGTGTATTGACCTCTACTACGCCCACTTTCCGGATAAGTCGGTTCCGCCGGAAGCGCTGATTGCCGCCATGAACAGGCTGATACAAGCGGGCAAGATCCGGCACTACGGCGTGAGCAATTTCTCCGCCTGGCAGGTCTGTGAGCTGGTGCTCAAGGCCCGGGAGATGGGACTGGAGCCGCCGGTGGCCAGCGAGAATGTATACAACCTGCTGACCCGGGGGATCGAGGGGGAGCTGATCCCCATGCTTGGCCGGTATCCCATGGCGCTGGTGACCTACAACCCTCTGGCCGGCGGACTCCTCAGCGGGAAGTACCGGGCCGGATGCATGCCCGCCGGCGCCCGCCTTGTGGAGGACAAGGGCTACGCCAGCCGCTACCTCTCCGATTTGAACGGGCAGGCGGTGGAGCGGCTCCAGGCTCTGGCAGAGGAGCGGGGGGAGAATGTTCTGGCACTGTCCCTGCAGTGGCTGTATGCCCGAGAGGCGGTGACCTCCGTGATTCTTGGCTTCAGCAGTCCTGACCAGCTCCGGCAGAATCTGGACGCGCTGGAGCAGGCGCCCGGGGCACCGCTGCCTGAGGAGGAGCTGGATCAGGTGTGGCGCACCCTGACGGGAAACCGCTTCTCCTATCACCGCGGGTAAGAGATTGCCCGGGGCGGTACACCGCGGCCCGGATACCGTTGGTACAGTGGATGACCGAGCATGCTTCAAGGGGGGAATCGAGATGTTTTGTCCACAGTGTGGGTATCAAATTGACGACGACGCTAACTTCTGCCAGCGCTGCGGCGCCCGGGTGCGGCCAATAATGGGATCGCCCTCCGCCGCACAGGCGCAGCCTGGGCGGCCGCCGGCCGTCGGCCATCCGGGTGAACTGGATCGGGAAGCGCTTCGGATCCATCTCAGCGATGTGCTGGCGCTGGAGTGCATCAAAAGTCGGCTGGAGGATCATCAGAAGAAGCTGGCGGGCCGGATCGACTGGCGCAGAAACTCCAACTATCTGAAGAAGTGCCTCATTCGGGAATACCGTTACAGCGACGGAATGTGCTCCCGGGATTACGCCTATCTGTTCTATAACGGCACCTCCTGCTTCCTGGCAATGGAGCAGGAGTACAACAATATGCGGGTGTGTACCAGTGACTGGCTGCCCAATGGCTGCCAGTGGGTCCCGGTGGACGACCGCAGCATCCGCTCCGTGCCCCGCTGGTCCAAACTGTGGTCCTTTTCCACGAAGCGGGAGTGCGCCCAGGGGCTGCAAAAGGCCTATGCAGAGTTCCGGGATGCGGCGCCGCAGGCCTACCGGGACAACCTCCAGAAGATTCAGGGCGATACACGGGCGCTGGAGGGCGTCGCCGGGGAACTGAAAAAGGCGGGGGAGCTGCTGGAGAAGGCGTATCAGGTGAATATCATCCCGGTGCAGTTTCGTAATCTGTATGCGGTTTATTACCTCCACACGTTCATCACCACCTCCCGGGAGTCTTTATCCACAGCGCTGCTGCACTATGATCTCAACGAGATCAAATCCAAGCTGGATCAGATCATCGCCCAGCAGCAGGAAATCATTATCCAGCAGGCGGTCCTGGCTGCCCAAAACCAGCAGATGCTCCGGCAAAACCAGATGCAGCTGGAACGACTGGCCGCTATTGAAGACAACACCCGGCAGGCGGCCCAATATGCGGAGATTGCCGCGGTCAACGCGGAGGCGTGCGCCTGGATTGGGTACGCCAGCTATATCGACCGGAAGCTCTCCTGAGCCAAGGCGGGTATGGAGAAAGAACTGGGAGAGGCAGAATGCCTCTCCCAGCTCTTCTTTGTGTTGGACTGCCGGCGGCACGGGGGGTTACCGGTGATAATAGGACAGCACCTTGTGGATCGCCTTGGAGAGATCCTCGGCGTGCTGAAGGGTGTGTTTCTCCGTCCAGGGGATATAGAGCATGCTGGCACAGGCCTTCACCGCATTGGGGCACATGTTCAGGGTGACGGGATAGGCTTTTGCCACCACATCGTACATATAGATCGGCTTTGGCAGATAGCTGGGGGAGCAGGGGACCCCCTCCGCTTTCAGCGCATCGGCCAGCACCTTGTTGTCCACGGAGAACTGTTCCATGTCCAGCGGCAGGTCATACTCGAAGAAGGTGTGTGTCCCCATCTGGGTATCCCCCTGGGGGTAGGTGCCGGGAAGATCCTGAAGCAGATGGCTCAGATGCAGCGCAGAGGTCCGCCGGCCCTCTACCAGCTGCTCCAGCTTCCGGTATTGCGCCAGCCCGACAGCAGCCTGCAGGTCTGTGAAGTGGTAATTGGGCGCCAGGAACAGATGGTCCCGGTACAGTTCCCTGGGCCAGGCCTTGTCCTGACAGTGGATCAGCTTTCTGCCGCAGAGACAGTCCTTTTTCGCCATCACCATCCCGCCGTCGCCGGTGGTCATGTGCTTGGACTGCTGGAAGGAGTAGCAGGCAACATCGCCGAAGGTCCCCACCAGCCGTCCCTTGTACCGAGTGGTATGGGCCTGAGCGCAGTCCTCAACCACATAGAGCCCGTGGGCCCGGGCAATGGGCATGATCCGGTCCATATCACAGGGATACCCATACAGGTGGACGGGCATGATCGCCTTGGTCCGGGGCGTGATGTGCCGCTCGATGTCGTCCGGGTCCATGTTCTGCGTGATGGGATCGACATCCACAAAGACCGGTACTGCCCCCTGGAGCATGACCCCCAGCACGGTTCCCATGTCGGTAATCGCGGGAACCAGGACCTCATCTTCCCGGCCCAGGTTCAAAAAATTGATAGCCGTGTGCAGGGCGGCCGTGCCGGAACTGACGCAGATCGCCGTCTCCACACCGTGATCTGCGGCCCATAGATTTTGCAGCTCCTTGATCTTGGTGCCGCAGATAAATCCCAGCCGCCCGCTCTCGATAACCTCCCGCAGCTCTTGGAGCTCCTCCGCGCCAAAGGTCCGCCCGGTGCTGTCGTTGACAGTCGGCAGGCGATAGGAAATGACCGGGCTCCCGCCCAGCATAGCCAGATCTGACATTTGAATCGCCTCCATCCTAAATTGAAATGTAACATTTCAGTTTAGCTTAGCATATCACATCTCCCGAGCGGTTGCAAGCCCCTTTTTGAAAATCCTATGAGTTGAAAATCTGCCGCAAATGATGTACACTGAACATCAGGCAAACAGCAGATTTTTTGCTTTTGCAGCACAAAACGCAACGAGGTGGAGCATGGCAGACAAACCGGTTCAGAAAATCAGCGTCAGCGAGCAGGTATATCAGTATCTCAAAGATGAAATTATCAATAACCGGCTTGCACCGCATACAAAAATCAACATCATCAAGCTGTCGGAGGAGCTGGGGATCAGCAGGATGCCGGTAAACGCCGCACTGGCCCGGCTACAGAATGACGGATATGTGACAATCCTGCCCCAGTCGGGAACCTATGTCCGCGAGCTGTCGGAGGAGGAGCTGGAGATTATTTTCCGCTGCCGGGCGGGCATGGAGCGGGAGATCCTCCTGGCCTACGGCAGCAGGCTGGACCGGGACAAGCTGGCCGAATTTCAGGAGCAGTTTCAGGCCATCTATCAGGCCTCCGGCTGTACAGCGGAGATCCTGGAGCGAAATTTCGCGCTGGATGTTTCCTTCCATGCCTTTGTGGTGCAGAACTGTCCGGAGATTATCCTGCGGGAGATCCTGAATATTATGGATCTGACAAAGCGCAGCCGGATTTTGCAGATTCAGCGGATTATCCGGGAACAGCGCACAGAGCGCTATCAGCAGGAGATTAAAATCCACCTGGATATTGTAGACGCCATTTTGCGCGGGGACCTCAGCCAGGCCGGTGATCTGCTCTACCGGGATATTATGGATACCTATCAGACCTCTGTCCGGCAGTGAAGCGGCGATGGCGCAGGCCGTCCGGGCCGGGGCCCGGCGCCTGACGCTGCGGCAGCCGCTGGTTCCGCAGTCTCTGCACACAATTGGATTCCGTAAGATAACGACGCTCCCCCTGCTCTTGGGCGGGGGGAGCGACATATTTTTCAGACAACAGGGATAGGATTAGCTGTATTGCATAAATCCTGCTGCCATTTTCTGGCAATTGGCCTGACAATTGGCTGGAATTCCTGCTGGGAACGTTTGCGCGACAAAAAGCTCTTGACAGGAAAAACAAAGACATGTATCATGTAACATATAAGTTCTGCAGACGCTCCGGGTTGACTGCTTTTTGTGCCTGTGCCATAAGGAGATACTGCCTATGAAAATCTTTTATGCCTCGCTGATTCAGGAGACCAACACGTTCTGCCCGCAAAAGACAGATCTTGCCCTGTTTGAGCGGGGCTATGTGCTGCGTGGAGAGGAAATTCCCCGGCATTTGGCCGGAACAAACACGGAGATCGGCGGCTTTCTGTCCTATTTTTCCGAGCACCCGGCGGACCTGGTCCCGGCTGTCGCCTGCTGGGGAGTGGCCTGCGGAAAGGTGGAGGATGCCGCTTTTGCCCAGCTCTCGGGGGAGATCCTCGATGCCCTGGAGGCGCAGCTCCCGGTGGACGGCGTGCTGCTGGCACTTCACGGCGCCATGGTCTCTGAGTCCTGCGACGACTGCGAGGGCGTATTGCTTGAGCGGGTCCGGGATCTGGTGGGGGCGGATGTCCCGGTTGTGACGACACTGGATTACCACGCCAATTTGACAGAAAAAATGGTGGTACAGGCTGATGCCATGGTAGGATTTCGGACGTATCCCCATGTGGATTTTGCCCAGACCGGCCGGAGAGCTGCGCTGATCCTGGATCGTCTGCTCCACGGCATGAAACGGCCGGTTCCCATCTTCCGCAAACTGCCCCTGATCGTCCCTGTGGAGGCCGCGGAGACCGGCCAGGGGGTCAGCGGGGAGGTCATTGCGGCGCTCGGGCATATGGACCGTGATCCGGATCTGGTCAGCGCTTCCCTGTTCTGCGCGCAGCCATGGCTGGACATTGAGGAAATGGGCGTCTCCCTCCTTTTTTATCTCCAGCCGGAGGCGCCCGATCAGAAAAAATGGAAAGAAACAGCCGATGCATTGGCGCTCTCCATATTCCAGCAGCGGGAGGCGTTTTTTCAGACTTATCCCTCCCTGGCTGAGGCGGTCGGCCGCCTGCCTGCGTTCCGCCGGCCTGTTATTTTTGTGGACTCCGGCGATATCACGACCGCCGGCGGGTTGGGGGACAGCACTGAGACATTGCGGGCGCTGCTTGGCTGCTCCCAACAGGCCGCGCTCAGCATCGTAAGTCCCAAAGCCGTAGCGCAGGCATTTTCCGTTGGCCTTTGGGGAGAGGGCGAGATCACGGTCGGCGGGGACCAGGACTATGGCTACAACCGCGACGTCACCGTCCATGCGAAGGTGCTGGCGCTCAGCCAGGACCGCAGTCAGGTGACCGGAGAAGCGTTTTCCGGCGTTGCGGTGAACACCGGGCGCCGGGCCCATCTGCTGGTGGACGGCCATATTCACGTGGTGGCGGCGGAGTATGCCTCGCTGATGTATGATCCGCAGTTCCTGCGAGATCTGGGGGTGGAGCCGGCGGAGATGGATGTGATTGTCCAGAAGTCCCACAAGTTGTTCCGCTCGGCTTACGCCTCCATTGCAAAAGAGATTGTTATTCTGGACACGCCGGGCTTTACAGATTTGAATATCCAGCGGCTGCCCTATGCCCGTGTCCCCCGGCCCATTTACCCATTGGACGAAATCGTTCCATTTGAGTAATAAAATACAAAACGTTTGGAGGTAGACCCATGAAACAGTTATTGGCGCTTTTAACCGCAGCAATGCTTCTGCTGGCCGCTCTGTCCGGCTGCGCAGGCAACGGAAACGCCGGGGACGGGGACAGCGGTGCGGCTGGCAGCAATGCCGGCAGCACAGATGCGGGGACGGATTCCGGAACGGTAAAGATTGGGCTGGTAACGGCGATTACCGGCTCCAGCAGCTACATAGGTGAACTGGGGCTGGAGGGCGCCAACCTGGCTGTGGAGGAGATCAATGCCGCTGGCGGCGTCAACGGCCAGCAGCTGGAACTGGTAGTGGCCGATGAGGTGGACAACGTGGAGATGTCTGTGCTGGCGACCCAGGAGCTCCTGGCCAACGACGAGATCATGGGGATTGTGGGCAGCGTCTTTTCCGCCTATTGCCTGACCGCCATGCCGGCAGTGGAAGAAGCGGGCGTGCCGTTCCTCTGCCTTGGGTCCTCCTCTGCCGTGTCTGCGGAGAAGAACCCCTATACCTGGCAGGTGCGTCCTCTGGACTCTGTCCAGGGCCAGATTCTGGCGGACTTTGTGGTAAATGAGCTGGGCTGCACCAACCCTGCAATTATGTATTCCACCACAAGCACCTATGCCGCGCTGTTCAACAACACCAGAACCGCTTTTGAGGAGCTGGGCGTTACGATTCCGGAGAGCAGCGTTTTCGCGTTTCCGGAGGACGAATCCAACTACTCCCCCTATATCTCCCAAGTCCTGGATGGGGGATTTGACTGCCTGGTAGCGATGACCAACCAGGCGCCGGCCGCCCTGGTATGCCAGCAGGCTGCGGCAGCCGGCCTTACCAGCGAGGTGATGCCGCTGGTGGGATGTACCTCCTATGCGGCGGATCTGTGCATCTCCAACGCCGGCGGCACGGCAGACGGCTGGTATTCCGTGTCCGACTGGGCGCCCGGCGGCAACAGTGAGGCCGGCGCCGCCTTTGAAGAGGCTTATCTGGAGGCGTATCCGGAGCGGGAGAGCTCGGATCTCAACAGTGTCAGCATTTACGACGCGGTGTATATTCTGGCGGAGGCCATGAAGCTTGCAGGTACCAATACTGACAGGGAGGCCATCAATACGGCCATGCAGGAGCTGGACTTCGATGGGGCAATGGGACATTTCAGTTACCATGACGACCACAGCTTCGCCTCCTCGCTGTTTGTGACGCAGAATGTGGACAATAAGCCCTCTGTGATCACGGCCATTACCTATCGATGAGCGCGATGGAACGAGTCAATGCGCTGCTGCGGGAGGTATCCCTCCCCAGGATGGTACAGGTCCGACAAAAGTTTAACCGTGAGTCCCTGACCCAGGTGGAGAAGGCTGTCAGGAAGGAGTTGGACCGACCGGAGATTCAGGGGACCATCCGCCCCGGGATGCGCGTGGCGGTTGCGGCGGGAAGCCGGGGGATCCGGCACTATCCGGAAATCCTGCGCACAGTGGTCGACTGGGTCCGCTCCCGCGGAGCGCAGCCCTTTGTTTTCCCGGCAATGGGCAGTCACGGCGGGGCTTCCCCGGAGGGGCAGCGGGACTTGCTGGCTGGCCTGGGCATCACGGAGGAGACGGGAGGCGCGCCCCTCATCTCCTCCCTGGAAGCGGGTCAGCTGGGGCGGACCCGCCGGGGCGTGCCGGTCTGGTTCTCGCGGGATGCAGCCGGCGCACAGGCCACGATTCTGGTCAACCGCCTCAAACCCCATACGGCTTTCCATGGCACAGTGGAGAGCGGGCTGACAAAAATGGGGGTCATCGGCTGCGGGAAGCAGCGCGGGGCAGAGAGCTTCCACTCCCTTGGAATGGAGGAGATGGCCTCCAACCTGGTGGAGATGGGGGAGGTCCTGCAGGCAGAGAGCAACGTAGCTTTCGGTGTCGCCATTCTGGAGAACGCCTACGACGAAACCTTTCATGTGGAGGCCGTCCTGCGGCAGGAATTCCTGCGCCGGGAGCCTGCGCTTCTCAACATGGCAAAGGAGAGGTTTCCCCGCATCCTGTTTCCGGAACAGGATGTGCTGGTCGTGGACCGGATTGGAAAGGATATCAGCGGCGACGGGGCGGATCCCAACATCACCGGCCGCTTTTATGCCCCGGGACTCCAGGGGAGGAACACAGTACAGCGGATTGCCTATCTCGACCTGACGCCGGCAAGCCACGGCAATGCCATTGGGCTGGGGGTGGCGGATTTCACCACCCGAAAGCTGGCAGAAAAGCTGGATCTGGAGAGTATTTATATGAACACCGTGACAAACTGTGTGCTGCCGCCGGCCAAGATCCCGCTGATTATGGATACGGAGGAGCTCGCCATCCGCGCTGCGGTACGCACACTGCTGCACACGGACCGGGACCATGTGCGCATGGTGCGCATTCAGGACACGCTGCATCTGGGGGAGATCTGGATCTCGGAGGCGCTTCTGCCCCAGGCGGAAGCGGAGAGCTGCATAGAGATCCTGTCCGCGCCGGAACCCATGCGCTTTGATGAGAAGGGAAACCTGCTGTAGAACCTGTATTGCTTTTGGAGAGATTGGTGATCTTCAGGAAGAAGCTCGCCCGGACCGATTCGGCCCGGGCGAGCTTCTTCCTGAATCGGAGAAAAAGCGCCTCTGTGCCGGGGACGGAGCGGTTTGCGGCCGGACGGATGAGAGAGGGCAGCGCCTGAAAGCTGCTTCCTTTTTCCTGCCCCTTATGCTATACTGGAACTATAAGGAACGGACGGTCCGGGGAAAGGGAAATTCCCTGTGCTGCCGGAGTGTTCGCGAAGCGAAACGCCGTTTAGGAGGTGTGATCCGATGAGAAAACGCAGTATGGCAGTCCTGCTCGCAGTGTGCTTTTGCCTCGGCCTGTCCGCCTGTGTCCGGCCGACAGATCCGCCGGCGGAACCCGACCAGCAGCCGGAGACGGAAGTATTCACCTTTACCCGGGAGAATCTTCCCCGATTGGACGGCTCTACATCCACTGCGCCTCTGGCGGAGGCAGTGTGCGCGGTGCTGCTGGGGGAGAGCCGGGAGGAGGTGGCCGACCTGGTTTCGTTTTCCAAAACCACCAACGCCTACTACAACCTGATGCAGGGAAACGCCGACCTCCTCATTGTGGGGGAGCCCAATGAGACGGTGCTGGCGGAGAAGGAGGCGTCCGGTTTCCAGTGGGAGCAGGCCCCCTTTGCCACCGATGCCTTCGTCTTTGTGGTGAACCAGGATAACCCGGTGGACTCCATTACCATCGACCAGGCCCGGAAAATTTACACCGGCGAGATCACCAACTGGAAGGAACTGGGGGGTGAGGATCGGGAGATCGTCCCCTTCCAGCGCAATGAGGATGCCGGCAGCCAGGCGCTGATGGAGAAACTGGTGATGCAGGGCACGCCCATGATGGAGCCACCCACGGACTACATCGTGGCCACCATGGGCCAGTTGATGGAGGCCGTGAAGAGTTATGACGGCTCACCCGGCGCCATCGGCTACAGCGTCTACTACTACGCCGAGGAGATGGAGATGGCCCAGGGGCTGAAACTGCTCGCCCTGGAGGGCGTGGCCCCCACGCCGGAGACGATCCGGGATGAAACCTACCCGCTGCTGAACCCCAAATATGTGGTGATC
>CALXDF010000142.1 GCA_944386995.1 uncultured Oscillospiraceae bacterium
CCGATATCCGGGGCACGGCCTATTTCTCCCATGAGAGCGCCTGCGCCTTTGAGGCGGTGGCTGTGCCCTCCTTTGAGGCGGTGCAGTCGGACAAGCACGACTACGCCCTGGCCACGAAGGTCGAGTACGAGGAGCATGACGCCGTCCGGGGAAAGGGGATTATCCAGCCCCATGGCAGCGGGTATCTTATCGTCAATCCCCCGGCCATGCCCCTGAACCAGCAGGAGCTGGACGCGGTGTACGCCCTGCCCTTCGCCCGGGAGGTCCACCCCATGTATGAGGCCCAGGGGGGCGTGGCGGCCATCGAGGAGGTGCGGTTCTCCGTGGCCCACAACCGGGGGTGCTTTGGCGGGTGCAATTTCTGCTCCCTGGCCTTCCACCAGGGGCGGATGGTCACCGCCCGGAGCCACGAGAGCGTTCTGAAAGAGGTGGAGGGCTTCACCCATGACCCCAAGTTCAAGGGCTATGTCCACGATATCGGCGGCCCCACCGCCAACTTCCGCCACCCCTCCTGCCAGCAGCAGCTGAAAAACGGCATGTGCAAGCACCGCTCCTGTCTGGCCCCCACCCCCTGCCCCAACCTGGACCCCAGCCACCAGGACTACCTGAAACTGCTGCGGAAGGTCCGGGCCATCCCGGGGGTGAAGAAGGTGTTCATCCGCAGCGGCATCCGCTTTGACTACATGCTCTGCGAGAAAAACAGCGAATTTTTCTCCGACCTGGTGCGCTACCACGTGTCGGGCCAGCTGAAGGTGGCCCCGGAACACTGTGCCAGCCGGGTGCTGGATTACATGGGCAAGCCCCACTTCGACGTGTACCTGCGCTTCAAGGAGAAGTATGAGCGCCTGAACCAGCGCTACGGCCTGGAGCAGTACATCGTGCCCTACCTCATGAGCAGCCACCCGGGCTGCACCCTGGAGGATGCGGTGGAGCTGGCGGAGTTCCTCAACAAGACTGGCCGCCAGCCCGAGCAGGTCCAGGACTTCTACCCCACCCCGGGGACCCTCTCCACCTGCATGTGGTACACAGGGATCGATCCCCGAACCATGGAGCCGGTTTACGTGGCCCGGGACCCCCACGAGAAGGCCCTGCAGCGGGCCCTTTTGCAGTGGAAACGGCCGGAGATGCGCCGCCTGGTGACGGAGACGCTCCACCGGGCCGGGCGCACCGACCTCATCGGCTATGGGAAGGACTGCCTGATCCGGCCCCTCCACAGTGCGCAGGGCGGCCGCACCACGGCGGGAAAAGGCCCCGGCGGAGCAGCACAGTCCGGCCGGGGACAGAAAAAAACCGCCTCCCGGAGCGGGGGCGGAAGGTTCAGGGGGGAACAGAGCGCGGAGCCGGGCCGCAGAGCGGCCGGCGAAGATGCTGCCAGGCGGCGGGGAGAAACGCCCGGCCGGGGCAGGAAGAGACGCGGAGGCCGGTGAGGAGCGGCTCCGGCAGCCTGAACGGCAGACACATTCGTCACAAACATCACAAAAGCCCGGTTCCCACAGGGAACCGGGCTTTTGACTGAATAGCACAAATAGCACAGCGTCAGGGCAGATAATTCAAAGGATTCCTGGTCTCGCCGTTGTAGCGGACCTCGAAGTGGCAGTGGGTACCGGTGACCCGGCCCGTAGCGCCCATCTCCGCAATATGCTGGCCCTTGAACACCTTGTCGCCCACGCCCACCAGCAGGCTGCTGTTGTGGCCGTAGTAGGTCTCATAGCCGTTCTGGTGGTCGATGATGATGAGATAGCCATACCCGCTCATCCACCCGGCGTAGGTGACGATGCCGCCGTCGGCCGCCACGATGTCGGTGCCGGTGCGGTTGGCAATGTCCAGACCGCTGTGGAAAGAGGTGCTGCCGAAGATATAGCGGGAACCATACCGGGAGGTGATGGTACCGTTGGTGGGCCAGCGGAAGGAGCCGGTAGGCGCCCAGCTGGGCCGCTCCATGGTGCCGCGCTTCTGAACCTCGTTGACCGGCTCGGAGGTGGTCACCTGACTGACGATGGTGCGCTCGGTTTCTTCGCTGTTGACATAGGTGACCAGCGCCGTGGTGTCGGCAGTACCGTAGACACCCTTGCTCACCACACTGGTGTCGCCTTCCCACATGGTGGCGTCGTCGATATATTCGATCTCATAGGGGATCTCAGCCTCATAGTACTCGTACTGCGTCACCTGGATGGTGAGGTAGGGCACGGCGTTGCTGATCAGGATCTGATCGCCGATCTGGATCTTGTTGACGTCAAAGCCGGGGTTCAGTTCCGCCAGCTCGCTGGTGGTCATGCCGTAATTGTTGGCAATGCGGCCCCATACGTCGCCGGCCTGGACGGTGTAGACCACCTCCCCGCTCTTGGTGGAGTTGAGCTTGAGCACAATGTCTCCCAGGTTGCACAGATCCTCGGTGGCTACATAGCCCTCCCGGATCTCCACATCCTCCAGGAACTCGATGGACTGAGTGTTCTCGTTGAGATAGGGGGCCTTGATCTGGTCCAGCAGGGCCTCCAGGGCCTCCTTGCTCTCGTTGGAGCCGATGTACTCCCCGTCCACATACAGGGAGTAGGCATAGGTGGTGAGATCCAATTCATCGCTTAGGGTGGATTCGATGGTCTGGGGATCCACCACGGCCCGGCGGCTCACCAGCCCGTTGGAATAGGAAACCAGGGACTCGTCCAGGGTGAAGCTGTCCCCCAGCACGCCGCTGAGCTCCTGTTCCACCTCGGCCACAGCGGTATCCGCCGCACTGGAACTGGAAACCGTACCCAGAGCCTGTCCGTTATACATAACAGTAGTGCCCCAGGTAAACAGAGAAAAGAACACCACCGGCACGGCGATGGCTGCCGCTCCGGCCAGAAAGACCGGCGCCCGCAGACGGCGGCGGCCCAAAGCAGTGCGGCACCGGGCCGAAGCCGCCGTCAGCCGCCCGCGCAGATGCAGCCGCTTGCGGTGAAACAGGGAGCCTAACATGGGTCCCTGGGCTCCCAGAAGGATTTTCAGCTGCTTGAAAAAGCGGTTGGATTCCGGGAAATCCCGGTGGCTGTGCCGATCCTCCCGCTTTTGATTTGACGTTTTATTCATAGGCACGATCCCTTCTATCTGTTCTCTTTGTGATCCTCAATGATCCGATTAGGACGGGATGCCGGCTCCCAAGGGGGCCGGCAATTTCTCTCTCCAAAAAGGTTACAAATAGTTACAACCTTGCTTCCCCTATGATACACTCTTTTTCCGCCAGCGTCAACCCCAAGATATCGTGGTGATTTTCACAAAAATCAGCACATTTATTGGTTGAATCAGCGGGCAAGACATGCTACACTAGGAGTAGGAATTTTATGCCGGAAGGCAGGAGGTAACAAACAGACATGTTTACGAAACTCATCGACATTTTGAAAAAGGACCGCCGCACCATCGTCTTTACCGAGGGGCCGGACAAGCGCATCCAGGAGGCCGCCGCGCGCCTGATGAAGGAGGACCTGATGGACGTCATCCTGGTGGGCAACGTGGAGGAAGTGAAGGCCGCTGCCGAGAAAAACGGCTTTGACATCTCCGGCGCCACCATCATCGACCCGGCCACCTATGACAAGATGGACGAGATGGTGGAGAAGATGGTGGAGCTGCGCAAGGGCAAGATGAGCGCTGAGGACTGCCGCGCAGCCCTGCAGAAGGGCAACTACTTCGGCACCATGCTGGTGAAGATGGGCGTGGCCGACGCGCTGCTGGGCGGCGCCACCTACTCCACCGCCGACACCGTGCGTCCGGCTCTGCAGCTCATCAAGACCAAGCCCGGCGCCCACCTGGTGTCCTCCGCCTTCATCCTCACCCGGGA
>CALXDF010000143.1 GCA_944386995.1 uncultured Oscillospiraceae bacterium
CCGGCCTGCTGGCCCGGCGGGATGTGTGGAAGAAGAAACTCCAGATTTTGCGGGACTTCCTCTCCAGCGCCAGCGAACTGGCCACCCGGCGGACGGTGGGGGAGATCAAGATCCGCAGCACCGTCAACGTCCGGGAGATGCAGAAGCAGCTGGACGCCGCGTCCAAGGCCCTGCGGGAGCTGGACGAGGCCATCCAGGAGGCCAACTGGACCACGGAGCTGCTGGAGGAGTAGCCTGTTTTGGTTGCGCAGGAGGCGGGCGTCAAACTCCAAGTGCCGGAGTGATGAGGCATTACCGGTTTGGCAGCGAGACGGGACATTCGCTGGGTTCGACTCCCAACTGTATGATTACGTTCGGTAATGTTACACGAGCAAGATTACATTTTGGAATAATAACCAGACGCCGATTCTGCGCGGGCGGGAACGGGGGAAAGTGTCCTCTGCTTGAGGGCGCTTTCAGACAGGCTGATTCCGGAAAATTCGATATCTCTGACCGGCGTACCTGCAAGAGGTGCGCCGGATTCATCCTGGGGCGGAAACGCTCGGACGCGCCATCGGCGCGGGCAGGCTGCCGCCTGCGTATCGCGCCCCAAAGGAGACGCATATGAAAACTGTGACCATCTATACCGACGGGGCGTGCAGCGGCAACCCGGGACCGGGGGGCTGGGGCAATTCCCCAGAAAAGCCGAGGGCTTTTCCGGGGACCCCGAAAGATTGAACATCCTCGGGCGGAGTGAATCCGCCCTGCGACGAGGTTTTCGCCTCCGGCGGAAACGCTCGGACGCGCCATCGGCGCGGGCAGGCTGCCGCCTGCGTATCGCGCCCCAAAGGAGACGCATATGAAAACTGTGACCATCTATACCGACGGGGCGTGCTCCGGCAACCCCGGCCCCGGCGGCTGGGGCGCTATTTTACAGTATGGGGAGCACCGGAAGGAGATCTCCGGCGGCGCGGCCGGGACGACAAATAACCGCATGGAGCTCACCGCCGTGATTCAGGCCCTGGCCCTGCGGAAGGAACCCTGTACCGTGGAGCTGTACTCCGACTCCAAGTATGTGATCGACGCTCTGACCAAGGGCTGGGCCAAAAGTTGGCGGGCGCGGGGCTGGGTGAAGAGCGACAAAAAGCCGGCCCTGAACCCGGACCTGTGGGAAACGCTGCTGGATCTGTGCGAGATCCATACCGTCCGCTGCCACTGGGTCAAGGGCCACGCGGAGAACCCATACAACAACCGGTGCGACGAGCTGGCGGTGGCGGAGAGCCGGAAGTACAGATAACGGGTGCGGCGTGGCCCTGATCCGGCGCGATGCGCCGTACGAGCATTTTGCCGAAGGCAAAATCTCGGCGCAAAGGGCGATTGACTCGCCCTGCGCAAGTAAAATCAAAAGGGCTCCCACCGGGTACTGCCCGGTGGGAAAGCCACGCGGAGAACCCATACAACAACCGGTGCGACGAGCTGGCGGTGGCGGAGAGCCGGAAGTACAGATAACGGGTGCGGCGTGGCCCTGATCCGGCGCGGCTTAGCTTTGGCTTTGCCGTGGGCGTGTGCTCATTTCGGCAACCCTGCCGGAGGGAGAGGGTGCCCACACTCCGTGGGGTAACTTTTTGCTTGTGCAAAAAGTCACCAAAAACACACTTAGGGGCGTTGCCCCTAAGAACCCCAAATTTTTAGAACAGGGTCGTGGAGGGGGCTATTTTACCAACGCTATCGGCAGCGGGATTACCTACGAACCTTGAAGGGTTTCGTAACTGCGCCTGACGGCCTGTGAAACGGTGAGCCTCTAAAACAGGAGAGTAGTAGTTTCTCTTTTCCTCTTGCTGTTTATGGTGCGATGTGAGGCCCGAAGGGCCGAGGAAGTGCCCTTGGGGTGCGGTGCGGAATTGGAAAGCCAGCCCTCTCACCCGCCGCACCAGGCGCGGGATCAGGGGAGATCCTGCTTGGCCGCCCGCCAAGGCAGCGCGCAGCGAAGCGGGAAGCGCGGAGATAGACGCGGAGACAAGATGACCCCCACGCGCCGGAACGAGAAGCAGGCATAATACTGCACATCAACGGGGTCCTTAGGGGCCGCAAGCCCCTAAGCGGCCTTTTGGGTACTTTTGGGCCGTGCCAAAAGTACCTCGCGTCCGGGGACGCGAAACGTCCCCGCCCTTTTGGCAGGGTCTGCCAAGCAAAACCGGTCGTGCCCCCGGCGGGCAGACCATGTTTTGTCAAAACAGGCGGATCTCTTCCGGAAAGACCCCCTTTTGTTTACAAATTGTTCATAGCACGTACATGATTTCTTCTTAATCCTATTGTAAGATACAATCAAGCAAAGGGTACAACACCCGATGCGATTTCTCCCTCCTAAAACACACACAACACACAGCGGAAAACCCTCACCATCCGGTGGGGGTTTTTCGTTTGCTTTTTTCCCCCGTGTGCGCTACAATACAATCACCAACAGGAAGGACATGCCAAAAGGAGGATGGACCATGCGGGACGGATTCATCAGCGTGGCCGCCGGCACCCCGAAGATCCGGGTAGCCGACTGCCGCTATAATGCGGAGCAGATTTTCACCCTGATGCGGGAGGCCGCCAAGCAGGGGGTGCAGGTGCTGTGCCTGCCGGAGCTGTGCATCACCGGGTACACCTGCGGGGACCTGTTTTTTCAGGATACCCTGCTGAAAGGGGCGGAGGAAGCCCTTGCCACCATTCTGGAGGCCACCCGGCACCTGGATCTGGTGGCGGCTGTGGGGCTGCCGGTGCGGAATCCATATGACAACAAACTGTATAACTGCGCTGCGGTAATACAAAAAGGAGAGATTTTGGGGCTGGTGCCCAAGTGCTATCTCCCCAACTACGGGGAATTTTATGAGCGCCGCTGGTTCAGCAGCGGCGTGGGCGTGGAGGCCATGATCCCCTTCTGCTCTCAGGAGGTGGACCTCCTGTCCAACCAGGTCTTTGCCTGCCAGAGCGTGCCCAATCTGGTCATCGGGGTGGAGATCTGCGAGGACCTGTGGGCCCCGGCGCCCCCCTCGGTGGAGCTGGCCCGGAAGGGCGCCACGGTGATCCTGAACCTGTCCGCCTCCAACGAGCTGGTGGGCAAGGCGGACTACCGCCGCTCCCTGGTGGTGGGCCAGAGCGGCCGCCTCATCTGCGGCTATGTCTATGCCGACGCCGGCGAGGGGGAGTCCACCTCGGACCTGGTGTTTGCCGCCCACAATATGGTGGCGGAAAACGGCACCCTCCTGGCCGAGCGCCGGTTTGCCACGGGTCTCACCATCAGCGAGATCGACGTGGACCGGCTGGTCTATGAGCGCCGCCGGAACACCACCTTCACCCCCGGAGAGAGCGAGAAGGAGGTCTGGCGCTCCTGCTTCTCCCTGCCTCTGGAGGAGACCCGTCTCACCCGGTACATCTCTCAGGCCCCCTTTGTGCCGGAAAATGCGGAGGACCGGGCGGCCCTGTGCGAGGAGATCCTGCTCATCGCCGCCCTGGGGCTGAAAAAGCGCCTGGAGCACACCCGCGCCAAGACTGCCGTCATCGGGCTCAGCGGCGGGCTGGACTCCACCCTGGCCCTCCTCATCACGGCGCTGGCCATGGGGATGCTGGGCCGCCCGGCCACGGATATCATCGCCGTCACCATGCCCTGCTTCGGCACCACAGAGCGCACCAAGTCCAACGCCGAGGTGCTCTCCGAGCGGATGGGGGCCACGCTGAAGATCATCGACATCGGCAGGAGCGTCAAGTCCCACTTCCAGGACATCGGCCAGAGCATGGACAACCACGACGTGACCTTTGAAAACGGACAGGCCCGGGAGCGGACCCAGGTCCTCATGGACATCGCCAACCAGACCGGAGGACTGGTCATCGGCACCGGGGACCTGAGTGAGCTGGCCCTGGGCTGGGCCACCTACAACGGCGACCACATGAGCATGTACGGCGTCAACGCCTCCATCCCCAAGACCCTGGTGCGCTATCTGGTGGACTATGTGGCCAAGGACAACCTGGAGAAGG
>CALXDF010000144.1 GCA_944386995.1 uncultured Oscillospiraceae bacterium
CGAGAAAGCGGCGGTTGGATGCCTCGGCGTCCTCCGTCCAGCAGGACAGGGAACGGAGCGGGCGGAGGATCTCCTCCTCCCGGGCCACGGCGGTAATAGAGGTGCTGTCCTCCGCAGCGATCTCCAGGAAGGCCAGGGGATGCTGGGGCAGGAGGTGTTCCTGAAGGTAGAGGCTGCGGCCATTCTGGTCGGTAAAATCCGGCAGGGGGTGGGCAAATATCTCCTCTCGGGTGCGGCCTGCCGGGATGGCGGAGAAGACGCCCCACACAAACTGCATGTCCCGCGCCTCCACGTCCCGGAGGAAGTCCCTGTTGGAGAGAAGCAGCGTATCCTGTCCCCACTTCCCGCAGCCCGGCCACCCGCAGGTGTCGTAGCACTCCAGGCCGGTGATGAGCCACTGGCAGTCCCACTCCGGCGCCCCCAGCAGATGGAGGATCTCCCGCAGATAGCCGCCCCGCTCGATCAAAATGCCCGGCATGGCCTCACATCCCCTTTGCCAGCGCACCGCTCAGGTGGAGGATGGCCTCCAGCACCCCGCCGCCCACGGCCAGGGCCTTGTCGCTGACGGTATAGCAGTGGCTGATCTCGCACCGGGGGTCCACATCCCCGGCCTTCATGCCCTTGTAAACCCGCGCGCCGTCAGGCAGGATTCCCCGGAGGATGCCGCCGATCTGGCAGACCATGGGGGCGGCCCCCACCGTGCCGGCCACATCCCCGGCGGCCACCTGGGCGCCGATGTCCAGAATCTGATGGAACACCCCGTCCGCCGGGGCCCGGAGCACCCGCTCCCCGGCAAAGCCGCCGATGAGGCCGGGCACCGCGGTATTGGGCAGGGCGCTGCCTGTATAGTAGACCCGGCCCAGGGTGTGCCCCCGCATGGTCTCCACCACGGCGTGGCAGTCCACGCCGGCGGTAAAGCCGGGGCCGACCCCCACCACCACCGGGGCCATATCCATTCTGGTGCCGAGGTTGACTTTCGCCAAAATGGCGTCCACCACCGCATCGGCATGGAGGCCCGGCAGGCTCCCGGCGGAGGGGTCCTCCAGCACCGGCACTACATCCCGCTCCAGCAGGCTCTCTACCTGACCAAGATGGGAGCGCCTGGCGGTGATGCCCTCCACTGAGGTCTCGCCGGTGCGCATGCACTCAGAAAAACTTACCGTACGGCGGATGGCGGTGGGAGCAGCCAGCTCGCACAGCACCACCTCCATACCGCTGCGGATCAGGCGCAGGGCAATGCCGGTGGCGATATCGCCGCCGCCCCGGATCACAACGCGCATGCTGTCCACTCCTTTCTGTTCAGCGCCCCGATGAAGACAGGGCGGTCGATCTCTCCGGCCAGCTCCATGCCCAGCCCCCGCCGCTGGGGGTCATCGGCCTGGTTGAGGAACACCTTGTCTCCCAGATGCTCCCGGCGGATCACGGCGGCCACCCGGTCCGGCGCGGCCGCATCCTGGGGCCCGCAGTGGGCCAGGCGGCAGAAGATCTCCGGCCGGTGGACGGCCTCCCGGATGGGGCGATCCAGTCCGCTGCAGCCCGCCACCAGGATGGTCAGCCCCGCACAGGAGGGCACCACCGGCTCATAGGAGGCGTGGGCCTTCAGCGGGAGGCCCCGGGAGCCGTCCGCCTCCACCAGCACATAGTCCCAAAGGGCCGCCAAGTCCTCCATAGGCGCCGCCAACGGGCCCAGCTTCCCGCCGCCGGCGCTGCTGCCGGCGCAGAGGCAGGGATACATCTCCGCCGCCCGCAGCAGTTCCTCCCGCCCTGGGTCCGTCAGCACCGGCAGATGGGTTGGGACGCGGATATGGGTGGTGGTGCAGCAGAGCACCTTCCCCCGGCGGGAAAGCTCCTCCGCCAGGGTATAGAGCATGGTGGTTTTGCCGCCGCTGCCGATGATGGCGGTAACGCCGGGCTTTATCCCCAGCAGCTCCCGCAGCTCCACGGCTCCGCCCCCTCTCGTATCATTTTTCTTAGTATAACGAAATCCTGGCAAAAAAGCAATGGCCCCCGGCGGCATTTGCCGCCGGGGACCATTTGCGGGCCGGGAAATGGGCCAGCCGCTTTTTCGCGGGAGGATCTGCGGCGCCCGCGGCGCTCAGATCTTCTGGATGGTCTGGATATCATAGGGGGTGGTCTGGTAGACGAAGTAGTTGAGCCAGTTGCTGTAGAGCAGGTTGGCGCAGGAGCGCCAGGTCACCCGGGGAGGCTGGGTATCGTCATCGTTGGGGTAGTAGTTCTTGGGCACCGAGATGGGCAGGCCCAGGTTCTTGTCCCGCAAATACTCCCTCTCCAGGGTTCGGGCGTCGTACTCACTGTGGCCGGTGATGAAAATCTGCCGGCCGTTCTCCGTGCTCATGGCATAGATCCCCGCCTCCGGGGAGGAGGCCAGGATCTTCAGCGCCGACACCTTCTCCACATCCTCCCGCCGGATGGTGGTATGGCGTGAGTGGGGCACCATGAACACATCGTCAAAGCCCCGGAAGAGCATGTTGCTCCGCCGCTCCACCACGTGGGGGAAGATGCCGAACATCTTCTCGGGAAGGGGCACCTTGTTGATGCCGTAGTGGTAATAGAGTCCCGCCTGGGCCCCCCAGCAGATGTGGAAGGTGGAGTGGACATGGGTCTTGCTCCACTCCATGATCTGGCACAGTTCCTCCCAGTATTCCACCTCCTCAAAGGGCATCTGCTCCACCGGGGCGCCGGTGATGATCATGCCGTCAAAATTGCGGTCTTTGATGTCGGAGAAATGCTTGTAAAAGGCCAGCATATGCTCCTTTGGCGTATTCTTTGATACATGGGTCT
>CALXDF010000145.1 GCA_944386995.1 uncultured Oscillospiraceae bacterium
GGGACGCCCTGGCCCACGCCAAGGACCACGGATTTGACACGGTCCTGCTGGACACGGCGGGCCGCCTCCATATCGACGAGCAGCTCATGGACGAGCTGAAGAACATTAAGTCCGCCGTCCACCCCAACGAGATCCTGCTGGTGGTGGACGCCATGACCGGCCAGGACGCGGTGAACGCCGCCTCCGCCTTTGACGATGCGCTGGGGATCGACGGCGTGGTGCTGACCAAGCTGGACGGTGACGCCCGGGGCGGCGCGGCCCTGTCCATCCGGGCGGCCACCGGCAAGCCCATCAAGTTTGTGGGTACCGGCGAGAAGCTGGACATGATCGAGCTGTTCCACCCGGACCGCATGGCCTCCCGGATTTTGGGCATGGGGGACATGCTCTCCCTGATCGAGAAGGCGGAGCAGAGCTTTGATGAAAAGCAGGCAGCCAAGCTGGAGGAGAAGCTCCGGAAAAACCGCTTTACCCTTACCGACTACCTGGAGCAGATGCAGCAGCTGAAGAACATGGGCGATCTCAGCCAGATCGCGGCCATGATGCCCGGCCAGATGGGCAAGCAGATGCAGAATGCCCAGATTGACGAGAAGCTGATGGCCCGCACGGAGGCGATCATCCTCTCCATGACCCCCCAGGAGCGGGAAAATCCCGGCCTCCTCAACGCCAGCCGCAAGCGCCGCATTGCCGCCGGCTGCGGCCAGGAGGTGGTGGCGGTGAACCGCCTGCTCAAGCAGTTTGAGATGATGCAGCAGCTCACCAAGCAGCTGTCCAAGGGAAAACTTCCCAAGGGTTTGGGCGGTCTGGGCGGCGGGGGTTTTGGCGGCGGAATGGGCCGGATGCACGGCTTTGGCCGCAAAAAGCGCCTGAAATAAGCCCAAGACCGATCCTGGTGAAAGAGGAAATAAGTGCTAACGCATTTATGATAAATCGATTTTATTTTGATACTTGGAGGAAAGAAACATGGTTAAGATCAGACTGCGCCGCATGGGCGCCAAGAAGGCTCCTTTTTACCGCGTGGTGGTGGCTGACAGCCGCTATCCCCGGGATGGCCGCTTTATCGAGGAGATCGGCACTTACAATCCCTGCGTGGCCCCCGCTGAGATCAAGATCGACGCCGAGCGCGCCAAGGAGTGGATCAAGAGCGGTGCTCAGCCCACGGATACTGTCCGCGCCCTGCTGAAGAAAGTCGACGTGCTGTAATGGCCGCGTTGGAGGGCAACCGCATGAAGGACTTGCTGCTCTACATCGCCAGAAACCTTGTGGGAAATCCCGATGCCGTCTCCGTGACAGAGGTGGAGAAGGACGGGGAGCTGACACTGCAGCTGCGGGTGGCTCCCGAGGACATGGGCAAGGTGATTGGCCGTCAGGGCCGCATTGCCAAGGAGATCCGGACGCTAATCCGCTCCTACGCCCAGCGCACCGGGCAAAAGGTTTCGGTGGATATTGTAGACTGAGAAAAAGAGAGGGAACCGGGACGCAGCGCCCGGTCCCTCTTTTTCTGCCCTCTCCTGCCGGAAGTTGGATAAAAAAGGGGGACGGAGGCACGCCTCCGTCCCCTCAGGGAATACCGCTTACTGGATGTCGATCTGACGGGCGGCAGGCACGACAGGCTGTGCCTTGGGCAGCGTCAGCTCCAGCACGCCGTTGTTGTAGGCGGCGGTGATGTGATCCTCCTGGATGCCGGATACATCGAAACTACGGCTGAAAGAGCCATAGCGGCGCTCCCGGCGGATATAGCTGTTCTGCTTCTCCTCGCTCTCCTGGCTATGCTGGGCGGAAATTGTGAGGATGCCGTCTTTCAGGTCCAGCTTAATGTCTTCCTTCTTGAACCCGGGCAGTTCCGCTTCCAGTACGAACTTGTCGCCCTCATCCCGAATGTCGGTGCGGAAAGAGGAGGCGGTGTTGTTGCTGGAGCCGAAGAAATTGCGCTCAAAGTTGTCGAGCATATCAAACAAACTGCTGTCGTGACGATCAAAGGGAATCATACCAAACATAACTCATGATCCTTTCTGAAATCAAAATTTTAAATGGTGGGGATGCCCCTTCGGGGGGTCCCCTGTCTCATTTCTTGATTTTAGTATAGGGCAGGTTTGTGAACAAAGCTTGCTTATTTTGTGTCCAAATTATGAATTTTAGCACTCGGAAACAGAGAGTGCTAAAATTTAAGGGGCGCGGCGTTTCGGCCTTTACGGCGGGGAAAAACATGCTATGATACGCAGGATGCAAATTTTGGAGGGAGATTTATGAAAAAAGAAAAAAACCTGGGCGGCGCCCCGGTTTTTCGCCTGGTTTTGGGGCTGGCGGTCCCCACTATGCTGGCCCAGCTGGTCAGCGTGCTCTACAGCATCGTGGACCGGATGTACATTGGAAATCTGCCGGAGATCGGCGGCGTGGCCCTGGCTGGGGTCGGGGTCTGCGGCCCCATTGTCACGCTGCTGACCTCCTTTGCCACCCTGGTGGGACTGGGGGGATCGCCCCTCATGGCCATGCGTATGGGGCAGGGGCGGGTCGAGGACGCAAAAAAGATCCTCAACAACTGCTTTATGACGCTGGCGGTACTGTCCATGGTTCTGACGGCGGTGTTCCTGCTGCTGAAGGACCAACTGCTCATGTGGTTTGGCGCCAGCATCCATACCTTTCCATACGCCAATACTTATATGACGATCTACACCGCCGGAACCTTCTTTGCGCTGATGGCCTCCGGCATGAACAGCTTTCTCATCTGCCAGGGGTTCTCCGGCCTGGGAATGATCTCGGTGGTGCTGGGAGCGGTGATGAATATCATTCTGGACCCGGTGTTTATGTTTCTGCTCCATATGGATGTAGCCGGTGCGGCCATCGCCACGGTGATCTCCCAGATCTGCTCCTGCGCCTTTGTCCTGCTGGCCCTGCGGCGCAGAAAGATGCCGGTGCCCCTGGGCTGGGGCGGACTGGACTGGGGAATTGTGGGGCGGGTGCTGTCCTTTGGGCTGTCCCCCTTTCTCACCATCGCCACGGACAGCGTGCTTCTGATCGTGCTGAACACGGTCCTCCAGCGCTATGGCGGCCCCGGCCTTGGGGATACTCTGGTGACCTGTGCCACAGTGGTCCAGAGCTATCTGCTGGTGATCACCATGCCGCTGGGAGGGATTACCCTGGGGACACAGCCGGTCATCAGCTTCAACTACGGCGCCGGCCGTCCGGACCGGGTGCGGCGGGCCATGCGGGATATTGTGTTCCTGTGCCTGTGCTTTGTGGCGCTGATGATGGTGGTGACCCATACGCTCTCGCCCCTGTTTGTCCGGCTCTTTACCAGCGACGCAGATCTGGCAGCCCGGTCAGTGACCTATATCAAACGCTTTACCTGCATGATCATCCCCCTGGGCATCCAGTATCCCCTGGTGGATGAGAGCATCGCCCTGGGGCAGGTGAACCGGGCGCTGTTCTGCTCCCTGTTCCGCAAGACGGTCTTTATGGCCGGGCTGTTGCTGCTGCCCCTTTTCTTCGGAGCGGAGGCCACCTTCTTCTCCGAACCCATTGCCGACGTGATCGCTGCAACCGTGAGCAGCATCCTGTTCCTGCGGGCCTATCCCAAGGTACTGGGGACCTGTGCCTCCTTCCGGCAGAACGCGGAGACTGCGGCGCAATAGAAAGGCTGACAATAAATCCATTGACAACAGCCGGCGGACAGATTATGCTGAGATCAATAGGAACTCGATTGCGGAAAAGGGGACAGACCGGCCAAAGGAGGAGGGACCATGGACTGGGAGTTCAAGGAGAATACTCTGCTGGAGCGGCTGTACCGCGCCGGCCCTTGGCTGACGGCTGCGGAGGCAGTTCTGCTGTTGATTTCCGCAGGGATCCAGCCAACCCTCATCGCGATTTGGCCGCTGGACATGTTGGCCGCAGTGGCCTTCCTTCCTCCGATGGTGTTTTTGGGACTGTGGACAGGGGCCTATGGATTGCTGCTGATTTACAGCCTCCTGCGCCAGCACTATATTCCGCCGCGGATCTGGGGCGGAATGCTGCTGGCCGGGGGTGCCTGGATTTTTCTTTGTTGTTTTGACAGGGAGGTTGCTGGGTGCGGCGGCTGGGGGCAGTTCTTTGCCCTTTTGATGGAGCCGTTCCGGACATCGGCTTGACAAGGCGGAAACAGCAAATGACAGCGGAGGCGCGGGGGCGCCTCCGATTCTTTTTGCTTGTAAGAGCAGGTTTTGCATGGTATAATCAGTATACTGAGAATTTCATGGAAAAAGTGGGGAAAGAACCATGCGCAGCGACAGCGAGGCGGGCAAGCGGGGGTATCTTCGCGAGCGCTTTCGCCTGTTCCACCTGAAGGACAGCGACGCGCCGGCCTTTGATTTTCATTACCACGACTTTGACAAGATTATTTTCCAGCTGGGCGGCAGGGTAACCTATAATGTGGAGGGCCGCAGCTATTTTCTCAAGCCGTATGATCTCCTGCTGGTGGGGCGCAACATGATTCACTGTCCCACGATTGACCCGTCGGAGCCCTATGAACGGATGGTGCTGTGGGTAGGGAGCGGTGAGCTGGCGGCCCACAGCACGGCGGACTGCCAACTGGAGACCTGCTTTCATTTGGCCGAGCAGCGCCACTTCCATCTTCTGCGCCCCAGGGGCGAGGACCGCCTGCGCTACCGGGATCTGTTTGAGAGGCTGGAGAGCGCCCTGTCCGACCAGGCTTTCGGCGGAGAGCTGCTGGCGGAGATTTGCCTGCTCCAGCTGTTGATCGCTGTGAACCGGGATGTGCTGCCCGAGCCTGCGGCAGACGACGCGGCCTATCGCTTTGACCCAAAGATGGAGGAGGTGACCCGGTTTATTGGCGAACATCTGGGAGAGGATTTGTCCATTGACCGGCTTTCCGGGGAGTTTTACCTCAGCCGTTACTATCTGATGCACCGCTTCAAGGAGGTTTATGGCATCACGACCCACCAGTATATCCGGCAGAAGCGGCTGCTGCGGGCGGCGGAAGAGATTCGCCGGGGTACGCCGGTGCTGAAAGCTGCCATGGAGGCCGGATTCAACGACTACTCCGCCTTTCTCCGGGCCTTTCAGACCGCCTATGGCATGAGCCCCCGGGAGTGGAGGTGAGTCGGCAAAAAACAGACGCGCTGGGAGGAGAGCCTCCGGCGCGTCTTTGATTTCAGAGAGGAAAGAACAGCCGTACAGCAAAAGCTGCGGCCACAAATCCCGTCAAGTCTGCGGCCAGGGCCGCGGGCACCGCGTAGCGTGTCCTGCGGATTCCGGCGCTGCCGAAGTAGACGGCAATGGTGTAGAAGGTGGTCTCGGTGCTGCCAAGCATGACCGCTGTCACCCGGCCGATGTAGGAGTCCGGACCATATTGGGCGATAAGATCGCTGCCCACCGCCAGGGCGCCTCCGCCGCTTACCGGGCGGATAAACAACAGAGCCGCCGTCTCCGGCGGGATGCCGACCAATTCCAGTGCCGGGGAAAGCAGGTCGCCCAGAAATTCCATGGCGCCGGAGGCCCGAAACATGTACACCGCTGTCAGCAGTCCCACCAGGGAGGGGAGAATCTTCACAGAAACGGACAGACCCTCCCGGGCGCCGTCCACCAGGGTGTCGTAGACGTTGACTCTGCGCCCGAGGCCTACAGCGGCAGTCACGGACAGCAACACCGGTACCAGCAGAGAAGATAGATCCAAGGCCGCTCCCCCTTTTTATCGCTCCCGGAACAGCCGGGAGAGGAGGCGGGCGCTGAGAAGACCCACTGTCACCGAGAGCGCTGAGGCCAGCCAAACTGCCGGAAGGATGTCAAAAGGTGCGGCGGCGCCGTAGGCGGAGCGGACGCCGGCGATGGTAGTAGGCATGAGCTGAATGGAGGCGGTGTTGAGCACCACCAGGGTGCACAACTCGTCAGTAGCCACGCCCTCGGAGCCCCGAGCCATCCGGCGGGCAGCCCGGATGCCAAGAGGCGTGGCAGCATTGCCAAGCCCCAGCAGGTTGCAGGAGATGTTGGCGCTGACTGCGTTCAGCGTCTCCCGGTCCCGACATGCACAGGGAAGCAGCCGGCGGAGGAGCGGCCGAAACAGGCGGGAGAGTGCGTCGATCAAGCCGCACTTGCTCATGATTGCCATGATCCCGGTCCACAGACACAGAATTCCTCCCATGGAGATGCACAGCTCCACTGCCGCTGTCGCCCCCTCCATAGCTGCGCTGGAGACCTCCGCCATGGTGCCGTTGACGGCGCCGAACACCAAAGAGAGCACGACCATCCCTGTCCAGACCCATGCCATCGCCATTGCGTTCATCACCTCATCCACACTCTATGTTGGATCAATTCGGTTCATACAAAAAATTTTCAGACTATGCACCAATGTAATTGACAAACGGATAGGGAGATGCTATAAAGTTTAGACAACCACGCAAACCAGTAAAGGGGGAACGAGATGAAGTCAACGGGAATTGTGCGAAAGGTGGATGCGCTGGGGCGGATCGTTCTGCCCATGGAGCTGCGCCGGACCATGGACATCGGAGAGCGAGATGCGGTGGAGATCTGCGTGGAGGGGGGCAGCATTGTGCTGCGCAAGTACCGCCCCACCTGTGTCTTCTGCGACGCGGCAAAGGACGTACAGTGCTTCAAGGGAAAGAACGTGTGCGCAAGGTGCCTGCGGGAGCTGCGGGAGAGCCGCTGAGAGCCATGAGACGGAGCGGAACAGCCCTTCAACGACAGACATCTCATCTGTTTTGTCTTTTTGGGGGCTGCGATCTTGACGCGCGGCCAGGGCTGGCCGGATGCGCGCTGCGCTGGATAACACAAGAAAAACAGACCGCCCGGGAGTTTGATTCCGGGCGGTCTGTTTCTTTTTATGAGTCTTCCTGCTGCAGGGCAGCGGCATACAGATCCTTGCGGCTCAGGCCGGTATCCGCGGCAACCTGGCGCACTGCCTCCTTCATCCCGAGGCCAGCCATCCGCTTCCGCAGAACCAGTGATACCCCTTCTTCCAGCGTCAAGGCGCTCCCTTCCTCAGGCTGGGCACCAGCCAGAACCAGGACAAACTCGCCCTTTGGCTCGTTGTCCCGGTAGAAGTCTACCGCCTGGGCCAGGGTGGTGCGGATGGTCTCCTCGTGAAGCTTGGTCAACTCGCGGCACAGGGCAATGGGGCGGTCACCAAAAGTCTCCAGCAGGTCCGCCAAAGTGGAGCGGAGCTTGTGGGGGGCCTCATAAAAAACCATGGTTCGCTGCTCATACATAAGGGATTGAAGGTGTTCCCGCCGGTTTTTTTTATTGGTGGTCAGGAACCCTTCAAAGGTGAAGCGGCCGGTGGGAAGGCCGGACACGGCCAGCGCACTGACCACGGCACAGCAGCCCGGCACCGCCAGGACTTCCACGCCGCTCTCCGCGCACAGACGCACCAGATCCTCGCCGGGATCGCTGATGGCAGGCATGCCGGCGTCTGTAATCAAAGCGCAGCTCTCCCCGGCCAGCAGCCGCTGGAGCACCGAGGGACCGGCGCTGTTCTGATTGTGCTGATGGTAGCTGACCAGCGGCTTTTTAATAGAGAAATGGTTGAGCAGACGGATTGAAACGCGGGTGTCCTCCGCGGCGATAAAATCCACCCGCTCCAATGTTTCCAGAGCCCGGGGACTCAGATCTCCCAGGTTGCCGATGGGTGTGGCCACCAGATAGAGCTTTCCAGCCATGTTCATCCTTCCCCTTCCTTATGTTCTCTGTCCCGAAAATAGATTGCCCGTACCGCAGCGGTTTCCCGGCCCTCCGCGTCCCGAAGAATCAGCGGCGGCTCTACGCGCACCGATGGTTTCCCGCCCCGGCGGCTCTCGAGGAGAACCAGGGATGGGGCAGCGCAGGCGGTGTGCTGTACCAGCTGCATCCGTTTGGGCTCCAGGCCGCATGCCCGCAAGGTGACCATCAGGTCACACAGCCGCTCCGGCCGGTGAACCAGAGCGAACCGGCCGCCCCAGCGGAGCAGCCGGGCTGCCGCGGCGCAGATATCCGCCAGGGAGCAGGTGTGTTCCTCACGGGCGGTGCGGCGGGTGCCGCCTGACGCGGTTGCCCCACTGCCAGACGAAAAGTAGGGAGGGTTGGATACCACGTAATCCATGCTCCCGGGGGCTAAGACGCACTCCAGGTGCCGCAGGTCTGCCAGGTGCTGGGACATGGCTAGGTTGTTTTCCAGGGCAGTTCGCTCTGCCAGGCGGAGGGGAGGCTCCTGGAGTTCCACGTTGTGGACGGTGAGGCCGGGCTCCCGCGCTAAAAGCAGCAGACCGATCAGCCCCGTTCCCGCCCCCAGGTCGCACACGGTCTCTCCGGCCCTGGGCCGGGCGAATGCGCCCAGGAGAAAAGCATCTGTACTGGGCTTGAAAAGGGTGTCGTCATAGAAAAATACCGGCCCGCCGGGCCAGAGACGGTCTGTCCGCTCCATCTGTGAATCCTCCTGCTGCTGTCCCGACCGAAAGACGATGGCCCGGACAGAAAAACATGCCGCAGGGCTTGCTCCCGGCGGCATGCTTCAAGAACGCCTATGTATCTTACTCAGCCACGATCGCGTCGGCGGGGCAGTTGGCAGCGCAGGCGCCGCAATCCACACACACATCTGCGTCGATCACATACTGGGTATCACCCTGAGAAATAGCCTCCACGGGGCAATTCTCAACACAGGTGCCGCAGCTTACGCAAGCGTCAGTGATTCTGTGAGCCATAGTACACCTCCATTAAAATTGTATCACTATTGTAACATGAAACGGCAGAATTGCAAGTGTGAAACGGAAAAAATTCTGTGAACATTTCCGGAATGTGCCTCTTTGGCTTAAAACGAACCGTTTTAGGCAATACTGTCCCTGACAAATCCTGTCATCCAAGGAGAGGGCTGCTATGAACGACTATCAATTCACGCCCCGCGCTCAAAATGCCCTGCGCCAGAGCCACGAGGCGGCCAAGGAACTGGGACACAGTTATGTGGGCAGCGAACACCTGCTGCTGGCACTGCTGGAGGAGGAAGCAGGGGCTGCCTGCCGTGCTCTGGAGGAGCAGGGCCTCAACCGTCCGGACGTTCGGAAGCGGATCATTTGCAGTGTGGGGCTGGGCATCCCCGGTACAGCACCGGCCCAGGGCCTGACACCCCGGCTGCGCCGGGCGATTGAGTGTGCTGTGGACGAGGCGGTCCGCAGCGGCTGCGGCTATGTCGGAACAGAGCATCTGCTGCTGGGACTTCTGCGGGAGGGAACGAACATGGCGCTGCGTGTGCTGCGGGAGAGCGGCGTGGATCAGCGCCGGCTGCAGAGCGCTCTGCTGCAGCAGCGAAATGCCGCGCTCCGTTCACAGCAGGAGGGAAACAAGTCAAGCAACCGGGAGGATATGCGTATGCGAGTGTTGAATGAATATACCAGTGATCTGACCGCTGCCGCCCGGGAGGGACGGCTGGATCCGGTGGTGGGCCGGGAAGAGGAGATCCGGCGGACGATCCAGATTTTGAGCCGCCGCACTAAGAACAACCCCGTCCTGATCGGTGAGCCTGGCGTGGGCAAGACCGCCGTGGCGGAGGGCCTGGCAGAGCGGATCGCTTTGGGCGATGTGCCGGAGGATTTGGTAGGCAAGCGGATTCTCTCACTGGATCTGCCGGCCATGCTGGCGGGGACTAAGTACCGGGGGGAGTTTGAGGAGCGGGTGAAAAGCGCTCTGGCGGAGGTGCGGCGTGCTGGCAATATCATCCTGTTTCTGGATGAACTGCACACCATTGTGGGGGCCGGCAGTGCAGAGGGTTCCATCGACGCGGGCAACATCCTCAAACCCGCCCTGGGCCGGGGACTGGTGCGGGTTATCGGTGCCACGACGCTGGCGGAGTACCGGAAATATATTGAAAAGGATGCGGCGCTGGAGCGGCGTTTCCAGCCGGTCCTGGTAAAGGAACCCTGCAAGGAGGCGGCAGCTGCGATCCTTCGAGGGATCCGGGAGAAGTATGAAGCTCACCACCATCTGACCATCACCGACGCGGCGCTGGAGGCGGCGGTGGATCTGTCCCGACGCTATATCCATGACAGGTGTCTTCCGGATAAGGCCATTGATCTGATGGACGAGGCGGCCAGCCGCGTGCGCATGGAGCGTGAGGAGGCATCGCCGGAACTGTTGGCGCTGGAAGAAAAGGTGACAAGCGTACGCAGCGAGAAGGCGGCTGCCATTGCCAGCCAGGACTTTGAGACGGCAGCCCGCCTGCGGGACATCGAGGGAAATTTTGAGGCCCAGCGCCAGGCGGAGAAGAGCCGGGCCCTGTCCCGAAAGCTCAGCGTAGAGCCGCGGCATATCGCTGCTGTGGTATCCAGTTGGACAGGGGTGCCGCTGGAGCAGCTGACGGAGGGGGAGGCTCAGCGCCTGCTGCATCTGGAAGCAGTGCTGGGTGAGCGAGTGGTGGGCCAGGAGGAGGCAGTGGCCGCCGTGGCCCGGGCTGTCCGCCGCAGCCGGGTGGGGATTGGAGATCCCAACCGTCCTATGGGCTCCTTTTTGCTCCTGGGTCCCACCGGTGTGGGGAAAACGGAGCTGTGCCGGGCTTTGGCGTCTGCACTCTTTGGGGAGGAGGATGCCCTGATCCGTATCGACATGAGCGAATATATGGAACCTCACAGTGTCTCACGGCTTATTGGATCCCCGCCGGGCTATGTGGGTCACGAGGAAGGGGGGCAGCTGACGGAGAAGGTCCGGCGCAAGCCCTACTGTGTGGTGCTGCTGGACGAGATGGAGAAGGCCCACGCCGATGTGTGGAACCTGCTGCTGCAGGTGCTGGAGGAGGGCTGCCTCACCGACAGCCAGGGCCGCCGTGTGGATTTCCGCAATGCCATCGTGGCTATGACTTCCAACGTGGGAGCAAAGGCTATTACTGCCGCTGCGCCCCTTGGCTTCTCGGGGGAGGGCGCAGAGGACGCCGGGGCCCGCCAGCAGCGCATCCGCAGGGCGGTTCTCTCAGAGGTGAAGCGCACTTTCCGACCGGAGTTCCTTAACCGCGTGGACGAGATGCTGGTATTCCGGCAGCTGGAACAGGAGGACATCCGGGAGATCGCCCGGCGCCTGCTGGCGCAGACAACGCTGCGGGCGGCGGAACTGGGAATGGAACTGGTACCGGACGAAGCGGCCGTGGACGCCCTGGCCCGGCAGGGATTTGATCCCGCCAGCGGGGCACGGCCCCTGCGCCGCCTGGTCCGCCGGCAGGTGGAGGATCCCATTGCGGAGGCGGTTCTTGCCGGAAAGATGACCGCCGGAGACCGGCTGAAACTGCGCCTGGAGGAGAATACTCTTGTCATATCGGTGGAAAAGGAGTAAAATAGACCTTGAACCGGCGCATTTGGCGGCAGGGCCATCGCTGCCGGGGAGAGACTATGATAAAAGGAGTTTACGACTATGCCGTTTTCTGGCAGTGACGCCGGTGGGTTCCGCTGGGAGGGCTTCAACAGCGGCGCCCCGTCCCAGCAGCGCCCGCGCAAGCGCAAAACCCGCAAGCCGATGAGCAATGGCAAGCGGACGCTGGTGAACATCTTGGTAACGCTGGCAGTGGGCCTGCTCTACTTTTATTTTGAACTGCCCGCCCTGAATTTCCAGGATCCCAGCTTCTACACCTTCTTCCTGCTGCTGTGTGTGGTGTACTGCGTGTGCGCAGTCATCACCTCGGGGTTTCATGCCGACAGCTGGAAGGGATATTTCCAATTTGTAAAAAAGCAGTGCCTCATTCCCGCGCTGCTTGCCGTGGCGCTGCTCGCTGTGGCCCTGGTGGGTTCCCTCGTGGGGGCAACCATTTTCCGGGCTAAGTCCTATGCCAGCCTCCTGGAGATCCAAACCGGGGATTTTGTCAATGAGGTGGAGGAGATCTCCTATGACCAGATTCCCATGCTGGACAAGGACAGTGCAGAACGCCTGGGCGACCGGAAATTGGGGGAACTGAGCGATATGGTCAGCCAGTTCGAGGTCAACGAGGACTATACCCAGATCAATTATCAAGGGCGTCCGGTTCGGGTAGCTACCCTCAGCTATGCGGATCTTATCAAGTGGGTCACCAACCGGGGCGATGGATTGCCCGCATATCTGCTGGTGGATATGGTGGACCAGAGCGTGGAGCTTGTGCGTCTGGAGGACGGCATCAAATATACGACCGCTGAGCACCTGGGCCGCAACCTCTACCGCTACCTCCGCTTCCGCTACCCCACCTATATGTTTGGAGAGGCGGTCATGGAGGTGGACGAGTCCGGCGTACCCTATTGGGTCTGCCCCAGGATCGTCAAGACCATCGGCCTCTTTGGCGGGACTGATATCAAGGGCGGCGTGCTGGTCAACGCCGTCACCGGCGAGCATCAGTATTATGAGGAGGTTCCCTCCTGGGTGGACAATCTTTATAATGCCGACCTCATTATGGAACAGTACGATTACTACGGCATGTACCACAACGGCTTTTTCAACTCTCTGTTCGGCCAGCGGGATGTGACTGTCACCACCGAAGGCTACAACTATATCGCCATTGACGACGATGTGTACGTCTACACCGGCATCACCTCTGTTGGGGGCGACCAGTCCAATGTGGGATTCATCCTCACCAACCAGCGGACCAAGGAGACCCATTTTTACACGGTGGCGGGAGCTACGGAACTTTCCGCCATGGCCAGTGCCGAGGGGGAGCTGCAGAATTTGCGCTATACAGCGACTTTTCCGCTGCTGCTGAACATCAGCGGCCAGCCCACCTACTTCATGGCCATGAAGGACGCGGCCCAACTGGTGAAGATGTATGCCATGGTAAACGTCAGTCAGTACCAGATCGTGGCCACCGGGGACACGGTGGCCGAGTGTGAACGGAACTATACCCAGATGCTTCAGGAGGAAGGCGTCATCGGAGAGGATGAGGCGGGCGAGCCCGCGGACGATGCGGCCACGGTGGACGGCACCATTGCCGAGATCCGCTCGGCAGTGCTGGGGGGCAACACCTACTACTACATCCGCCTGATTGGCAGCGAGGTGTTCTTCTCCATTTCTGCCGCTGTCAGCCCTGAGGCGGTGATCCTTAACGAGGGAGATCAGGTGACCATCACCTATCAGCTTGAGCCGGGGACGCTCCTGCCGGAGCAGGGGATTGTGTCCTGTGTGGGTCTTGCCCTGCGGTAAGGGGAAAAAAGACAGAACAGAGCGGCGGGAGGTTTGTCCTCCCGCCGCTTCCTTATTCAGACAAAAACATGGCCGCGCCATCAGGCACGGCCATGGAGCTCTGTTCGGATTTACTGGCCCAAGTAGCTGCGCACCAAAATCTGCAGCAGTTCGTCCCGGTCCACCTTGCGGATCAGAGTGCGGGCCTGATTGTGGTTGGTGATATAGGTAGGATCCTCGGAGAGGATATAGCCGACAATCTGATTAATGGGGTTGTAACCCTTCTCCTCCAGCGCCTGATACACCGTCAAAAGAATGCGGTGAATCTCCTGGTCCTGCTCCTTGGAGAAGTCGTATTTGCGGGTAAAATCGTCCATGCCGGCACCACCTTTCCAAAACCCTAATCTTGTTTCAGTATATACAGTTTATCCCAATCTGTAAAGAGGTATTCTGCGAATGTTACACAGATGTAATATTCGGCCGCCGGATACGGATGTGACAACAAAGTATATAGACCAGGGTGAACACAATGAGGGCCAGAAACAGTGCCCAGGTGGGCGTGCCTACCCGGTGGTAGAGGTAGGCGCGCTCCTGGGATACCCACAGCAGCTCGTGATTGGCGGTGCTGTAGACAAGACCGGAATTCCAGTCCAGGAGCCCTGGGAGCAGGGCACAGGCCCCCACCAGCCCCAGGGAGGGCAGGAGCATCCCACGGCGGCCTTTCCAATTGAAGAGCAGTATGCAGACGATCACGCACCCCAGGAGCATCAGGCCGTAAAGGTCGTCCTGGAGCAGGTAGAAGTCCTCCGGCAGAACAGCCCGGGGGACGCGATATGCGCCCCAGTAGGCGCCCACCAGGGCCATCAGACCCACGGGTACCCACTTGCGCCAGTTCATTTTGGCGCGCTCCGCCTTCAGGGAGGAGAGGGGCGGTATGCCTCCGGCCCCGAAGTATTTGTGTACCAGATGGACGGTGAGGGCCGTGAGGCCGGCGCTCAGGAGCAGGTACACCAGGTAGAGGGCCACTACGGTAGAACTGTAGGAGTAGGGAAGGGAGAAGAGAGCCGTGGCCAGCAGGTGCGACAGATGGGGGAGCGCTACGACCCCCAGGGTGGCGATCAACGTCCAGACCACGCTGCAGTTGACGAAAAAATCCATCGCCAGGTTGGCCCACAGGAACCACCGGCTGTGGTAGGTGTAGTGCTTCTGAAGGTACACGCCGTAGGCCATGGCCCCCAGATATAAAAGATAGGCAACCGGCACCGGGGTAAAGAGCACCAGCAGGAAGTAGAGCACGCCGCCCCCGATGGCGAAGGCGAAGGACAGCAGGTTCTGCCAGTCGGATTTACCCAGGGTACGAATCGGGGGCGCGGTTCCCAGCAGATCATCCACCGTGACCCCCAGAGCCTTTGCCAGGGGGCCCAGGGTGGCCACATCGGGATAGCTGCCGCTCTCCCACCGGGAGACGGATTTGTTGGATACCCCCAGCAGATCCGCCAGCTCCTGCTGGGTCAGTCCCTTCTGTTTGCGGTAGTGCTTGAGCCGCTCGCCGAATTCCAGTTCGGTCATCGGGATTCCTCCTTGTGAAAAGAGTTCTCGCAAGGCCTTTGCTTGTCCTTAGTATACCGGGAAAAGGCTCCCGTGACTACCCCGCGGGGTGGGAATTTTGTCTCGCGAAGGAAGAAAGTACAGAAACAGGCGGCAGCTCCCGCTGCTTCCGGAAAAAGCGCCGCTCCGCCCGGAAGCCGAAAGCGTGAAAAAGGCCCGGCAGGATTCGCTCCTGCCGGGCCGAAGATTTTCCTGCAGACAACGCTTGGGTGAAGAGACGGACAGAGGAGAAGGATTATCGCAGTACAGCGCCCAGTTCCTTTTCCAGCGTCTCCAAGATGCTCTTCACATCCTCGTCCGCCTCCTCTGCCGTCAGCGAGCGGTCATCGGAGCGGAGGACCAGATTGAAAGCCACGGACTTCTTTCCCTCGGCAATACCCTTGCCGCGGTAGATATCAAAGAGGGTGACCTCTTTGAGAAGACCCTTGGCCCCCTTGCGAATGCAGGCCTCCAGAGCGCCCACAGTCACTGCCTCGCCGCACACCACGGCGATGTCACGGGTAACGGCGGGGAACCTGGGCAGGGGGACGTACTCCGGATCGGGGCCCTTGGCGGCAAAGAGCGCCTCGAAACTCAGCTCCGCGCAGTAGAGCTCCGCATCTACCCCGTAGTTCTGGGCCACCAGGGGGTGGATCTGGCCCAGGACACCCAGCAGGCAGCCGCCGGCATATACCTCCGCCACCCGGCCGGGGTGATAGGAGGGATTGGGCTGGCTGGGAGTTTCAAAGCGGATGTCCGCAGCACGGATGTCCGTCAGAATGGCTTCCACCGCCCCTTTCAGAGCGTAGAAATCCATATCTTCACCGTAGGCTCCCATGGAGAGCACCTTGTTTTCCACGGCTAGCCCATCCTCGCCGCCGGGGAGGTAAATGCGGCCGATCTCATAGAGCCGCACGCTCTTGTTGCGGTAGTTGTAGTTTCGGGTCAGAATCTCCAGCATAGAGGGCAGCACCGTGGTGCGCATGATGGAGGTATCCTCCCCCAGGGGGTTGAGGATCTTGAAGGACACACGGCGGGGATCATCCTCCGGCCAGCGGATCCTGTCATAGCAGGTGGGAGAGATAAAGGAGTAGGTGATGATTTCGTCATATCCGCAGGCGCGGCACAGCTCGCCTAGGCGGTTTTCCAGCTTCTGCTCGCTGGTGTAGCCGCCCCGGGTGGTCTGCCCCCGCATCAAAGTGGTGGGGATCTTGTTGTAGCCGTGGAAGCGGGCAACCTCTTCGGCCAGGTCGGCCATGCCCACCACGTCACCCCGCCAGGAGGGGACGGTGATCATCTCGCCGTCCACGCCGAAGCCCAGTTCCCGAAGGATGGACTGCATCTCCGCCACCGGGACGTCGGTGCCCAGCAGGGCGTTGATCTTCTCCGGCTGGAGCGGCAGGACACGGGGCTGGGGCACGAAGTTCAGGATGTCGATAACGCCGTCCACCACTTCGCCCGCCCCCAGCAGCTCCACCAGTTCACAGGCTCGGTTTACCGCAGGAAGGGTGTTTAAGGGATCCAGCCCCTTTTCAAACTTGGCGCTGGCCTCGGTGCGCATCCCCAGCGCCAGAGCGCCCTTGCGGATGCAGGTGCCGTCAAAACAGGCGGACTCGAACACCACGTCGGCGGTGTCCGCCACGATCTCGCTGTTGAGGCCGCCCATGATACCGGCCAGGCCGACGGCCCGCGTCTCATCGGCAATCACCAGGTGGTTTGCAGTGAGGGTATGGACCTTGCCGTCCAGGGTGGTCAGCTCCTCACCCTCCTGGGCCCGGCGGACGATGATCTTCCCGCCCTGGACATAGCGGTAGTCGAAGGCGTGCATGGGCTGTCCATACTCCAGCATCACATAGTTAGTAATATCCACAATGTTGTTGATGGGGCGCACGCCGCTGGCGCGCAGACGCTCCCGCATCCACTTGGGGGAGGGGGCGATCTTTACGTTGCGCACCATCCGGGCGGTGTACCGGGGAACCAGATCGCTGGCCGGGGTCTCCACGTCCAGCAGGTCACAGAGGCTGCCCTCCGCTCCGCCCTTTACCATCGGCTCATGGAGGGTCAGAGGGGCGTGGAAAGTGGCGGCGGCCTCCCGGGCCAGACCGATGACACTCAGGCAGTCGGGACGGTTGGGAGTGATCTCGAACTCCACCACGTGGTCGTCGGCACCGATCACCGGCTTGATATCGTCGCCGGGCTTGCAGTCCTCCTGGAGGACAAAGATGCCGTCGCTGATGCAGTGGGGGAACTCCGCCTGCTGGGCGTGAAGGTCCTCCAGCGTGCAGATCTTCTCCTCCTTGGTGTGGAAGGCCACCAGATCCCCGGCGTGGAGGTTGGAACAGGGGGTGGTGACAACGGCGCCGGAGGGACCGTCCTGCTCCGCATAGGAGAGGCTGCAGGTCCACCGACCGTCCCCGGCGCGCTTGACGGCCTCCACCCGGGCGCACACCACCGGGCCGAACACCTTGTCCCCGGGCCGGATGTCCGCGGGGATGGAGGGCTTGGCCGGATCGAGGGGATGGTAGTCGTTCAGAAGTGCGGCGGGGGTGATAACCGCGTAGGGAAAGTCCCGCTCCTCCAGTTTCAGCTCCTTCAGGGAGCAGAGCATGCCGTTGGACACCTCGCCCCGGAGCTTGCCCTTTTCGATCTTGACGCCGCCGGGGAGGGTGGACTTGTGGAGGGCTGCCGGGATGAGGTCGCCCTCGTGGATGTTCCAGGCGCCGGTGACGATCTGGACGGGCTCCTCTTTGCCCACGTCGATCTGGCAGACCCACATGTGGTCGCTGTTGGGGTGGCGCTCCATGGAGAGGATTTTCCCCACCACCACGTTGGAGATCTCGGCCCCCAGATCCTCGGTGATTTCCACCTTGGAGCCGGAGAGGGTCATGGCCTCGGCAAAATCTTTATCATTGGCGTTGACGTGTACAAACTCGTCCAGCCATTTTCTGCTTAGTAACATATCGTAAACTCCTTCTATTTGGATGGACATTCTTAAATAAAGAGAGAAATCAGTGGCTTCCCTCATTTTAGCGTTCTGCGGGAAAGGATTGCGATTTGTCTCCGGCAGGACATGCGCCTGCCGGAGACCCCTCTGCCTGTGGCCGCGGCGGCCACAGCCGCCCTTGCCGTGCAAGGGCGAGGGGGGGTATCAAAAGCGTTGTGCCGCTTGCGGCGCGGCGCTTTTGTATCCAGGGGGGACGAAGTCACCCCTGGAAGCTTTAGAACTGCTCCAAAAACCGCATGTCGTTCTCAAAGATCAGCCGCAGGTCGGCAATCTTGAACCGGCGCATAGCTGTGCGCTCCAGCCCCATGCCGAAAGCCCAGCCGGAGTACACGCTGGGGTCGATGCCGCTCATTTCCAGCACCCTGGGGTGGATCATGCCGGCACCCAGCAGTTCGATCCAGCCCTCGCCCTTGCAGGTGGGGCAGCCCACGCCGCCGCACTTGTGGCACTGGACGTCCATCTCGCAGCTGGGCTCGGTGAAGGGGAAGTGGTGGGGGCGGAAGCGGGTCTTGGTGCCCTTGCCGTAGAGGTGTTCCACAACGGCGTTCAGTGTGCCCTTCAGGTCGGCCATGGTGACGCCCTTGTCGATGACCATACCCTCCACCTGGTGGAACATGGGGGAGTGGGTGGCGTCCACCTCGTCCTTCCGGTACACCCGGCCGGGGGCGATGATGCGGATGGGCAGCTCCCGGGTTTCCATAGCCCGGACTTGCATGGGGCTGGTCTGGCTGCGGAGCATCACCCGGCTGTCTGTGTCAAAATAGAAGGTGTCGCTCCAGTCCCGGGAGGGGTGGCCCTCGTCGGCATTGAGCCGGTCAAAGTTATAAGAGGCCAGCTCGATCTCCGGCCCGTCCAGTACGTCGAAGCCCATACCGATGAAGATCTCCTTGATCTCATCCAGGGCAATATACATGGGGTGACGGTGACCCAGGCGGGGAGTCTTGCCGGGAATGGTGATGTCCAGCGCTTCTGCCTTGAGCCGGCTGTCCAGTGCTTGGGCCTCCAGCTTCTTCCCCTGTTCCTCCAGAGCGTTCTCCAGGGCGGCGCGCACCTCATTTGCCAGCTGCCCCATCGCCGGGCGCTCCTCGGGGGAGAGCTTGCCCATCATTTTAAGAACTGCGGTGAGCTCGCCCTTTTTGCCCAGGTACTGGACCCGGAGGGCGTCCAGGGCTGCGGAGTCCTGTGCGGCCTCCATAGCGGCCAGGGCTTCCGCGCGGATTTTTGCTAACTGCTCTTTCATCTATGTGTACTTCCTTTCAAATGGGTTCTTGTATTACTTGCATAAGAGATGCTGCAGCGCACAGCAGGCGTTACAGATCCCGCTTGAACACATCAGCTACTTCCGTAATGGAGATATAGGCTGCCGGGTCCAGACGATGGACAATGTCCCGCACCTGGATGATCTGGAAACGGTTGACCACAAAGTAGATCATGGCCAGGTCTGTATTGGAAAAACCACCTTGGGCTGCAATGCGGGTGACACCGCTGCCGAAGCGGGCAGACAGAGCGCTGCAGATCTCATCGGGCTTGGCGGTGATGATCGTGGCGGCTTTAGACCGATCCACGCCTTCTACGACAAAGTCGATTGTTTTCAGCGCAGCAGCGTATGTGACAATGGAATATAAGGGCAGGATCCAGCTTTCCAGCACAAAGCCGCAGACAACATAGAGAATCACATTATAAATCATGACGAAGGTGCCGACACTAAGACCCAGACGCTTGGCAAAGATGACCGCCATGACGTCTATGCCGTCCATAGCTCCGCCGTAGCGGATGGTGAGGCCGCTGCCTATGCCGGAAATCAGCCCGCCAAACAGCGCGCACAGCAACAGGTCGGTCCCCGCCAGAGGCGAGGCCATGGACACATCCACCGGCAGTACGTCGGTAATCAGCCATGCCGACAGGGAGTAGATCCCAACAGCATAAATCGAGTAAATGGTGAATGCCCCGCCCTGCCTTTTCAGGCCAAAGAGGAACAGGGGCAGATTGAGGACCAGCAGGAAGAACGAGAGGGGCAGATGCTCTGCCGTCAGCTGGGTCAGCAGCATAGAGGTGCCGGAGATTCCGCTGTCGTAGAGATGGACGGGATAGAGGAAAATAGTAACGCCAAAACCGTTGACGATCCCTGCGATGGTGAGTGCAAGGAAATTGGACCAACGGAGTTTGGGAAGGCGGAGGGAGGAGACACGGCGGCGCAGCTCCTTCCAGCGATTGCTGTGCTTCATGAGAATATCCTTTCCAAATAAGAATAAAAGCCCTTCGTCCCACTTCCTGGGACGAAAGGCCAACTTCCTTCCGCGGTACCACCCGCATTCGCACATTGTGCGCACTTTCGCGCCGGTAACGGGGCGCTTGCCGTCCCTGTCTCCAGGGCTGCTCCCGGGCGAACAAGGGACACTTCCCAGGCGGGCTTTCAGCCGGTGACCCACCCTCTCTTGGACAAGCAAGCTCCCTATTTTCCCGTTCAACGCGTTTCGCTAAGACTATTTTATACCACATCCGCTTCCGGATTGCAAGGGGGGACGGAAAGTTTCTCGCCGCATATGGGCAAAAACCGCCCCCGGAAAGGTCTCCGGGGGCGGGGGTTATTGCTTCTCGTCGTCCTCGGTGAAGTGGACGTGATTGAAGATATGTTCCTCGCAGAAACAGTGGTACCCGGCACAGCGGGAGCAGTACCGGAACTGCATGTTAGGGTAGTCCGTGTCGGTTTTGCCGCAGACGGCGCATTTATGGTTGTAGGGCTTGGCCTGCTGGCTGGCCTTCACCGTCTGGCGGAACCGGGTGGCCTGCTTGCTGCGTCCGGCGCGCTGAACGCGGGCCTTCTGGCTGAAGTAGGGGTAGAAGAACACCACGAAGTTCAGCATGGCAACCACCGGCGCCGCCGCACCGCCCCAGTTTCCGGCGGCAATGCTGGTAATGATGCCGTAGGCGAAATAGGCCAGGTCCACCCAGGCCAGCCACTTGATTTTGATGGGGATGAAGAAGAACAGCAGCACCATGGCGTTGGGATTCAGGGCCGCATAGGCGAAGAACATGGCCATGTTTACATAGTGGACGCCGTACATCATCACAAATCCGCCGGCAAAGTAGGCAATGAAGGCGGCCAGAATGGTGAGGACGATGCCGCTGATGTAGTAGATGGTGAACTTGGGTGTGCCCCAATAGTTTTCCAGCATGTTTCCCATCCAGTAGTAAAAGTACAGGGAGATCAGCAGGGAAAGCGGACTGGTGCTCAAGGGCAGGAAGATAAACGTCACCAGACGCCAGACCTCGCCTTGGAGGACAGCACCGGGGACCAGAGACAGGGAGAGGAAGGCCTGGTTTTGGGTCAGCAGGCACAGAACGTACATGGCCACTGTGCCGATGACGATGTAGCGCATCAGATAGGGGATCCCCCAGTAGGGATGCCGGGCACAGAACCGGTTGATAGCGTCGTAAAGTTTGTTCAAAGGAATGTCCCTCCTTACAGGACAGAGCATTTTTCAGGTTCATTTCATTTTACCCGATGCGGCGGGGGGAAATATCACAGATTTGTAAACTTATGGCGTTTCCTCCGGACACAGGGCGGCAAAGTAGCGGTAAAAGGGCGCCAGGAAGTCGTAACCCCGTTTCAGCGTATCCGCGATCTGGTGAGAGAATACGCTGCCGTCATAGGAGGCATCACGGCCCAGCACAATGTGCTTCCGGGAGAACCATGGCTCCAGCAAAGGGCTGGGCGCCGGCTTGGGCCGCTTATAGGTTTCCCCGTGGAGGGTGAACTCGCCGCGGGCGTTGAACCGGCGCACCAGCTTCCCGAAGGGGGCGGGATCCTCCGCCAGCCCCCGGCGGAAGCGCTCCATCGCCTGGGGCGTGGCATTCCAGAACCCCATGCCATAGGAGTATCCCTCGGGGTTGATTTCAAAGTAAAACTCCGGGCGGCAGGGCCACTGGTCGTTCTCGTGGCGCAGGGAGAGCCACAGGTGGTCCTTGTAGGGTCCCCGGCCGAAGAGCCGTCGGGCGTCCCGGTAGATGCGGGAGACGTGGAGGTTCAGCCACAGCTCCGGGTATTTCCCGGCCATGTAGTCGTACAGCTCCTCCCCCAGTTCCCGGGTGGGCTGGAGGACGTATTGCAGATATTCGCCCTTGTGGGCCTCGAACCAGGGACGCTCGTTGTTGAAGCGGATGCCCCAGAGAAAATCAATGGTCTGATTGCAATAGCCGGTAAACATGGATCGCTCCCTGCTTTCTTCTGATGGATACAGTCGGGGCCGGCAGGCCGCCGGAGAGCAGTATAGCACGGAACCGGGGGTTTTGCAACGTCAGGAAGCCCCGTCATCGCTGACGATCACAAAGTTGGCATCCGTGCCATCCGCAGAGAAGGAAACCTGGTAGTCGATAGGGGCGCCATCCGAACCCTGGATCTGGAAGGCCACCGTCCCATCCCCCTGGTAGACCAGTGCGCCATCGTCTAAAGGGGGCGCCACAATGCCGCAGGTCTGGGAATATCCCTGGGCATCCAGGAACGCCAGGTATGTGGTATCCTGGCCTGCTGTGGTATACAGC
>CALXDF010000146.1 GCA_944386995.1 uncultured Oscillospiraceae bacterium
CAATAGCCTGGCCAAACTCCACAGGAATACTGCTGCAGCCAGCAGCACCAGTCTGGTCCGTACCCAGAACCGCTTTAACCGCTTCTGTTCCACTGCAATCCCTCCTCTCACTGTTTGCAGTGTTTCAGCGCAGGAAGTTCAGGACAATGTCCTCCATCTTCTCCTTTTCCGTCACGCCGTCAAACCGGGGCTGCTTGCCCTTCAGCTCCGCCAGGCGCCGGGGGGCCTTCACGCCGCTGACCGCCTCCAGTTGGGCGATGTGCTCCACGCTGTCGCTGACGGGGGCCTCCCCGCTGGCCTCCAGCACGCTGTCGCAGAACTTGTAGGGGGAGGCGGTGGAGGCGAACACGGCCACGCCCTCGTCCCCGGTCTCAACGCGGTACTGCTGGAGGACATTGGCAGCCACGGCGGTGTGGGTGTCGATGAGGTAGTGGTCGGCGTAGAGGGCGGCAATGGTGTCGGTGGTACCCGCCTCGCCGCAGAAGCCGCCGTAGAAGAGATCCTGGAGCTTGGCTTTCATCCCGGCGCCGATCTCATAGCGGCCGGTCCGGGAGAGCTGCTCCATGTAGCCGCGCACCAGGGCGTCGTTCCCGCCGGAGAGATCAAAGAGCAGCCGCTCCAGGTTGGAGGAGATGAGGATGTCCATGGAGGGGGACATGGTGGTGTGGAAGGGGCGGTTGCGGTCATACACGCCGGTACGGATGAAATCCGTCAGCACGTCGTTGCGGTTGCTGGCGCAGATGAGCTTGCCTACGGGGGTTCCCATCTTCTTGGCATAGTAGCAGGCCAGGATGTTGCCGAAGTTCCCGGTGGGGACACAGTAGTTCACCCTGTCGCCATAGACGATGGCCCCGGCGTTCATCAGATCACAGTAGGCGGAGACGTAGTACACCACCTGGGGCAGGATCCGGCCCCAGTTGATGGAGTTGGCGGAGGACAGGAAGTACCCCCGGCCCGCCAGCTCCTCCCGGATGGCGGTATCGGAGAAGATGCGCTTGACGCCGTTCTGGGCGTCGTCGAAGTTGCCCACCACGGCACAGACCCCCACGTTGTCGCCCCGCTGGGTCACCATCTGGAGCTTCTGGATCTCGCTGACCCCGTCCCTGGGATAAAACACCATGATCTTGGTCTGGGGCACGTCGGCAAAGCCCTCCATGGCGGCCTTGCCCGTGTCGCCGGAGGTGGCCACCAGGATGCAGGCGGTCTTGTCCTCCCCGGTCTTCCGCAGGCTGGCGGAGAGCAGCTGGGGCAGCATCTGCAGCGCCATGTCCTTGAAGGCGCTGGTGGGCCCGTGCCACAGCTCCAGGCACCAGGTCTGTCCCCCCACCTGCCGCACCGGCGCCACGTCGGGGGTGTCGAACTTGTCGGCGCTGTAGGCGGCGTCGGAAAAGGCGGACAGCTCCTCATCGGAGAAATCGTCCAGGAACTTCCCCATCACATAGGCCGCCCGCTGCTGGTAGGTCTTTTGGCACAGCATCTGGATCTCCTGCTCGGAGAGTGTTGGAAATTCCACCGGAGTGAAGAGGCCCCCGTCCCGGCTCAGCCCCATCTTGATGGCCTCCGCCGCGGTCAGGCGCAGGGATTTGTCGCGGGTACTCAGATACTTCATTGGTATGTCCTCCCGTAGGATTGTGATTGGTTCCAGCCAACGCGGCCATCCGCCGCGGTTTTTACTCGTCATTGCTTTCTTCCGGCCGCTCTTTCAGCGCATACCGGAGCAGCAGCAGGAGTCCGATTCCTATTATAGCAAGGGCAGTCAAGAGCCGCCGGCGGAAGACAGTCTGGGCATAATGCTCCTCCACTGCATGGGTATAGGCGTCGATCTCCGCCAGCATCCGCTCCGTATAGTCCGGGTCGGACCGCTCCAGAAGCAGGGAGCGGATGGCCTCCATTCCGGCAGCGTCCTCCCCGAATCCCGGCTCGGTGAAGGGGCTGTCCTCCTCACCGAGGATTTCCGCCAGGCCTGCAAGGCCGATCCTTGTCTCTCCGTCCCGCTCTGTCAGAGGGAGCCATGCCTCGTCTCCCACATCGGCATCCAACACCGGGGTATCCGGGGCCAGCAGATCCCCCTCGGGATCATAGGCCGCGCCTGGCTGCCAAAATTCGTCATAGAGGAAGAACCGGCTGCCCGGCACAAGATCTGCCCGGAGCATTTCCAGCGCAGCTGCGGAATCCAGGATGCCCCTCTCCGCGGAAAGCAGCGCATAGACCTCTGTCCCCGGCTCCAGGGCGCCGTGGAGATCCTCCAAGGCGATCCCCCGCACCAGCAGTCCCTCCAGACCATCCCACGGAGAGGGCAGAACCTCTGCCGTCTCCATCAGGGTGAGCGCCGAGCCCTCCTGCTGGGGAAATGTCACCGGCGGCGCTACGCTGATGTCTGCGCCGCTGGGCGGCAGGGGCTGGCCCCAGAGGATCAACAGCCACAGCGCCAGCAGCGCCGCCAGCACGGCAAGCAGCTTGCGGATCATCTCGCGCACCGGCCCTCACCTCGCTTCGTATCCTCGGTTTGCTTTTCCGGGCTCTCTATGAACCGGGCCAGATTGCCGTAAAAGATTTGGCGCAGCAGCTCCCTGCCATACCCCCGGCGCTCCAGGGCCGCCCACAGGTTTGGCACATCCTCCGCGCCGGAGAGGTCGGCGGGCACATCCGCCCCGTCGAAGTCGGAGCCCAGGCCCACGCAGTCCTCCCCGCCCAGGGAGAGGAAGTGCTCCAGGTGGTCCGCCGCGGTCTCCGCCGCGGCGTTCTCCCCCAGGAATTCCGTATAAAAGTTGATGCCGATGTAGCCGTTCGCCTCGATCAGAGCCCGGGCCATGTCATCGGTCAAGTTCCGCCGGTGGGGACACAGGGCGCGGCTGTCGGAGTGGCTGGCCAGGATGGGGCCGTCCAGGATCTCCATCAAATCCCAGAAGCCCCGGTCGCTGAGGTGGGATACGTCCACGGCGAGTCCCAGCTCCCAGCAGGAGCGCACAAAGGCCCGGCCCGCGTCCGTCAGGCCCTCCCCGGTGGCGCAGGAGCCGCTGAGGGCGTTGGGGTGGTTCCAGGTCAGGTTCACCCACCTGAGGCCCCAGCCCTTCAGCTCCTCCAGGCGCGCTGCGTCGCAGTTCACCAGCTCCGCCCCCTCCAGGGACAAAGCGCAGCGCCCCATGATGTCCGGATGGGCCGCCCGGGCGGCCTGGAACAGGTCCGCCTGGGCCTTCACCTGGTCCCACCGCGCCTGGGGCGGAACCTTTTCACTGTCCAGGAAAATGGCAAACACCTGCCCCACAGGGTCATAGGCGGACAGGCGCTTCAAATCCAGCTGTCCGGGATTCTCCCACAGGTCCCAGCCCTGTTCGATGCAGCGGCTGAGGGTGTCGCAGTGGGCGTCGAAATAAGGTATATGCTGCACAAAATCACCTCAAAAAGCGTTTTTGATATAGTCTATGCGGGCCCTCCGCCCGGCTTTCAAATAGACCTCCGCCACATCGAACCTGGCCGGGCAGTCCAGCCCCCGCTCCGAGAGATACAGCAGCGCCGCGGAGCGGAGCTTCTCCTGTTTTTTTGCCGTGACATATTCCCGGGGAAGGCCCACGGTACAGCTGGTGCGGGTCTTGACCTCCACAAAGCAGAGGGTATCCCCGTCCCAGGCGACCAGGTCGATCTCCCCAAAACGGCAGCGGTACCGGCGCTCCGCCAGGCGCATCCCCCGCCGCTCCAGATAGGCCGCTGCCAGCTGTTCTCCGAGAAGGCCCGTGTCGCCGCTGCGGCTCATCTCCGCCTCGCCTCCCACTTTTTAAGGAAGCTCCTCCGGTGGGCCGGACTGGGCCCGTAGGTATCCAGCATCTGGTAGTGGAATCTGGTGCCATACCCCTTGTGCTGGGCAAAGCCGTACTGGGGGTACTGCCGGTCCAGCTCCTCCATGTAGCGGTCCCGGCTGACCTTGGCCAGGATGGAGGCGGCGGCGATGCTGGCGCTGCGGCTGTCCCCCTTCACGATCAGGCGGTGGGGCGCCGCAATGGCGCAGCGGCTGCCGTGGTCCCGGTTGCCGTCGATGAGGCACAGGTCCGGCTGGACAGAAAGCCCCTTGATAGCCCGGTCCATGGCCAGGATCCGGGCGTTGAGGATATCCAGCTCGTCGATCTCCCGCTCCGATACCGACGCCACCGTCCAGGCCACCGCCTGCTCCCGGATGGCGTCAAACAGCGCGTCCCGGCGCCTGGGGGTCACCTGTTTGGAATCATTCAAGTAGGGCAGCTCCAGGTCCAGGGGCAAAATCACCGCCGCAGCATACACCGGCCCGGCCA
>CALXDF010000147.1 GCA_944386995.1 uncultured Oscillospiraceae bacterium
TGCTGGGAAAGGGCTTCTACATAGTCCTGTTCCTGTGCGTCGCCACCATTGGAATTTCGGGCTATTATCTCATTACCACCATGACCGGTCAGCCGGAAAACAGTCAGCAGGCGGGGGGAGACGCCTCAGTGGTCCTCCCCGACTCCGAGGCCAACGGCCCCGACCCCGCCGGTACTCTGCTCCCCGAGGAGCTGGAACAACCGGACTCCCCAATCCAGGACACCACCGCGCCCCAGGAGGTGGAACAGCCGGATGATCCCGAGCCGGTCAAGCAGACCGAAGAGGAGACTTCCACAGCCGCTCCTCCCGCTCCGGAGGAGGCGTCCTACACCTGGCCGGCCCAGGGCGAGATCCTGCGGGACTTCAGCCTGGACGTCCTCTCTCCCGACCCCACGCTGGGGGACTGGCGCACCCATGCCGGCTTTGACATCGCCGCCGAGCAGGGCACTCAGGTGCTGGCCATGTGCGCCGGCACTGTCACCCAAGTTTATACCGACGGCCTGATGGGGACCACCGTGGTCCTGGACCACGGCAACGGCTTGGTCACCACCTACTGCGGCCTGTCTGAGTCCGTCGACGTGGAGGCCGGACAGGCAGTGGACACAGGAGATGTCATCGGCACAGTTGGGAACACCGCCATCGCGGAGAGCGGCATGGCCTCCCACCTCCATGTGGAGGCCATGCTGAACGGCCAGCTGGTCAGTCCCCTGGACTATCTGCCGGAGCAGTGACCCAGGCAAAGCTTAAGCCCGCCCACAGCCATGGGCGGGCTTTCCTGTTATCATCGCGCAAAAAGCGTGTCTCTGATATTTTGGGCAAAGGCGTCCAGCCGCTCCTGGATTCCAGGCAGCTTCAGGGCCCCCCCCGGGTCGTTGGCCGTCTCCATCAGGGCAAAGCGCCCGGGCAGATAGAAGGACTTGTTCATATTCAGCGCCGAGATCAGCTGCCGCGCCACAATGTCCCCCCCGGAATACCCGGACACCACCACCGCAAACAGGGCCTTGTCATAAAACCGGGTCTGCCGGAACAGGGCGGTGAGCCGGTTGATGCAGGCGGTGAGGTTGGCTGACAGGGCGTCGTTGTAGTTGGGGCACAGCATCACCAGTCCGTCGCACCGGCGCACCGCCGGATAAACCTCCTCCTGCATCAGCCCGCCGTAGAAGCAGCCCCCCCGCTCACCAAAGTGGAGACACATGGTATAGGGGCAGCCGGAGCAGTCGTACAGCGTGCCGTTGCGCAGGCCGATCTCGGTGCAGATAAAGTCCTGCCCCAGCCGCTCCCGCGTCTGCTCCCACAGAGCCACGGTGTTGGAGGTATGGTGGCTGGAGGCATGGAGGACCAGCAGTTCCGGTGTTTCTCGCTCCAGGCTGCGCTCCCCCTCCAGCCTTGCTGCCAATTCCCGGGCCGCAGCCCGGTAGGCCCCCATCAGATCGGTGCCCAGATTGGCGGCCTGGACGCGGAAATTGGCCAGATTCCCCGCCCCCTCCACCAAAGGGCGGCCCAGAAATGCGCACCCTGCCAGATTGGCCGCCAGGGTCAGCTCGGCGGCCGCCGACTTGGTGTAGAGGGGGGAGGCCCCGTCCACCACCAGCCCGGCGGTGCAGCCCGCCAGCAGGTCTGGCTCCCGGCGCAGCCGGGCCAGGATGCGCACTCCCTCCAGATTGGTGCCCGTCTCTCCCAGGGGCAGGGCAAACAGCAGCCGCTCTCCTCTCAGGCCGTTCAGTTCCTCCGCCCGGCGGTGCAGAACTATCTCCCGCCCTTCCAGGGTGCCGTTCAGTATTTCTGCCAGTCGGCTGTCCGCCCCGGCCTGATCCGGAGCGGGCCAGATCACATGCAGCGCCATTTCCCCGCCTCCCACAGCCGGCGGCAGGCCGGCTGTCTTTTCTCTCTTATCCTATCGCCCCAGCCAGTGGGCATAATCCTGGACCGTCCTCACCCGGCCCACAGCGGACAAGGAGGCCCGCTCCATCCGGAACAGGGTCCCGGCCAGTTCCCGCAGCTCCTCCCGGGTGACGGCGTCATACAATTCCAGGATCTCCGCTTCCTCCCGCACCCGGCCGTAGAGCAGGGCGCTGGCTCCCAGCTGGCTCATGCGTGACTGGACCGACTCAGCCCCCATCAGCAGGTTGGCCTTGGCCTGCTCCCGCACCCGGTCCAGCTCCTCCTGAGCGGGTCCCTCGTCGGCCAGCCGGCACACCACCTCCCGGATGGTGTCCAGGGCCTCGCCCTCCTGCTCCCGGCTGACGGCGGTGTAGATGCCCAGCAGCCCGGTGTCCTCGTGGTCGGCCACATAGGAGTACACCGAATAGCACAGCCCCCGCTTCTCCCGCACCTCCTGAAACAGGCGGGAGGAGCATCCGCCCCCCAGCAGGGCGTTGAACAGCATCAGCTGGGCCCGCCGGTCATCCAGATAAGAGAAAGCGGGAAAAGCCAGGATCAAGTGGTTCTGCTCGGTGGCCTTCCTCCGGGCGGTAACGGCAGGGGCATAGACCGCCGTCTCGATCTTTGGGACAGGCCCCGGCTCCAGCCCGGTCAGGCAGTCCCTCAGCTTGTCCACCTGCGCCTGAGTAAAGCTGCCCGCCAGGGCGGCCACAATAGCACCGGGGCGATAGTGTTCTCTCTGCCACTGGCGCAGGGACTCCCCCGTCATGGCGGCCAGAGTGGCCTCCCGGCCCAGGATGGGCCGGGCCAAAGCCGTCCCCTTGTAGACCGCTGCAGCCAGCCGTTCGGACACCAGGTCCTCCGGCGCATCCTCGTACATACCGATCTCTTCCAGGATAACGCCCCGCTCCAGCTCCACATCCTCCTGGTCAAAGCGGGAGTGGAACACCATGTCCTCCAGGATGTCCAATCCCAGATCCAGGTGCCGGTCCAGTGTCCGGCCGTAAAAGCAGGTGTGTTCCTTGGTGGTGTAGGCGTTGAACTGGCCGCCGATGGCGTCCATATCTCGGGCCAGCTGAGCGGCGGAGCGCCGCCCGGTCCCCTTGAACAGCATATGCTCGATGAAGTGGGCGGCTCCGTTGTCCGCCGGTTTTTCATGGCGGGAGCCCGCCCCCACGAAAAAGCCCAGAGCCGCCGACCGGGCCCCCGGCACCTCCTGGGTCAGGACGCGGACTCCGTTGGGCAGCGCGATCTGCTGATACATCGTGTCTCCTCCGGTATTACAGTTGTCTGTGTGGCCAGTATAGCACAAACAGCCTCTTTCGTCCACTGGCCGGTCCCACAGAATAAAAGGCTGCTCTATGGGGCAGACTGACTGCAGACTAAATTTTACCGGAAAGGCGGTTATTTTCATGCAGGTAAGCGAACTGATGAACCCCAGCGTGGTCACCATTGAGCCCACTTCCTCAGCGGCCCTGGCCGCCCGGCTGATCAGCCGGCACAACATAGGGGCACTGCCCGTGTGCGCCAGCGACGGCCGTCTGCGGGGAATGGGTACCGACCGGGACATCGTACTGCGGTGTATTGCGGCGGAGGAGGATCCCGCCCAAACTCTGGTGCGGGATATCATGACCCGGGAGTGCGCCACCGTCGCTCCTGGGGACGATTGTCGTGAGGCAACCCGCATCATGTCTGCCCAACAGGTGCGGCGGCTGCCGGTGGTGGAGGGCGGAAAAGTGGTGGGCATGATCTCCCTGTCCGACCTGGCCCGCAGCCGCCGCTTCGACATGGAGGCCGCCCAGGCCCTGTGCGAGATCTCGGAAAACATCCTCCGGAGATGACTGCCCTTTCCGGCAACCTCCTCTACGGATTGAATGGCCGCACGGGGTGGACGCTCACTCTGTTGTCCGCCCTGTGATCGGCGGCTTTCCCCAAAAAACAGCGGGCAGTCAACGGCGGTGCGTATGCTCCGCTCCCCTTGACCGCCCGTCACCCCGATAAGCAGGAACGCGCCGTTCAATCAGCCGCATTGTTCTCGGCCGGTTATACCGCTGTATGACCACAAAGGTCAAATCAAATAGAGCTGCAAACACAGAGGTGACCGCAAATGTCGGGAGCGCGCCAAACCATCTCGCAAAAAACATCGGGACAAAACTCAGCAGGATGATCGTCTCATGCACCAACTCTGCCTGGCAGGAGGCCTGCGCGATCTCCTCCCATCGCTTTTTCGTGTGATCAAACAAAGTGGAATCATAGGTCGGCATCGCGCCTTTCCATCGCTTTACATGGATTCTTTCATATAGCCGTCTCTCCCAGGCTCTGATTTGATACCACCGCTTTGCGGGGTCCGCTCTGTTTTTCATCCACTTATCAAACGCAAAGCCGACGCACAGACGCATCAAAAGGTGATATGCCGTCGTCCCAAATGTGATCGCGGCCGCAAACATGGTCCCGCTTCCCGAGCCTTTATACAGGCAGAGGCAGACAGCTGTACCAACAGCAGACAGGACCGCCGCCGCTGTTACGACCTTTTTCATGTCCGGCCTCCTATCGACCAATTTGCTCCAGCACCCGCTGGAACCAGTCCGGCAGCGGACACTCCAGTTCCACCGGCTGTCCGGTGGAGGGGTGGACGAACCGCAGCTTCCGGGCGTGAAGGCACTGTCCGGCCAGGCCGGGCCAAGGCTTTTTAGCTCCGTACACCGTGT
>CALXDF010000148.1 GCA_944386995.1 uncultured Oscillospiraceae bacterium
AACAGCGGCTTGGCGGAGATCGTCAATGGTCGTGTCGTTTATGTGGAGGATTCGGAAGACGAGACAACGGAGAATCCGGACAGCTCCGGTGAGAGCACGACGAATCCCAGCGATCCCGGCAGCACAACGAACCCCGAGGATCCTGGCACTACAACGGATCCGGAAAACCCCGGCGGAACGGAGACCACAGACCCAGGCTCCGCAACTGACCCGGGTACGGGAACCGATCCGGAGCCGGAGGACCCGGGAACAACAGAAGACGGAGAGGCCGGAAATACAGAAGATCCTGCGGACGCCAGCGATCCCGACTATGACCCCTGGCAGGACCCCAACTATAATCCCGACCCCTGGGCTGACCAGCGGGAGGAGCAGAACGCGGCTTGAGGACGGCGTGATTTGGAAAGGAGAATCGAATGACCCCAAAGGAGATTGCCATTACGGCAGCAAAGGCCCTGGACAGCAAGAAGGGGCAGGATATTAAAGTGATTGATGTGGAAAATTTAACCAGTCTGGCGGATTACTTCGCCATCTGCTCAGGCACAAGCAACACCCAGATCAACGCTCTGTGCGACGCGGTGGAAAAGGCTGTGAATGAGGGCGGCGAGCCCACGCTCCACCGGGAGGGGTATCGGGGCGGCACATGGGTGCTGCTGGACTTCGGCAGCGTGGTGGTCCATGTGTTCAGCAACGAAGCCCGGGAGTTCTACTCTCTGGAGCGGCTGTGGCAGGATGGGACACCGGTGGATGTAAGTGAATTTCTGACGGCTGAATAAGGCAGCTGCCTCCATGCCGATGGGCGCTTGCAGGCGCGTTGCGGAACAGAAACCGGGAGCGGATGAGCGCTGCCCACCGGATTCGCTACAGTATTTTCCGCAGGATTTTTTCCATCCTGCGGGGCAGGGCGGCAAAAAGCCGCCCTGTTTTTTATGACGGCGCACAGATTTGGCTGTGCCCCCTTGCAAAACAGGAATATGGCATGTATAATAACTAAGAATTTGCTTTCTTACTCTTCAGCAGGTTTTATCCCAATGATATAGGAAGTGTGACGGAGATGAAATACGATTTTACCGCCATTGAGAAGAAGTGGCAGAAGCGGTGGATGGAGGAGAAGACCTTCGCCGCCAAGACCGGGGAAACCGACAAGCCCAAGTTTTACGGCTTGGTAGAGTTCCCCTACCCCTCCGGCCAGGGGCTCCATGTGGGCCACGCCCGGCCCTATACCGCCATGGACGTGGTGGCCCGGAAAAAGCGGATGGACGGGTACAATGTCCTGTTTCCCATCGGGTTTGACGCCTTTGGCCTGCCAACGGAGAACTATGCCATTAAAAACCACATCCACCCGGCCAAGGTGACCCATGATAACATTGCCAATTTTACCAAACAGCTTCATATGCTGGGCTATTCCTTTGACTGGGACCGTGTCGTGGATACCACCGACCCCAAATATTACAAGTGGACCCAATGGATCTTTTTGCAGATGTTTAAGCACGGTTTGGCCTATAAGACCTCCATGCCGGTGAACTGGTGCACCTCCTGCAAGTGTGTCCTGGCCAATGAGGAGGTGGTGGAGGGCGTCTGTGAGCGCTGCGGCAGCCCGGTCATCCGCAAGGAAAAGAGCCAGTGGATGCTCCGCATCACCAAGTATGCCCAGCGGCTGATCGACGATCTGGATGATCTGGACTTTATTGAGCGGGTCAAGATCCAGCAGAAAAACTGGATCGGCCGCTCCACCGGTGCCGAGGTAACCTTCCAGGCCACCACCGGCGACGACATTGTGGTTTACACCACCCGACCGGACACCCTGTTCGGGGCTACCTATATGGTTCTCTCTCCGGAGCACGACCTTGTACGCAAGTGGCTGGAGAGCGGTATCATTCAGAACGCCGATGAGGTGGCTGCCTATCAGCGTGCCGCTGCCTCCAAGAGCGACCTGGAGCGTACGGAGCTCAATAAGGAGAAGACCGGCGTGTGCCTTGCCGGCGTGAGGGGTGTCAACCCGGTGAACGGCAAGGAGATCCCCATTTTCATCTCCGACTATGTGCTGGCCACCTATGGTACCGGCGCTATCATGGCCGTACCCGCCCACGACGACCGAGACTGGGAGTTTGCCAAGAAGTTTGGCTGTGAGATCATCGAAGTGGTCAAGGGCGGCGACGTGGAGAAGGAGGCTTTTACCCTCAAGGATGATACCGGCATCATGGTCAACTCCGATTTTCTGAACGGTATGACCGTCAAGGATGCGATCCCTGCCATTACCAAATGGCTGGAGGAGAAGGGGATCGGCCACGCAAAGGTGAACTACAAGCTCCGGGACTGGGTATTCTCCCGCCAGCGCTACTGGGGTGAGCCCATCCCTATGGTCTACTGCGAGAAATGCGGCTGGCAGCCCCTGCCGGAGGACCAGCTGCCTCTGCTGCTGCCCGAGGTGGACAGCTATGAGCTTACGGATGACGGGGAGAGCCCCCTCTCCAAGATGACCGACTGGGTAAATACCACCTGCCCCTGCTGCGGCGGACCGGCCAAGCGGGAGACCGATACGATGCCCCAGTGGGCCGGCTCCAGCTGGTATTTCCTCCGGTATATGGATCCCCACAACGACAAGGAACTGGCCAGCAGGGAGGCGCTGAACTACTGGTCTCCGGTGGACTGGTACAATGGCGGCATGGAGCATACCACGCTGCATTTGCTCTACAGCCGTTTCTGGCACAAATTCCTCTACGACATCGGCGTGGTACCCACCAAGGAACCCTACCAAAAGCGCACCAGCCACGGTATGATCCTGGGCGAGGGCGGCGAAAAGATGTCCAAGAGCCGGGGCAATGTGATTAACCCCAACGATATCATCGAGCAGTATGGTGCGGATACCATGCGCACCTATATCATGTTCATCGGCGACTTTGAAAAGGCCGCAGCCTGGAGCGCCAACGCAGTCAAGGGCTGCAAGCGGTTCCTGGACCGGGTATGGAACCTGAGCGAGATGGAGCACACCGGAGAGGAGTACTCCGCTGCAAATGAAGCGGCGGTGCACAAGGCCATCAAGAAGGTCAATGAGGACATTGAAACCATGAAGTTCAATACGGCCATTGCCGCCCTCATGGCCCTGGTGAACGACTTCTACGCCAACGGCGCCAGCCGCGGCGATATGCGGGCACTGCTGCTGATGCTCAGCCCCTTTGCCCCCCATATCTGTGAAGAGATGTGGGAGCAGATGGGTTTTGACGGGCAGGTGAGCCAGCAGTCCTGGCCTGCCTACGATGAGAGCAAAACCATTGCTGCCACCGTGGAGATGGCCGTCCAGGTTCAGGGCAAGCTCCGGGGCACCATCCAGGTGGCGCTGGACAGCGGCCAGGAGACTGTGGTGGCTGCGGCCAAGGCGAATGAAAAGGTGGCCAAGTTCCTGGAGGGCATGGAGGTCGTCAAAGTCATCCATGTGCCAAACAAGCTGGTCAACCTGATCGTAAAGCCGAAAAAGTAAGGCTTACAGAGCGGCTCGCCGGGCGTCCGCCGGGCGGGTGTTCGCGGAACGGACTGTGGACTGGGGCGGAAGCGGTCCGCCCCAGTCCAATTCACTGCCCGGGAGGTGTCTGCGCGGGACCTCCATGCGCCAGACAAGCAGGCCGGTTTGGCCGTAAAGCGGAAGAAACGATGGAGAGGGACGCTGTTGCCGGCGATTTTCCCACAAAATTTGCATAATTCCCTTGACAACCGGAAGGCTATTCTGTATACTATTACAGGTAAAGCCATGATATTGGCCCTTAAAGTATCCTGGATATAGCCGGATACATCGGAGGGAGGGAAATATAGATGTCGGAAATTCGTGTCAAGGAGGGCGAGTCCCTGGACAGCGCCCTGAAGCGGTTTAAGCGCAGCTGTGCGAAGGCTGGCGTGATCGCAGAGGTCCGCCGCCGCGAGCACTACGAGAGTCCCAGTGTGAAGCGCCGCAAGAAGAGCGAGGCCGCCCGCAAGAACCGCAATAAGCGTTACTACTAAGCACTGAAAGGCCGCTGCCAGGAGGCAGCGGCTTTTTTTGCCTTTTTGCGTCCTCGTCCGGCGGGTGGTTGTATTTTTGCCGGGGAAATGGTATACTGAAAAAAACAGATCAAAGGAGGTAGCCGCTGTGCGGGAAGCCATATTGCTGTTTGGCGGGGAGGCGGTTCTGCCCCAGATGCGGCGGGCGTTGCTGCCGCTGAAGGTATATATCCGCCCAATTCCAGAAGGGGAATATACCTGTACCCTTGAAGCGTTGGCGGGAGGCGAAAAAGGAGCGGCGGAGTCCTATGCCGGTCCGGCCTTTCCGGAACCGATGGCGGTGTTCGCCGGGTTCTATGGAAGCCGCATGGACAATGTTCTGATGGCCCTGCGCAGGGCGAAGATCCGGATTGACCGCAAGGCTATGCTGACGGCTACCAATCGTCAGTGGACAGCCCTGATGTTGTACGAGGAGCTGGGCCGGGAGCACGAGGCCATGCAGCAGCATCTCCGTGCCCACCGCCCCAAGGAGGAGCCAAAGGAATAGCCTCATCACCAATCGGTTTTTGTAAAGAAGGAGGCCCCGGCTTTTAGCCGGGGCCTCCGTTACTTTTGGGATTATTTGCCGTAATAGGCCTTCAGATACATCTCCTTGATCTCGCTCATCAGAGGATAGCGGGGGTTGGCGCCGGTACACTGGTCGTCAAAGGCCTGTTCTACCATGGCATCCAGATTGTCCAGGAAGACCTTTTCGTCCACGCCATAGTCCCGAATGGTCTTTTTGATGCCTACGGACTCCTTCAGTGCCTCGATCTTCTCGATCAGCTTTTTCACGGCCTCCTCATCACTTTTAGCGCTGATGCCGCAGAACCGGGCACACTCGGCATACCGCTCCATGGTGTGGGGATACTGATATTGAGAGAAGGTGCCCATCTTGGGCGGGCACTCGGCGCTGTTATACTCTACCACCAGGGAGATCATCAGGGCGTTGGCGATGCCGTGGGGCAGGTGATGGAAGGCACCCAGCTTGTGGGCCATGGAATGGCAGACGCCCAGGAAGGCGTTGGCAAAGGCCATACCGGCCATGCAGGAAGCGTCGGCCATCTTCTGGCGGGCGGTGACATCGGTGCCGTCGTTGTAGGCGGCAGGGAGGTAGTCAAACACGTTCTTCATGGCCTTCAGGGCCAGACCGTCGGTGTAGTCGGTGGCCATGATGGAGGCGTAGGCCTCCAGGGCGTGGGTCAGCACATCGATGCCGCTGGCGCTGGTAAGCCCCCTGGGCTGGCTCATCATGTTGTCCGTGTCCACGATAGCCATGTTGGGCAGCAGCTGGTAGTCCGCCAGGGGGTACTTGACGCCGCTCTCCTGGTCGGTGATGACGGCAAAGGGAGTCACCTCACTGCCGGTGCCGGAGGAGGTGGGGATGGCCACAAAGTACGCCTTTTCACCCATCTTGGGGAAGGTATAGACGCGCTTGCGGATATCCACGAACCGCATGGCCAGATCCTGGAAATCCACCTCCGGGTGCTCATACATCACCCACATGATCTTGCCGGCGTCCATGGCACTGCCGCCGCCCAGGGCGATGATGGTGTCCGGGCCGAATTCCCGCATGGCCTTGGCGCCCTCCTGGGCATTGGCCAGGGTGGGGTCGGGCTGGACATTGGAGAACACGGTGTAGGTGATGCCCAGCT
>CALXDF010000149.1 GCA_944386995.1 uncultured Oscillospiraceae bacterium
AGGGCAGCTCCAGGTCCAGGGGCAAAATCACCGCCGCAGCATACACCGGCCCGGCCAGGGGGCCGGCCCCGGCCTCGTCCACGCCGCAGACGCGCCCATAGCCCGCCGAGAACGCCTCCCGCTCAAAGGTATAGAAGTCCATGGGCATACTCTCCTCTACCGTTTGTCTCGGCCGCGAATCAACAGTACTGTGCCCCAGATGCCGCCCAGAAGCAGCACCTCCAGGACGCCCAGCAGATGAATCCCGTACTCCCATGAAAAACCCTGCACCAGGGCAAACAGGTGGTTGCCCCCCAGGCAGAGGCACAGCACCGCAGACTGGAAGGTCATCAGACGCAGCATTCCCTCGCTCTGTTTCAGGACCGCCGCGAGAATGGCCGCGATGAGCCCAACATTCCACAGGGCGATCTCCCGCTGCCAGCCGGAGGATGTTCCCCAGCTGGTGAACGCACCGCCCATCCAAGGCAGGAACAGCTGCCAGACCAGGGCGCCGCCGCAGGCCAGCAGCATAAAGCACAGGTAGACAGTATACTGTTTTCTGGTCGTTTTCATCATATTATGTTCCGTAATCCAGGACGATCTTCCGGCACTTGCGGCAGGCAACTGCCGGAAGCTGCGTATCGTTGAACCTGCTGTAATAGGGCCCATCCAGGGCGATGCCGCCCTTTTTCTCCAAGCTTTTCTTCGTATCAAAATAGCCAAGGAATACATCCGGCGGCAGGAAGTAGAGCCCCCGGCTATTTTCTGTGCACAAAACGCCCCGCTCCATCTCTTCTCCGCAGAATGGGCACTTCACAGCCATTCTCCCTATTGTGTCTGCTCCATCTCCTATTCAGCCGGATCGTCCCGCCGGCCGGTGTCCTCCGGCAGCTCCAGGGTAAAGCGGCCCAGCTTTCCGCCGCGAAACTCGTCCAGCAGGATCCGGGCCATCCGCTCGGTGTCCACCTCGCCGCCGGAGATGAGGAAGCCCCGCTTGCGCCCGGCAGTCTCTAAAAGCCGGTAGCCCCAGGCCACGTCCTCCTCCCCATTTTCCCGCTCAGGGACGGCCGGGAGCTTGTAGCAGGCTGCCAGAGCCTCCGGATACTGTTCTCCCAGATAGGCCATCAAATGGCAGGCCAGGGTCTCCAAATCCATAATTTCATCCTTCACCGCGCCGGTGTAGGCGAGATTCAGCCCAACGCTCTGATCCTCGAACTTGGGCCAAAGGATTCCCGGGGTATCCAGCAGCTCCAGGCTCGCGTCGATGGGCACCCACTGCTTGGAGCGGGTCACGCCGGGCCGGTCCTCCGCCTTGGCCGTCTTGCGGCGGGCCACCTGGTTGATGAAGGTGGACTTCCCCACATTGGGGATCCCCAGGATCATCACCCGCATCATCCGGCCCACCTGCCCTTTCTCGGCATAGGCGGCAATTTTATCCGAAAGCAGTTCCCGGACGGCAGCGGCAAACTTCACCGTACCCTGACCGGCCTTGGCGCTGCACTCCAGGACAGCATATCCCTTTCCCTGGAAATATGCCCGCCAACGTGCCGTCCCCGCCGGATCCGCCTGGTCAATGCGGTTGAGAACAATCAACCGGGGCTTCCCCGCTGTCAGCTCCTCCACATCCGGGTTGCGGCTGGAGAGAGGAATGCGGGCATCGAGAATCTCACACACCGCATCCATATGTTTCATCTGCTCGGCGATCATCCGCCGGGTTTTTGTCATATGTCCGGGATACCACTGGATATTCATGAATACCCCCCTGTCAGTGAATCACACCGATGCGGCTGAAGTCCCGCTTTCCGGTACCGGGCAGTTCCCCCAGATACTGGGCGGTTCTGCCGGGGAAGATCAGGAAAATCGCCTTGCCCACCACATACCGCTCGTCAATGACCCCCAGCATGTCGCTGCGGCTGTCCGTGGAGTGGTTGCGGTTGTCCCCCATGACAAAGAGTTCCCCCTCCTCCAGAGTCACCGGAAACTCCAGTCCCTCCGCGCTGTAGGTCCGCTCGGCGATGTAGTCCTCCTCCAGGGCCACTCCGTCCACATAGACCGTTCCGGTATCAAAGTCGATGTCCACCGTCTGCCCGCCGGTGGCAATCACCCGTTTGATAATGGTCTCATTGAGCTGGGCGTTGTACTGATGGATCATCACCACGTCCCCAGCCTCAATCTCACACAGGGCGGACTTGAGCACCAGTACCTTGTCCCCTGCGTAGAGGGTGTTCTGCATGGAGGGTCCCTGGACGGTGATCATCTGTGCTACAAAGACAAAAAACAGCACCACTCCCAGCACAGCCCCCACCAGGGCGCGGGTCCACTCAAACAGGGAGTTGCCGGAATCCTCCTGTTCCTCCCGAAGCTCCAGCTTTTCCTTTTCCTTCGACATAGTGCGGCTCCTTCCGGACTGAAATTCAGTAATTGTGTAGTATATCATAGTTGTTGGATTTTTACAATATCTGACGGCAGAAAAAGGGGAGAAACCGCCTGGTTTCTCCCCTTTCCCGGGTTTGCTTTCCTCAGCTGCGCTCCTCAATGAATACCACACTCTCCGACGAAAGATCGTAAACCGCCCGCCAGTTCCGGCTCCCCTCCTGGGTGGTAAACATCAGCTGCACCCGCTCCGACGAAATCCACTGGGCAGTGAAAATCTCCACATCCTCCCCAGCCTGCGCCGGCAGTGTGCGCCCCACGCCGTACCCCTTGGTACTGACGGAGAAGGAGTCCTTTTCCGCTGTGAGGTTCACCCAGTAGGTGCCGTCCTCAGACCAGTAGCGGGCCATGGTGCGGTTGTCTGCAATGCGCTGCTGTGTCATCTCCTTCACTTGGTCGGCAAGGCTTCCTCCATCCTCGAAGTTGTCCAGGCAGAGGATCACGGTGCTGCCCGCCTCCAGATGCCGGTCGTCCAAATACTGGTAGTCCAGCGAGGCATAGTCACTGAGATAGAGATAGGTTCCGTCTGTGACCAAATAGCTGTAGCGCTGCTCATAGATCCCCTGGGCGGTCTCTCCGGACTCGGCATACTGATCCCGGGTCTGATCCACCCGGTAGAGGAAATTATCGTTTTCATAGATGATATCGTAAAGAATCGGGTCCCCTTCCCGGGTCAGGCTTACCAGGCGCAGCATGGCCGGTGTCCCCAGCGCCACCTTATCCAGAAATGCTGCGATGCGGTCCTGGCTCCCGGCCAGGATGCTGCCCACCGCATCGGTAGCCAGATCACAGTCAAAGGTCTCCAGGTCAATCTCCTCCGGCAGATCCTCCATTGGTGTATATCCGTAGGGCGCGTCTCCGGAGGCATCGCTTGTCCCAACAGAAAACTCCCGGCAGAGCAGCCGCGCCTCCCCATCCCCCAATGTCACAGTCTTAATGAGGCGGTAGGTGCCTTCTACCACAGAGAAGTCATAGGGCCAGAAACTGAAGGAGTTGCTGACCGTCTCCCCCGGGGCGGCCTCATAGCCAATATCGTTCCAGCCCACGTCCTCCAGCATGGGCAAACTTTTCCATTCCCCGTCCGAAAGCATCTCGATGCTGTACTGCTGTCCAAAGATCACGGTCTCCTCCGTGTTGTTCGTCACAGAATAGCGGTATGATGTCACACTGTCGTCATACACCGGATACTCAATGGTCAGCGCTACCTCGCCAGAGGTATCGAAATCCCCTTCGCTGTAGGGAGAAGGTTCTAGCTCTATCTCATGCTGGCAGGACACCAAGCTCAACAGCAGTGCCGCAGCGAAAAACCACAAAACAACCCGCTTCATATTCATCACCTCGGTTGATTAGACGGAGACGGGCGGAAAAAGGTTCCGCTCCAGCCGGATTTTTTGTGTCCTTACCGAATTCTTCTCCCTGTTATTGACCAAATTTGGCAAAAAATACGCCGGATCTCTCGATCCGGCGTATTTTTCTCATGCTCAGAGCTTCTCGCGCACCTTGGCAGCCTTGCCCACGCGCTCGCGCAGGTAGTACAGCTTGGCCCGGCGGACGAAGCCGTGACGAACGGTCTCGATCTTGTCGATGGAGGGGGAGTTGACAGGGAATACCTTCTCCACGCCCACGCCATAGGACAGGCGGCGGACGGTGATGGTCTCCTCGATCCCGCCGTGCTTCTTGGCAATGACGGTGCCCTCGAACACCTGAATACGCTCGCGGGAACCCTCCTTGACCTTCACGTGGACACGGACAACGTCGCCCACGTTGACAGTCGGCATCTCCTTGATCTGGGACTTGGTCAATTCTTTGATGAGATCCATGGATATTTTCCTCCTAATATCAGGCGTTCATGGTCGCATACAGCCGGTTTCCGCTCCCTTTGGGGAAACACCGCGCCAGAGGACCGCCCTTTGTCGCCATGATAGAATATCACAGCATCCTGCAAAATGCAAGTCTTTTTTTCATTTTACCGGCAAAATCCGGTTTTTTATGCCGGCTCGGGGAGTTCCAGCCCCCGCTCCCCCACCTGGACGCTGCCGTCCTTCAGGGAGATATAGGGGGAAAAGGACACGGCCTCCCCGCCATAGGACAGCTCCACCGTCACATCGGAGAAGATGTCGCTGATGTTGCACTGCACCACAAAGGGGACGCACGCCGCCGACTCAAAGGTCAGCGCCGGCGCGGCGCCGTTGATATCGTTGCGGTAGAGTTTTACCGCCATGTCCGGGTACCGCGGGATGATGAGATAGAACTCTCCGGGAGAAATATAGTGGACCGGGACGCTCTCCCCCTGCAAATACGCCGCCTGGTAATCCGCCAGGCCCTCCATCTCCTCCCAGCCCAGGTAGGCCGCGGCGTAGAGCTGCCCCTCCTGGAAGGTGATGTTCTCATAGGGGAGGGCCGGCTCCTCTTCCGACGGCGCGGCCTGGGTGCAGGCGGTCAGGGCGATGCACAGGATCGCCAGGACAACCCATATGCTCTTTCTCTGTTTCATCGGAACCTCCTGCCTGCTTCCTCAGCGGAACCGCTTTCCCGCCCCGTCCAGCATGGCCGTCCGCCGCACCCGGACAAAGTCAGGCTTCAGGTCCGGCAGGTGCCGCTCCACCGCCGCAGCCAGCAGCGCCGGGTTCACGCCGGGGTTCTGGCTTTGAACGGTGACGTGGAGCACCACCGCCCCCTCCCGCTCCTCTGCGGCAACGGACTCGATCATGGGGCGGATGTCTGTATCCACCATCTGCTTTTTCTTGTTGCGCTTTTCCACGACCACAGTTTCTCCCAGGAGCAACGCTATGATCCGCTCCGCCGCCCCGCTGGGGACGCCGCCGTCGTACTCCAGGGCCACATCCGCCTGGAGGAATTTCATCTCCCGCACCGGCTCCACCGGCGCCCAGCAGTCCAGGATACGCACTCCCTCCGGCAGGAAGGGGTTCAGCCGCTCCGGGAAGGCGGCGGCATCCAAGTCCTCCACCGTCTCAAAGTCCAGCAGTTCACAGCTGCTGCTCTGCCCCACCGA
>CALXDF010000150.1 GCA_944386995.1 uncultured Oscillospiraceae bacterium
CCCTGCGGGATTTTGACGTGGTCATCATCCGCAGCGCCACCAAGATCAAGGAGCCCCAGATCGACGCCGCCAAGGGCAGCCGGCTGAAACTCATCATCCGCGCCGGCGTGGGCGTGGACAACATCGCGGTCAAATACGCGGAGGAAAACGGCATCCAGGTCAAGAACACGCCCCGCGCCTCCTCCAACGCGGTGGCGGAGCTGGCTCTGGCCCTGCTGTTCTCCTGCGCCCGGAACATCTCCATCGCGGGCCACACCATGCGGGAGAACAAGTGGGAAAAGAAGGCCTACTCCAAGGGCTTTGAGCTCTCCGGCAAGACCATGGGCGTCATCGGCTACGGCCGGATCGGCCAGTTGGTGGGTGCCAAGGGCCAGGCCCTGGGCATGAATGTGCTGTCCGTGGTCCACCGGAATAAGCCGGAGGGCTGCGAGTGCGACACCATGCACTTTGTCTCCATGGACGAGCTACTCGCCCAGTCTGACATCATCGTCCTCTGTGCTCCCAGCGGCGATAAGCCCCTGGTGGATGCAGAGTCCCTGGCGAAGATGAAGGACGGCGTGGTAATCGTCAACGTCTCCCGTGGCGCCAATGTGGACGAGGCCGCCCTGCTGGACGCCTTGAACTCCGGCAAGGTCAAGGCCGCTGGCCTGGACGTGTGGATGAGCGAGAAGGATCCCAACTGGGCCCTGGCCTCTCACCCGGCCGTCTCCTGCACGCCTCATATTGGCGCAGGCACCAAGGAAGCCCAGAAGCGCATCGGCGCGGAATTGGTGGATATTGTGGAACATTTCGGCGCATAACCCGCTCCGGCAAGGAGCCCCTCCCGAATTTGCGGGAGGGGCTCCTTTTTTCGGCCCATTTCCCGCAGTGCTTCCCTGATCCCTCCATTTTATCAAATAGTTTTATAAATTTTTAACTGCCATCTCTATTTACATTTTCAAGTTGGCAGTGTATAATAGAGACCATACAATCGCGGAACAGAAGGTGATGCATTCCATGAGGCAGGCAGTTGTTCCGGCCCAGTACCTACAGATCGCCCTGGATCTGGCCACCCGGATCGCCCAGGGGGAGCTGGCAGAGGGCAGCCGGATCTATGGCCGCTCGGTGCTGGCGTCGGAGTACGGCGTCTCTCCGGAGACGATCCGCAAGGCCCTGCGGCTACTGGCGGACATGAAGGTGGTGGACGTCAAGCCCCAGAGCGGGGCCGTTGTCCTCTCCGCTGACAGTGCCCGGCGATATATCGAAAATTTCGCCGAGGATGCGGATATCCACTCCCTGCGCCTCCAGCTGAAGGAGCTGCTGGCGGAATCCATCGAGGTGAACCGGCGCATGGCGGAGACGGTCTCGGCCCTGGTAAAGGGGCAGGACACGTTTGCAGCGGCCGGACAGCCCCTTCCCAACTATGAGGTTCCCGTCCCCAACGATTCCCCCCTGATCGGGAAAAGCATCGGAGAACTGCAGTTCTGGCAGTCCACTGGCGGCACCATCGTGGCCATCCGGCGGGGCCAGACGGTGATCCTCTCCCCCGGCCCCTACGCCGAGTTGTACGGCGGTGACGTCATCATCCTGGTGGGAAGCCCCAGCGCCGCAGAGGCCGCCCACCGACTCATAACGACAAAGGAGTGAAGGCAGCGATATGATCCAGTTTGAACACGTATCCAAGAGCTACGGCAAAACCCCGGTCCTCAAGGACCTGAACTTCACGATCCCGGACGGACAGTTTGTGGTCCTGATCGGCCCCTCCGGCTGCGGCAAGACCACCACCATGAAGATGATCAATCGTCTGCTGGAGCCCGATTCCGGCTCGATTCTCATTGATGGGCAAAACATCCACTCCCAGGACAAGGTGGAGCTGCGGCGGCACATCGGCTATGTGATCCAGCAGATCGGCCTGTTCCCCAATATGACGGTGGCTCAGAACATCTGCGTGGTGCCCAAGCTGCTGAAGTATGACAAGGCCCGGTGCGACGAGATCGTCCAGGAGATGCTGCAGCTGGTCCATATGGAGCAGTATGCCAATAAATATCCCTCTGAGCTCTCCGGCGGCCAGCAGCAGCGCATCGGCGTGCTGCGGGCCCTGGCCGCCTCCCCGCCCATCGTGCTGATGGATGAGCCCTTCAGCGCTCTGGACCCCCTGACCCGGGAGTCCCTGCAGGACGAGGTGAAGAACCTGCAGCAGAAGCTGAACAAAACCATCGTCTTCGTCAGCCACGACATGAGCGAGGCGCTGAAGCTGGCGGACATCATCATCTTTATGTCTGCCGGTGAGATTGTGCAGATGGCCTCTCCCGAGGAGATGCTGGAGCACCCGGCCACCGATCTGGTCCGCACCTTCATGGGCAAGCACACGCCTGACACCGCTCCCTCCAAGGTGGAGAGCTTCATGCGCACCAATGTGTTCAGCGTCCGGAAAGACCGCGGCGTGCTGGAGTGCGCGGAGCGCATGGCCCGGGGCAGCGTGGACACCCTGCTGGTTACCGACGAGCAGAACCGCTACCTGGGCACCATCTCCATCGGCGACATCCGCCACTGGGGCCGGGAGCTCACCAGCATCGAGCCCCTGATCCGCCAGACCGCCCGGACCGTCCGGGTGGGGGACGAGG
>CALXDF010000151.1 GCA_944386995.1 uncultured Oscillospiraceae bacterium
GTCAAAGCGCTGATAGCCCACAGCACCGTTAGGTGGGCGGGATAGGCCCAGTAGAACAGCCGGTGGTCGTCCGGCCCCCGCTGCCCGTTGTAGAACAGCACCAGCACCGCCGCCAGTGCCGCCCCGATGGTCTGGTCAACGCCCCAGGCCGGCGGATACATCCACAGCGCCGCCGCGGCCAGCACCGCGGTGCTCTGCCGCTTGTTCCGGCACAGCCACAGCAGGGCAAAGAGGAACAGGGCGGTGTAGGAGTACTCCACTTCGATCCCCGTCCACTCGTGGATCAGCTGATAGAAAATCAGGAAGACCGCGGTTTTCCAGGCCCAGTCCCCGATTTGCCGGCACCATGGGGGCAGCTTCCCGCCGGAGAGCAGGCCGATGCCGCCCACCAGCAGCAAAACAGCGATCAGCTGCGTCAGCTCCCACACGCCGAACTGCAGAAAGACCGGGAGGATCAGCGCCAGGGGCACCAGCCCCACCAGCCGCTTCCAGCCCCAGAGGCGGGGCGTATCCCAGCGGAGCAGCAGCATCAGCACCACGCCGCAGGCCAGGGTGAAGTAGATGTTGAGGCTGCGCACCCTAGTCCAGAAGTCGAAATACGTGTTAATGGTAAAGCAGTAGGGGATGGTGGAGATCAGTCCCATGACCGCCAGGCGCAGGGCGTATTTCGGCGCGGAGCGGGTGTGGCGGAATCCCTCCGCCAGGAAGAAGGCGTAGACCAGGAAGGCCATGCGGCCAAAGGCGCGCATGGGGTCATACAGCGGGGATGCATACAGCAGCACCGCCGCCGTGTGGTCGGTGACCATGGACAGCAGAGCCAGCAGTTTCAAAACAAAGGCGGACATAGGATTTCCTCCACTTTCCAGAATGTCCCCATTGTACGATGGGCATTTTAAGAAAAGGAACAGAAAACCTTTAAGAATTATTTAATCTATGGGGGGCGGCCCCCATAGCAGCCCCGTCGTGCTAGAACAGGGACAATTGCTCCATCTCCGGCTGGGGCAGGGAGATCCCTTCGGCGGCGATGAGTCCCCGGAGAACGCTGTCCTGGGAGAAATGCAGATTGTCTACGGTTTTTCCTTTACAGGTTAGGAAATACTGGGCCCGTTTCATGACCACCCCCAGTTTCTTCAGGTCCTCGTGATACAGTGTGCCGCCCCGGCGGGCGTAGAGGATGCGCCGGGCGCTGGTGACGCCGATCCCCGGCACCCGCAGCAGCTCCTCATAGGCGGCGGTGTTCACTTCCACCGGAAAGAACTCCGGGTGGCGGAGGGCCCAGTTGCACTTGGGGTCCACCAGGGGGTTGAAGTTGGGCTCCTGGTCGCTGAGCAGCTCTTCTGCCCGGAACCCGTAGAACCGCAGGAGCCAGTCCGCCTGGTAGAGCCGGTGTTCCCGCAGGAGGGGCGGCTTGGTGTCCAGGGCAGGGAGGAGGCTGTTCTCCACCACCGGCACATAGGCGGAGAAGAACACCCGCTTGAGCCGGTAGCGGTCGTAAAGCCCCTGGGTGAGGCGCAGGATGTGGCGGTCCGAGTCCGCCGTGGCCCCCACGATGAGCTGGGTGCTTTGCCCCGCAGGGGCGAACTTGGGGGCGTGGCGGTACTTGACCAGTTCCCGCTTGTTCTCCTGGAGGGTTTCTTTGATCTGCCCCATGGGGCGGAGGATGGCCGCCTTGGTCTTGTTGGGGGCCAGGGCCTTCAGACCCCGCTCCGAGGGCAGCTCGATGTTGACGCTGAGGCGGTCCGCCAGCAGCCCCAGCTGCTGCACCAGCTCCGGGGCAGTGCCGGGGATGGCCTTGGCGTGGATATAGCCGTTGAAACGGTACTCGTTGCGCAGGATAGAGAGGCAGCGGATCATCCGCTCGGTGGTGTAGTCCGGATTTTTCAGCACCCCCGAGGAGAGAAACAGCCCCTCGATGTAGTTGCGGCGGTAGAACTGGATAGTCAACTCCGCCAGTTCCTTCGGCGTAAAGGCAGCACGCTTCACATCATTGCTGCACCGGTTGACGCAGTATTTACAGTCGTAAACGCAGCAGTTGGTCATCAGAACCTTCAGCAGCGTGACGCACCGTCCGTCGGCGGAGAAGGTGTGGCAGCACCCGGCCAGGGAACTGGAGGTGTTGCCGATGTACCCCTTCCGGCTGCCCCGGCGGGCCCCGCTGGAGGTACAGGCCGCGTCGTACTTGGCTGCATCGGTGAGGATCGTAAGTTTTTCCAGAACGTCCATGGTCTGCCCTCCCCACCATATAATAGAATATATGTTCGATTATTAGTATAATACAGGAGGTCAGGGAAGTCAAGGGGGCGCGGCGGGAGAGGCTTGTCAAATTCTGACAAACCTTCGGGAGAAATTTCGTGGAAAACGGGAAAACCGGCCCTTGCCCTGACGAAGCTCCTATGGTAGACTAGAGGCGGAAATGGGGAGGAGGAAAAGCTTATGCTGCTCACATTGGACATCGGCAATTCCAATATTTCCGTGGGCGTGTTTGCCGGAGAGACGCTGAAGATGCGCGCAAAACTCTCCGCCACCGCCGAGCGCAGCAGTGATGAGTTTGCCGCCATGCTCTTTAACCTGCTCCAGATCAACCACGTTGACCCCGCCGCAGTGGATGGATGCATGCTGGCCTCGGTGGTGCCGGGGCTTACGAGCTTAGTGGAGGAGGCGGTGGGGCGACTGTTCCGGGTGCCGCTGCTGCGGGTGGGACCCGGTATCAAAACGGGCTTTCGCATCAGCATCGACGATCCCTCCCAGCTGGGGGCGGATCTGGTGGCGGACACTGCGGCGGCCCTGGCGGAGTATGGGGCGCCCCTGGTGCTGGTGGATGCCGGCACCGTCACCACCATCGCGGCGGTAGACGACCGTAGCACCTATCTGGGGGGCTGCATCCTGCCGGGCATCCGCGCCAGCGCGGAGCTCCTCAAGGAGACCACCGCCCTCCTGCCCTCCATCGCCCTGCGGCCGGGCGGAGAGGAGTGCCTGGGCCGCAACAGCGCCGACGCCATGCGCTGCGGGCTGCTCCTGGGCAGCGGCATGATGGTGGACGGCTTTATCCAGCGCTACCAGGCCCTGCCCCGGATGGAGGGGGCCAAGGTCATCTCCACCGGCGGCTCCGCACGGCTGGTGACCGCCCAGTGCCGCAGCCGGATCCACTATGACCCGGATCTGACGCTCAAGGGTCTGCGGCATCTTTACCAACTGAATACAATAAAAAAGTTGTGATGGGGTAATAACAGGCTCGCCTGTTGTTATAAATAATCTGTGCGCCGTACCCCTGAGCGGGACGACAGCACGCGGTGAAAGACCCGCAAAGGAGAACACTCCAATGTACCACAACCTGAACAAAGTCCGAAAGATCACGCTGACGGCACTGCTGGTAGCCATCATCTTCCTGCTGACGTTT
>CALXDF010000152.1 GCA_944386995.1 uncultured Oscillospiraceae bacterium
CAATGCCTGTCGGAAGGGCATCTCCACCTCCTCCACGCGCAGCTCCCCTCTGGCTGCCGGGCGCAGCTCAAACAGGCGCAGCTGATTCAGGATTCCGGGGTGCATGAGAAATTTTCCGTGCCCCACCTGAGTCAGCACGGTATCCAGGTGCATAAAAGCCCGGATTCTAGGAATGGAAACGGCTAAAATGGTCTGAATCTTGGCGGTTTCATCGGCAAAGATCCGCCTGGCCAGCTGCTCGATGGCCTCCGGCATGGTCCGCTGGGAAATCCCAACCGCCAAAACCCGCTCAGACAGGTTCAGAATGTCGCCGCCCTCAATGGAATATGGCTCCTCCGGATCATAATAAAAGGGAACGCGGCCTGCAAAATCCGGGTGATACTGAAGGATATAGCGGCCATAAATCGTCTCCCGGTGACGGGTGCCGGAGTACATGTGATGGACCGAGGCACCGCAGCCAATGGAGGCGAAGGGATCCCGGGTGAAATAGAGGTTGGGAATGGGGTCCAGCACAAACTGGCTGTCGTTGCTCAGCAGCGCATGGAGGGAGTTGGCGCGCCGCAGGGACAACTCGTTGAACGGCACACCAGCCATGGTCTTGAGCACCATGTCCCGGGTGTCCTGGATGGACAGCAGATAGTCCCGGATCTCCCGGGAATATGTCCAGGCAAAGCTGCTGCTGGAGCGGATAAAATCACTGATAAACTGTTCTTTCAACTCCGGCGCCTGGTCCAGCGTCTCTGCCACCGCATCCTCCAAATAGGTAACAGTTACACCATAATCCCGAAGAAGCTGGGCAAAATAGTCGTGCTCCCGCTGCGCCCCCTGCAAATAGGGAATGTCATCAAAGAGCAGCCGCTCCAGTGTGTCAGGCACAATATGCTCCAGCTCCTGCCCCGGACGATGGAGCAGGACACGCTTGAGCGGCATTACTTCGCTTTTCACTTGAATGGGCATCTGTTTCACCGTCCTTTGCAGTCTGATTATACCAAAACCTTCCAACCTTCGTCAGACACAGCCTCTGCAATTCTTTGTATTTTAGCGTGGATCTCCCCGCCGGGACCGCCGTCCAATCCAATGCCTGGCGGCGGATCAATCCCGCAAGTTTCCACTTAAATACAAAAAAATATGCAAAATTTGTCTGATTCGGATTTGCAGACAACAAGGAATGGCTTTACAATAATACCTATATCGTATTTTGCTGTCTACTGGGGGGAGGTCTCTATGTCGGAAACCATTGAAATTCAATCGGTGGCTCGCTCCGCCCTGGATCAGAGCCGGCTGTGCAGCTTTAACCACGAGGTAATTGATGCCCCCACAGCCCCCCTGATCCACCAGGAAGCCCGGTTTCTGTTCATCAACCGGGGCAGCGGAACCATCCAGATCCAGAACCGCCCCTATCCCGTCCGGCCAAACACGCTGATCGGCATTCTGCCCTGGCAGATTTCACAGATAACCGAGGTTAAAGAGGCCTGGCAGTACTATCTTGTCATTTATCATCTGGAATCTGTCAACCGCGTCCTGAGAATCTTCTATGAGGAGAGCGGCGGCACAGTTCCCTGGATGACCCATTTGGAGCAAAGCCCGGTTCTCCCCTGTACAGTGGACCAGGCGGCCAAACTCTCCCGGATCTTCGCGCTGCTGCGGGATGAAATCGGACTGGAGACTTCCCGGCAGCCTGCTCCTTCCCAGCCGCTGCGGAATACAGCAGTCATCAATCACCTGGTGGAGATCATCTGCGCGGCAGAGCGGATGCTGCAGCCCGGCCAGGCCAACCGCCGGCGCACAGCCTTTGATCCCAGCGACATCCTGCGGTATATGTATACCCACTGCGGAGAAAAGCTGACACTGAAAATGCTCTCTCAGTTATTCTACTACAGTGAGTCCAGCATCAGCAACTATCTGACCCGGGTTACGGGCTTGTCCTTTTTTGATCTGCTCAATGAAATGCGGGTTGGAAAAACTGCCAGTTTCTTGCTGTATACGGATTTCACCATAGAAGAGCTGGCAGAAATTCTGGGCTATGTGGATGCCTCCCATATCTCCAAGGTGTTCGCCGCCCGCAATGGCAGCAAAATCGGGGAGTACCGCCGCACCTATCAGAAGATTGAGGAAATCTGCCGGATCGAGGAGAACCAGACAGCCTGCCGGGTGATCTCCTATATTTACCGCAACTACAACCAGGAACTGAGCGCCGGCCAGACTGCCCGGAAATTCGGGCTCAGCGTGGCCAAGCTCAACCATCTGCTGCTGGAGCAGATCGAGCGGAATTTTGACGGATTCCTCAACTTTGTCCGTATCAACCGGGCCAGCGAACTTCTGCTGCGCACCGGCAAAACCGTGGATGACATTGCCATGGAGGTGGGCTACAACAGCACAAAAACCTTCAACCGCCACTTTCTCAAGCAGCGCCATATGCAGCCCAGCGTCTTCCGGCGGAGCATAACGCTGCAGGAGCCGCCCGAGAGCGGGGGATCAAAAGCAAACTAAAGCTTGTACAGGGGGCTGGGAATACCTTTTCCCAGCCCCCTTCTCATCAGGCCAGGCGCTCCTGTTCAGCCGCCGCCGCAAAGGCCGCCGCAAGTTTCTCGTACTGGATGGCAGCCGTCTCCTCCGGCGTATGGCCCGGCAGCGGCTGCACCTCAAAGCTCATGGGCGCCTGCCGGCCAGCTGCAATATAGCCGCAGCGGATCATGCAGCGAAGCTGCTCTGTCAGTTCCGGCGTATCAAAGAGGCCGTGCTCCACCCCCAGGGGCGGATGTGTGTGTCCGTAGAACGGGCTGCCGGGCTCTAAAACCGCGCTGCCCAGATGGACATGCCGGACTCCCAACTGCATGCTCCTGTCAAATGCGGGCGCAACCTCCTCCTCCATCAGCGGCAGATGGGTGATGTCCACCATTATTCCAGCCTGGGTGCATCCGGCCGCCTGCAGCCGCTCCGTAAAGGCACAGCATTCTTCTGTCGGACCCAGGAACAGCTGCTTGAACCGGTGGCGCTCAATCGGCTCAAGAGCCAGGATGACGCCCTGACGCCGCGCCTCTCCGTCACACTGGCAGATGAACTCCATAAGGCGGTCGATCAGCAGCGGCCGCTTTTCCGCCCCCTGATCCACATTGGCCGTATAGACCATGACAGGCGCCCCCAGCTCTCCAGCCCAGCGGATCTGATCCAGCATCAATGCCAGCGCCCGCTTCCGGACCTCCGGGTCATCACTGCAGGGGTTATAGGGCCCATCCTGCTGCAGGACACCCGGCGCGTTGAGATAAACCTGCTTGCCGCTGCGGTGCAGCAGATCCATTTCCTGGGCCCGGATCTCCGGGTCAAAAAGCAAGCAGATATCCAGAATCTCATAATCCGGCAGGGCACAGGCCGCCCGAATTGCCTCCAGGTGGCGCTTTTCATCTGTATAGGCGCCGGGATAGAGCATGGGTGCGCTGATTCCGGGTTTGATGTAATCTTTCAGACTGGGCATACACAACACTCCTTTCCCGCCCGCTTACTTCCACCGCAGTCCCTGCTTCAGCAGCCTGCCGGCCGCATAGGGATCCCCGCTGAACACCTCCGTGGAGAGATCGCTGTGCCACCCGGCTGCGGCCAGCTGCCGCAGTGTGCCGCATATGGAGGCCAGATCCGCCTCATTCGGGTAGCGGCGCCCCGCCTGATGGTCCGGGCAGGCAATGTGGATGTGGTTGATCCAGGGCGCTGCCGGCAGGACGTCCTCCAGCGGATAGGGCTGCAGCGCCATATGGTAGAGATCCAGCAGGATGCCCAGGTTCTCAATCCCTTCCTCCCGGAGGGCGCGGACCTGATCCCAGGATTCCGTCCAGTCAACGCCGAAGGAGGCCTCCCGGATATTCAGCGGCTCCCAATCCACGGTCATGCCAAAGCCCGCGGCGGTGCTGGCGAAGATCCGCAAAAACCGCCGCGTCTCTTCCCATTCCCGGAGGAAACTACCGCTTCCATACACGCCCCGCGCGTTAGGGGACCCTATACCGATCAGTTCCACACCGATGGATGCGGCCCGGCGGCATAGGAGCGAGGCATACTTCTGCGCCTGCTTCGGGTCAAAACCAGGGCCGCAGATCTTGACAGAGGCGGCAATCGCACTGTTGATCCCCCGGCAGGGGATGGGCCACTGTTCCTTTTGCTCCAAAACCCGAGCAAATTCCTCCTCGCTGAGGGATGTCAGCCAATTGCCGGCCAGCACAAAAAAGTCATAGCCGGCGGCAAAAACCCGCGGCAGCTGCTCCAGGGTGGTACAGCAGCCAATGAGGGCAGTTCGTTTCTCCTCCATATCGGTCTCCTCTCACCAGATCCCCAGCGGCAGCGGACGATAGCTGTGGTCTGCAATCCCTGCCATAGAAAAATCGTCGCCGCACAGATCCTCATAGAGCTTCCACTGCTCCGCAATGGTGGGGGCCACATCGTTGAAGTAGGCGCGGACCACATCCCGCGCGTAGTCGTGGGCCGCGAAATGCCCGGCGTCATCAGGGGCACGCTCCAGCGTTTCCACCCCGGTTCCCAGGTCATTGAAGCTATAGCGTTCCAGGAAAGCGCCAGCCTCCTCCTTCGTCCAGACGCCGTCCCAGAGGTTGCGGGTAGCCTCCAGCTTCCCGTAGCCGGCGGCCTCGCAGAACCGGTGCCACTGGGGCATAACCTCCGCAAGGCCCTTATCCAGCCCGGCCCCGGCAAAGACGACCTCCCGCTCATAGTCCCGCATTTTCTCCAGGTCGTTGTCAAAGCACATGGTAATGGCATGGCGTGCTGCGCCCTCGGAGAACGCATTGGAGGCCGTGTGCTGTGATACCACGCTCATCTCCGGCCAGCCCGTGTCAATGAAAGCCTTGGTACGCTTCTCGAAATATACTAAGTGGCCCGGCTCACACTCGTGAGCGATGCACTCCACCAGATTGTCCACCGTCCAGGGATAATTGAGGTTAAAGTTGCGCTCATACTCAATGCGGTCATAGTCATATCCAAACAGGACTGAGAGAAACTGCATGCTGCCGGGCAGCTCCCGGACACGGATCCGGGGCATATTGTTTTCCGCAATGTCCATATGCTGCCGGGACATGTCGTGGAAGGTCCGGGCCACCTCCCTGCACACCCGCAGGAGATGTTCCCGGGGGATGCGGATCTGCTGGCGGAATCGTGCAATTTTCTCGGCTGCGCTGCCCACCCCGGGGAGCGCGGTGCCCATGTCCTCCAGCGCCCGGGCAAAAGCGCGCTCCTCCCGCCTGGGCGCCACCAGGCAGTAGAGCTCTCTGGTCATCTCATCATAGGGCATCTGCTCCCCTGCCAGCAGCCGGGCGCGGACAGAGAGCTGATGGCTATGCTCCACCAGGTACTGAACCCGCACCTTCTCTTCCTGAGGGGCTGTCCGGGCATAGGCGGCGATATCCTTTTCCAGCTGGGCAGCGTCACTGACAATATCCGTCAGCGATTTTCCGTGCTTCAGATTCCCGATCTCGTAGTCGGGTATGGTTTTGTACGTGCGGCTGAACTTCATGGACGTGCGCCGCCAGAAGGGACCCTCGGTAAACCAGTTCATATCCCACTGGTCATACCGCGACTTGTTCAGGAGAAGATCCACATAGATCTGGGCGTAATTATTCAATACAGATTCCGACATCTGCCGCTCCTCCTCATTTACTCCAGAAACTGACCGCTCTCAGCACAGTAGGCTTGTACCTCAGTTCCAGTAGCGAACCAGATATCACCCTTCTCTTTCATTGTTTTGAACAGCTCATCCAGCACAAAGATTCTTCCTCGCTCGCCGATCGCCTGGGGATCCAGCTGCAGATTATACAGAGTTCCCCATTCACAGGCTCCCTCCAATTCTTTCTGCCAGTTGACCAGCACATCGTCCGCCGGCGTAATCCTGTGCTGCACAGGCGGATCAAATACAAAGGCAAAATAGGGCAGGTCGTACAGCGCCCAGTCCGTCGGCAGCTCCAGCAGACCGATCTCCTTGTGCAGGTAGGGGAAATCGCTGTTGGAGAGGGAACTGGAGTAACGGAACCCCAGTTCCTTGACGATCTGCAGCGTCTCCATGGTGATTTCGCCCTCAGGCATGCGGAAACCAACCGGATCAAAGCCGGTGATCTCCCGCAATGTCTCCTTTGCCCCCTGAAGAACTTTGCGCTGTTCTTCACCGGTCAGCAGCGCAAGGTTTTCATGCCGGTCGCCGTGGCAGCCAATCTCATGTCCCCGGCGGGCGATCTCTTTTACCTGATCGGGATAGCGGCGGGCTACATCGGCGGGGATAAAGAAAGTGGCCTTGATGCCGTGGTCATCAAATACGTCCAGCAGGCGCGGCAGGCCGAAGAGCATGCCGTTTCGACCCATCGCATAGCTGTCGCCGTCATCTACATCAGCATCGGGATGAAAAATTTTGATAAAATACTCAGCGTCCAGATTGACGGTGATCATAGCCGCGCATTGATTGCCGGCGGGCCAGATTCCTTTTTTTGCATACATATGATCAACCCTCCTTGACCGACTTGAAATATTTGGCGACCTCCGCACAGGGGGCGCACCAAATCTCGGAATGTTCTGAGAGATAGCGGCAGTAGTCCCGCAGCAGCAATGCTCTGCCCGGATGGCTGCATACCTGGGGATGGAAGGAGGCGGAGATGCTCTGACCATAGCGGAGAGCACCTTCCGTCTCCCGGATAAACTTCTGGTAGATCCCGGTATAGCAGGCGACCCTGGGCAGCCCTACCAGGACCTGGGGGTACGAGTTGTACACGCTCATGATATAGTCGTCCAGCTCGTCAGGGCAGGTGATGTTGACAGCCTGGGTCTTCACTCCGCCCACAGTGTAATAATCCAGATATTCCGGGTTGCAGCCGGGGCTGGAGTAGATAAAACCGCCCTCGGTATACATCCACTGCTCCGTTTCCGGCAGCAGCGGCCCCGTGTTCCGGCATCCCACGGCCCGTACACCGACAGCCCGCTCAAACATGTCCTGGCTGCGCAGAATGTAGGCCTTCTGCTCCTCAAAAGTCGCACCGTAGTCGCTGGTGTGGTCAAGCCCGTGGTGGGCCAGCTCGTGTCCAGCGGCGATAATCGTCTTCACCAACTCCACATTCTCCTCAACGATTGTGGCTGGAATGAACCAGGTGGCCTTCAGGTTGAACTCATCCAGGATATCCAGAATTCGTCTGGCACCGGTATCCGGGCCGAAAGATCCTACGGATGGTCCTTTCAGATAGCGCTCCCCGTTGGGAAGATCACGAATTTTGTTTTTCCAGATGGTATTTCCGTCCAGGTCAAAGGCCAGTGAAACGGAAATCTTCGCATGATTGGGCCAGCAAATTCCCATAGTTTCTTCTCCTTTTGTTTTTATGGAACAATTTGTTCTCCGGATGATTTTTTTGACTTGGATTTTCCCAGATAGTTCGAAATCACAGACTCGTCCTTGCTGATATCCGCCGCGGGACCGGTCTTCACTACCCGGCCCTGCTCCATAACGCTGGCTGTCCTGGCAATCGACAGTGCTTTGCGGGCATTCTGCTCCACCAGCAGCACCGTGACACCTTCGGAGTTAATCTGCTGGATAATGCGCATGACGTCATTAACGATCAGCGGGGCCAGGCCCAAAGACGGTTCATCCAGCAGCAAGATCTTCGGATTCGACATCAGCCCCCGGGCAATGGCCAGCATCTGCTGCTCGCCGCCGGATAGCGTACCCGCCCGCTGCCTGCGGCGCTCCTCCAGTCGTGGAAACATCTCAAAAGCTTTCCGCACGCCGGGAGCGCGGTCCTTAACCGTATACCCCCCCATCAGGAGATTCTCCTCCACGGTGAGATTATGAAAAATTTGACGCCCCTCCGGCACCAGAACCACGCCCTTGGATACAACCAAATGGGGCGCACCAGGCAGTTTTTCTCCGTCCAGCAGAATCTCACCGGACTGGGGCCGAAGCTGGCCGGCAATGCAGTTCATCAGCGTGGACTTGCCAGCGCCATTCGCCCCGATGACTGCGTGGATCTCCCCCTCCTCCAGCTCCAGGTCAATCCCGTTCAGCGCCTGAATCTTGCCGTAGGCGTAGTGCAGATCATTAATCTTCAGCATCGTCGTTCACCCCCAAGTAGGCGTCGATCACCGCCTGGTTGCTTTGGATTTCCTCGGCCGTCCCGGTGGTAAGCATTTCGCCGAAGTTGATAACCGTGATCTGCTCGCAGACATCCATGATGACATCCATGTGGTGGTCAATGATGACAATGGTCACGTGGTAATCCTTCCGGATATCTTTGATAATCTGGGACAGCTCCAGAGACTCCTCCTCGTTCATCCCTGCCGCCGGCTCGTCCAGCAGCAGGAGCTTGGCTCCGGTCACAATCGCCCGGACGATTTCCAGACGTCTCTGCTGCCCGTAGGGCAATTTGCTGGCGTGCTGGTCACGCAGGTCATAGAGGCCGATCCGCCGCAGCACATCCAGGCAAACTTCCTCTGCCTTCTTCTCCTGCTGACGGAACTTTTTTGTGCGGAGGATCCCGTCCAGAAAGCTGTAGGTCAGGTTGTGCTGATAGGCGGTCAGCACATTTTGGTAGACCGTGAGATCCCCGAACAGCCGGATATTCTGAAACGTCCGCGCAATCCCCATCTGGGAAATCTCATGGGTAGGCTTACCGGCAATTTCGGTCCCCAAAAAGCGGATCGATCCGCTGGTGGGCGCGTAAACGCCGGTAATCAGGTTAAACAGAGTCGTCTTGCCGGCGCCGTTTGGGCCGATGATCCCGTAGATCTCCCCCTCTTTCACCCGGATATTGATATCCTTGGACGCCTGGATGCCGCTGAAGTTTTTGCACACATCCGTAATTTCCAAGGCATACGCCTGTTGACCGCTCAAACTGAGTCCCCCTTTCCATCCGGCGCCTGTCCTCTGTTTTTCAGAAAGAATCCGGCCAAGAATTTCTTCAAGTTCTGAAGCGTCAGCTCCTTATTGCCCATCAGGCCGGAGGGGCGGAAGGTGATTACAAGGACCACCAGCAGGCCGTAGATTACCATGCGCCACTCCTGGGCCGAACCAAAGCGCAGCAGTTCCGGCAGCGGCAGCAGCAGCAGGCCGGCCACAATCGTCCCTGTCAGACTCCCGCGGCCGCCCAAAATCACGGGGATAATCAGCTCCTCAGACTTGGTCATATTAAACAGCGTCGGTGTCAGATAGTTGAGGTAATGGGCCAACAGGCCGCCGGCCAGGCCGCAGAGCGCGCAGCTGATAACCATCGCCAGCAGCTTATAGCGGAAAATGTTGATTCCCACTGATTTTGCAGCCAATTCCTCCTCGCGGACAGCAATGCAGTTGCGCCCGAACTTTGTGCTTAAGAACAGCTTGATAAACACAACCGCCAGAACTGCTATCACCAGAACGCCCCAGATGGTGACGCCGCCGGGGATACTGGTCAATCCCCGGGCGCCGCCGGTGAGGTCGGCCAGGTTCTGGATCACCAGACGAATCCCTTCGCCAACGCCCAGCGTCACAATCAGGAAATAGTCGTCCCTCAGTTTCAGCGTAGGAAGGCTCACCAGGGTTCCAATTAAGGTGGCCAGCAGCGTTCCGCACAGCACGGAGACCCAGATGGGCATAGACAGGTGGATGGAGAGGAGAGCCGAAGTATATGCGCCGATGGCCATGAACCCGGCGTGGCCCATAGAGAACATGCCGGTAAATCCGCACAGCACAGACAGGCCCAGAACCGCAATCAGGTAAATCCCCACCTGTGTCGCTATACCAGTCCAATACGACATATAAATCCTCCTTTCCTACGCCTTGTCGCCGTCTGCTTTTCCCATCAGTCCGGAGGGACGGATGAGCAGCATAACGATCAGAATGATATATGCGAACAGGTCCCGGAACGAGGTGGAAATGTAGGCGGAAACAAAGGATTCTGTAATTCCCAGCAGCAGTGCGCCCAGCACAGCCCCCGGAAGGCTCCCTAAGCCTCCTACCACAGCCGCAATAAACGCCTTATTGGTCATATAAGTACCCAGCGACGTGTAGGTCGTATACTTCGCGCCGAGGAGTGTGCCGGCAATTCCGGCCAGCAGGCCGGCTATGATAAAGACTGTCAGGATCAGGCGGTTGGTGTTGACCCCCATCAGGGCCGTTGCTTCCAGGTTAAAGGCGGAGCTGCGGATCGCCAGGCCTGTCCGGGTCTTTTCAATATACAGCTCCACGCACACCAGCGCCAATACGCTGACGACCAGGATAATCAAATCAATCAAACCGACGGATGCGCCAAAGATATTGATCGAATCGGTAGGAAATCCCTCCGGATAAACACGCACACGGCCGGTAAAAACAATGATCATCAGATTTTCACACAGGATACTGACACCCAATCCGACAATCATCAGATAGAGTCGGCGCGCCTTTTTCACCAGCAGGGGACGGTAGGCAAACAGCTCAATGAAAATACCCATCACGATAGCAACCAAGATGCCAGCCAACAGGCTTGCCGGCAGATTCGGTGTAATCAGCGCCTGGAACCAGTAGCATCCAAAAGCTGCAATCGTCACTGTGATGGCATGCGCAAAGTTGGTGAAATTCAACAAGCTGTAAATCAGGGCATATCCAACCGCCAGCAAAGCGTAAACGCTGCCAACAGAAATGCCGTTTATCAATTGCTGTAAAAACATGAGTTTTCTCCTCTTGCTTCAGAGATCTGCCGCGTTGTGGGACACAGTCCGCAATCGCTCACGCTGTATGATGAAAAGCGCCGCCGCTAACGCACAGGCCAGCGGCGGCGCCTTTACCGCTGCGGGTAGAAAAATCAAGCGGTGGGCTTGAACTCAGCAATCTGAATAAATTGCTCGTTCTCAATTCGATAGATGGGGCATTCACGCAAAGTATCGTGGGTCTCAGGCACAACTGTCAGCGTGCCGCTCAAGATATCGATCGTCCCCAAATTCTCCAAAGCATCGCGGATCGCCTCGGGGTCATCGGTACCGGCGTTGGTGATCGCGGTGGTCACCATTTCCCAGGCGTCGTGGGCGCACACCAGGTCGCCGGCGGAGTCCTGAGAGGGGTCATAACCATACTTTTCGGTGAAGTCCTGCAGGAACTGCTGGACACCCGGAGCGTCGATGATAAAGGAGGCGTTGTACACGGCTCCCTCTACTTCCTCGCTGACGATCTCAAACATGTTGGCAACCATCATACAGTCGGTGCTGATGATCGGCTGGTTCAGGCCAAGTTCCCGGGCCTGCTGGGCGATCAGGCCGGCCTCTCTGTAATAACCGACAGCAATATACAGCGCGTCGAAGTCGCCCGCATTCTGCAGCGTGGTCAGCACAGCGCGGTAATCCACATCGCCATCGTTGTAGGCTTCCGCCGCTACCACGGTGCCGCCCTCCGCCTCAAAGGTTTCGGAAAACTGCTGCATAACGCCAATAGAGTAGTCGGAACCAAGATTGTAAATAATGCCCACGGAGTCATAGCCCAGCTCGCGGTAGGCATACTGGCCCATGATGGTACCCATCTGGGGGTCGCTCAGACAGGCGCGGAAGGAATAGGGACGGGTGCTCCCGTCATCGTTCTGGGTGACTTTGGAGTTTGTAGCCAGCGTGGTGACAAAGGGCACACCATTCTCCTCGCACACCTCAGCCAGCGCCAGCGTGGTGGCGGAGGACTCGGTGCCGATAAACACCTTGACCCCGTCCTGCTGGATGGCCCGGCGGGCAGCGTTTGTGGCCTCAATGGCATCGCTGCGGTCATCGTAGACAATCAGCTCCACTTCCTTGCCCAGCAGGCCTCCCTCCTCGTTGCACTGCTCGGCCATCATGGTAATGGTGTCCTCCAGCAACTGCCCGTAGAAAGCGTTGGCGCCTGTGATGGGGCCGATACAGCCAATGACGATCTTATCCTCATTGCTGGAGCCACAGGCGGTCATGGCAGCCATCATGGAAACTGCCATCAGAAGCGCTGCGATCCGTTTCACGGTTCTCTTCATGTCTCAAATCTTCCTTGTATTATAGAGTAGTAGTTATTAGAGCCCCTCTCCAAGGGCTGTGTGCTACACTGTAAGGGATGCTGTGGATTGGTGTAAATCTCCTACCACAAGATGGTTCAAGAAAGGTTCCAACCACAGCCCCTTACAATTTTGTTGATCAGTTAAATACCGCCAGACGGTTTATGTGGAACAAGGCTACAAAAGTAAGGTGTACTGTGGATGCAGCATCACATATT
>CALXDF010000153.1 GCA_944386995.1 uncultured Oscillospiraceae bacterium
CACTTAGCCCTGTCTCTGCTTGTGCTTGGGATTCTCGCAGATGACCATGACGCGGCCCTTCCGGCGGATGATCTTGCACTTTTCACACATGGGCTTCACGGACGGTCTTACTTTCATGTTGAAGTACCTCCTACTTACTACGCCAGGTAATCCGGCCACGGGTCAGGTCGTAGGGACTCATCTCCACCGTGACTTTGTCACCAGGCAGAATTCTGATAAAATTCATTCTGAGTTTTCCGGAAATATGTGCCAGAATGGTGTGGCCATTTCCAATATCTACTTGGAATGTTGTGTTGGGCAGCGCCTCAACGACGGTACCCTCGACCTCGATCATATCGGATTTTGCCAAGTGCTATCCCTCCTGGTCTGGATTACCTCCCCCGCGGATCTGCGCGAGGGTCCTGCGGAGTTCGCTGTTCGTGACAGGCTCTCCGCATCTGATTTTTTCGGCTGTCCGGGTATGGGGCGCCCCAACGGCTTCCACATGTCTGCGTTTCTTCCGCTTGGGCCGCTCCACCCTCCGGCGCCGGCCGTCCGCCAGCAGGAGGAAGTCCCCGTGTATCTCCAAAACGAAGAACAGGTCTCCCCGATCCCTGCCGGCGGCAGATCGTACAACATCGGATCTTGCAATGTCCATATTCACTGATTCTACTGCAATCTCAAATCTCAGGATCAGTCAGAATCTCCGGATCACCGTCGGTGATAAGGATGGTATTCTCATAGTGGGCGGACCACTTGCCGTCGGCGGTTTTGACGGTCCAGCCGTCCGGCATCACTTTAATGCCGGCGCCGCCAGCGTTCACCATGGGTTCCACGGCAACGGTCATCCCCCGCAAAAACCGGGGCCGCTCATGACCGGCCACATAGTTGGGCACCTCGGGTGCCTCGTGCATCTGCCGGCCCACGCCATGGCCCACATATTCCCGAACCACGGAAAATCCGTTCTCCTCCACATACTTCTGAATTGCCAGGGAGAGGTCGGGAACCCGATAACCCTCTCTGGCAAACTTCAATCCCTCGAAGAAGCTCTGGCGGGTCACATCAATGAGCCGCTGGGCCTCCGGCGAGATCTTTCCACAGGGAAAAGTCGCCGCGCAGTCGCCGTGGAATCCATCCTTATAGGCTCCAACGTCGATCGAGACGATATCCCCCTCGTGGAGGACCCGCTTACCGGGGATGCCGTGGATAATCTCATCGTTGACGGAGATGCACACACTGGCGGGATATCCCTGGTAATGGAGGAAGGAGGGCGTCGCCCCCTGAGATTTGATAAAGTGGTACACTGCTTGATCAATTTCGTGGGTTGTTACGCCGGGGGTCACCATTTTCCCTGCCAAAGCACGGGCTGCCGCGGTAATTTTTCCGGCCCGGCGCATCAGGTCGATCTCCTGCCTGGACTTGAGCGTGATCATCACTTCAACCCCAGTGCAGCGAGGATCTTGGCGTTGGTGGCCTCCTTGTTGTCGGCCACCTCAACGCTTTTGAGCAGGCCCCTCTGGTTGTAGAAGTCCACCAGGGGTTCCGTCTCTTTATGATAGACCGCGAGCCGGGCTTTTACCGTCTCGGGCGTATCATCCTCTCGCTGGATCAGTTTGCCGCCGCAGTTGTCGCAGATGCCCTCCACCTTGGGGGGGACGGCCTCCAGATTGTAACTGGCGCCGCAGGCCTCGCAGACCCGGCGGCCGCTCATGCGGCGGAGGATCTCCTCCTCGGAGATCTCGATGGAGATGACGGCGTCGATGCGGATGCCGGCCTTCTCAATGGCCTCGGCCTGGGCGATGGTGCGGGGCACCCCGTCCAGGATGCAGCCCTTGGCGCAGTCCGGCTGGGCAAGACGCTCGCCCACGATCCCAATGATAACCTCATCCGGCACCAACTTGCCTGCATCCATATAGGATTTTGCCTTCAGCCCGGTCGGGGTGCCGTCCTTGATGGCGGCACGGAGGATGTTGCCCGTGGAGATGCTGGGGATGCCCAACTTCTTGCACAGGATCTCCGCCTGCGTGCCCTTTCCGGCGCCGGGGGCGCCTAATAAAATGAGATTCATACGATCCTCCTTATTCCAAGAAGCCCTTGTACTGGCGCATTAGCATCTGGGATTCCAGCGCCTGGACAGTCTCCAGCGCCACGCCCACCACGATGATGACGGAGGTCCCGCCGATGGCCAGGGAACTGACGGGCAGGATCTTTCCGGCCACCAGGGGCACGATGGCAACGATGCCCAGATAGATGGCGCCAAAGAGGGTGATCTTGGAGAGTACCTTGGAGATAAACTGGCTGGTGGGCAGACCCGGACGGAAACCGGGAATAAACCCGCCGTTCTTCCTCAGGTTGTTGGAGATCTCAACGGGATTGAACTGAATGGTGGCGTAGAAGTAACTGAAGCCGATGATCATCAGGAAATAGGCCACCATGTAGAGGAGGGACTGGGTGTCGATGGCGCTGTAAATGGCGTAGCCCACCGTGCCCTCCTCGGGGATGCCGATGAACGTCCAGATGGTCACAGGCAGCGTGGCGATGGACTGGGCGAAGATGACAGGCAGGACGCCGGACATATTCACCTTCATGGGCAGATGGGAGGACTGGCCGCCGTACATCTTCCGGCCCACCTGGCGCTTGGCGTACTGCACGGGGATGCGGCGCTCGGCGTCGCTGACAAAGACGATCAGCACCACCAGGGCCAGCACGCCCAGCAGGATCAGCGCGATGGCCCAGGGAGCCAGCGCCTGGGAGAGGTAGGCCTCTGCCTCCTCCGCCGTGTAGCCGAAGGCGTTTTGCACATACTCCACCGTCAGGGTGCCGCCCCGGACGCCGGACCAGATGTTCACGCACCGGACCATGCTCTCCACAGCGGTGGGCACCCGGGAGATGATGCCGGCAAACAGGATCATGGAGATGCCGTTGCCCACGCCAAACTCGTTGACCTGCTCGCCCAGCCACATCAGGAAGGACGCGCCGGCCACGAAGGAGATGATGATGACGATGGCCGGCCACACGCCGGTAGTCGTCAGCAGGTTGTAATTCTTCATCATCATGTAGTAGCCAAAGGCCTGCAGCAGGGCGATGGCCACGGTGGCATACCGGGTGATGGCCTGGATCTTCTTCCGGCCGGCCTCGCCACCCTCCCGGGCCATCCGCTCCAGGGCGGGAATGGCCACGGTGAGGAGCTGGATGATGATGGAACTGTTGATATAGGGCTGGATACCCAGGGCAAACACCGTGGCCATGGAGAAGGCGCCGCCGCTCATGGCGTTGAGCAACCCCAGATACGTGGTGCCCATGCTCTCGATGGTGTCTCCCAGTGCCTGCACGTTGACGTAGGGCACGGAGATGGCGTTGCCGATGCGGTAAATCAGGAGAATCAGCAGGGTGAAGATGATCTTTTTCCGCAGTTCGGGTATGGCCCACGCCTTGCGTACTGTCTGGATCATGTTACTTCACCTCCGCCTTGCCACCGGCTGCCTCGATTGCTTCCTTAGCAGACTGGGAGAAGGCGGA
>CALXDF010000154.1 GCA_944386995.1 uncultured Oscillospiraceae bacterium
TTTGTCAAAGTGTTTGTGGACTGCGAAGGGGTCGCGGTGGAGACGGAATGTGCCGTCGGTGTGGTGACGGGCGGCCCTGACGTGACCTTGAACGGCACTGTTTACAGCAAACAGGAGCTTGTGCCGGACGACGCGTCCTTCCTGGGCGTTTACAGCATCTATGAGAATGATTCCATGACCTATGTGAAGCTGGCTATTGGAGAAAATGACAGCATAGAAGTTTTGGATTGATTCCATCATCATGCAGCAGGCCCTCTGCCGCTTAAGTCGGCAGAGGGCCTGTTGTATTTTTTTATCTGCTCTGGAGGGGAAGCGTTCCCAATAACGGGATGTCCTAATACCGGATCCTTCCTTTCACAGTGCGTCCAGCTGCTGCACATACTCTTCTTTGCCGATCCGGCCTTCCGTGAAATCATCCTTCAGTCGCTGGGCGGCGGCGACCTGCCGGTTCCACAGGTCCACGGAGATGGTCCCCCGCTGCTTGCGCGCCTTCAGTTTGTTGTAAATGCGGGAGTATTCTTTCCTGGCCTCACTGCTCTGATTTGCCGCTTTCTCCCGTTCGTGGGCACCGATTATACGACAGGTCTTGCCGTTGCTGCCGGGAATTTCCCGGTCGCAGTACATAGTGTTGTAGCCGCCGACGGTCAAAAACCACCGTCCGCAGTGGGCGCAGCGCCGGGGCAGGTTTCCGGCGGCCATTCCCTTGTAAAGATCCACATAGAGAAAACTGCTCAGCTTCTCAAAGGTCATCCTCTCCGCAATGCAGGGCAGGCCTGTCTCGGAATCCCGGCTGCAGACAAACGTGAGATTGACGGGATGCGCATACTCCAGCGTATCCAGATCAAACATCAGCGGCTCCTCGCCGTATTCCTCCCGATCCTGGATCGCACCGCTTACATCTGTGCAGTAATCGGCAAACGCCTCCGCATATGCTTCCCGCTTGCGGGATGGTAGTTCTTCGAAGTAGTCCTCCAGCATCCAGCCGATGTTCTGCGCAAAGAGCTTCAGTTCCCGCTCCAGCGTCTCCAGCCGGGAGAGCCACTGCCGGAACGCGGTATGGCGGTCCGTCCCCGGTGTCAGGATCTCGTCCATGGCTTCCGGTGAACTTCGCCAATCCGGGATGACTGCCTGGGCCCGATGTTCGTCTCGAATCAGCCGCTCATATACCGGAAGCGTCATCAGCTTCCGCCAAAGAACGCCGATGGCCTCATATGCCATCCCTGCGCTGGACGCATTCCGGGCAGTCAGAAACACCTCCAGCGCTTCCTTCATGCTGGCAACGGAAGACTGGAGCTCCACCATGTCCGGGATCCTGTCCAACGCTTCCGCGGCAAAGAATCCAAGCGGATAAGATCGACCGCCCAGCACACATTCTCTGGACGTGAACTCCACCGCAAACAGATCGACTGCGTCACCGGTCACACTGTGTAACATACTCATACCCCTGCATACCCGATCGGATTTTTGAAATGTACCTGATATGTTCCGGGGTGATTGCGGATCGCCTCCCGAACATGGTACAATCCTATTGCACCCGATATTATATAATATTTCAATCCGGTGTGCAACGATGAAAGATCCCTGTCAACGAAGTGATGCAGCCCGAACTTTGCATACGCTGAAATTGCGGAGAGGAAATGCGTATGGCAGGGAGCAGAAATTTGAGAGAAGGGGGATGAAGAACGGGAGATACCGCAGCAAAAGGAAAGCCGCCGAAACTGCTGCAACAGTCCGGCGGCGCGCCGCGTTCCGAAAAACGCAGACTCCATCTGCAAACAGTTTAACGCGAAGGCACTCGGAACGCAAGAAAAATTCCATGTCTGAATTTCACAAAGGAGGTTCCGCATGCCGATTCTCGGTGAACGATTCTATCAAATGAGTAATGCCATCTTCTGCTATGATCTGAAGCCAATCCCACTGGCGGTATACAGCTACCTGGTTTGCTGCGCCGGGCAGAAAGATCTATGCTGGCCCAGCATCAAGACCATCGCACTGCACTGCAACTGTTCTGAAAACGCTGCGCGGGATGCAGTCAAGCAGTTGGTGGATCGCGGATTCATCCGCAAGGTCAAGACTTCACGGTGTGCAAGGAATGGTAAGTGGCTCCAGGGTAACAACCACTACTACATCCTGCCGCTGCCTGCGCTTCCCACTGCGGGGCATCGTGCAGGCAGGAGCTCCACCGCAGGAGATGGTGGGGAAGTGTATCAACAAGACGAAGGATAACAAGGATAAGCTCGTGTGCCCCTGTGAGGCCCTGTGTGGAGCGGTTCGGGACCCGGTGGGGTCCCAGCCCCTCCAAGGGATTTCGGACGGATTTGGGCCGGTTTTGCGGCTCTGCGGAGGACAACACAGGGCTCCCGCCGGAGCCCAGCGAAGCGGGTTCGGTGGGAAGAGGAGGAGCAGCGGAATGAGCAAGTTTTCGCCCTTTTGGGCGAAAATGAGGGATATGAAGCTTGTGACGACGAAAAGCTGGATAAAGGCCTGGGGTCATTGCCCCGGCTTTCACCCGGCACATCTGCCCGCAGTGCGGGCAGTTACGGGGGGGTCAGCGGCCTCGAAAATGGGGTCAAAAATGGCAGAGAAACAAAATTCTGCGGTCGTTATCCCGCAGCGCTTACGCCCGCAAGGAAAAACCAGGGGTCAACCCCAAGAAAGGAGGCCTTTATGAGCCAAAAAGAAAAATTTGCCCTCTACCTGACGCCGGAGATGAAGGCGCGGCTGGAGCGGCGTTATACGGAAGACGGCAGCCGCAGTCTCACCGGATTTATCGAGAACGCCATCAACTTCTATCTGGACTATCTCAGTGCCAATAACGCCGGTAAGTTTCTGCCAGCCTCGGTGCAGTCCTATCTGGATGGACGGCTGGATCAGTTGGAGAACCGGGTGTCGTCGCTGCTCTTCAAACAAGCGGTAGAACTGGATCAGGGTGTGAGCGTTCTCGCGGACTGTGTCCATCTGGACGAGGAGTATCTTCGGAAAAAACACGCGGAGAGTGTGGCTCGCGTGAAGAAGCTCAACGGCCATCTGCAGCTGGGGCAGATGGCAAAGCACGCACAGGAGCAGCGGGACGGTGATGATGGATGGCAAGACTGATCGTCAAGAGTCCGTATATCAAGTGTGGAAGTGGTCAGGGTGCAGACGGTTACATGAGGTACATTGCGACGCGGGAGCGGGTGGAGATCATCCCGGATGACCGTTCACCCACCCGCAAGCAGGAGCAGTTCATCACAAAGCTGGCGAAAGACTTCCCGGATGTAAAAGAGCTGCTGGAGTATGAGGACTACATAGCACATCCGACGAAAGCTAACGCCTCGTCACTGATCACGCTGGCACTGGAGGAACACTGGAAGCGGGTGCAGCAGACAGATGGATACATGAAGTACATCGCAACCCGGCCCCGTGCAGAGCGTCTGGGTGACCACGGCCTGTTCGGTGACGCAGATCATGTGGATCTGGACGTCGCCATGTCCGAGCTGGAACACTACACCGGCAACGTCTGGACGCACATCATTTCCCTGCATCGGGAGGACGCGGAGCGTCTCGGCTACAACAACGCACAGGCGTGGCGGGCCTTGCTCCGCGCTCACCGCAACGACATCGCGGCAGCCATGCATATCCCGCCCCAGAACTTCCGGTGGTACGCGGCGTTCCACAACGAAGGACACCATCCTCACGTCCACATGATGGCCTGGTCGGTGAAACCGGGACAAGCACACTTGGATCGGGATGGCATCCGCCAGATGAAGTCCCGGCTCACCAATGATATCTTCCAACAGGAACTGCTCCATGTCTACGAACAGAAGTCTGTCTCACGAGATGAGCTGGTGAAAGAGACCAGGAAAGTCATGCTGGAGCTATCCCGGCAGATGCGGGAGACGGTCTGTGAGCACACCCAGGCGGAGCAGATGATCTGGAAGCTGTCCCAACAGCTGGGCGAGGTCAAAGGAAAGAAGTCCTACGGCTATCTTCCGAGACCGCTAAAGCGGCAAGTGGACGAGATCGTGGATCAGCTGGAGCACATCCCTATCGTCAACGAGTGTTATCAGAAGTGGTGGGAGCTTCAGTGCCAGGTGAATGCGTTCTACTCGGGAAAGAAACAGCCACGTCCGCCGCTGTCAAAGCAGAAGGAGTTCCGGACCATCCGGAACGCCGTCATCCGGGAGGCAGAGAATATCCGCCTGGGCAAGATCACCTTCGAGGATGAGAAGATGGAGGAGCGGGGCGAGTGGGTGGAAAACTGGGAAGTCTCCTACGAGTGCCTACGGCTGCGGGCCAGGATCGAAGACAACAAGCTGCCGGTGGATCAACGGGATGAGGCAGTGGAGGATCTGGAGCGGCTGGCGGAGTACGGTGATGTCCACGCCCAGTACTTCCTGGGGCTGCTGTACCGAGACGGCGGTCTGCTGCTGCCGGACGTGGAACAAGCCGCCTACTGGCTGGAACTGGCGGCAAAGCGAAATCTGCCTGCAGCTCAATACGCTCTCGGCAAGCTATATCTCTCTGATGATCCGGAGGTGCGTGACGCTGTTGATGGTATTCAATGGTTGGAGAGAGCCGCCCAAAACGGGAGCACCGACGCTGCCTACCGGCTGGGCAAGGAATACTTGACAGGTAAGTTGGTGCAGCAGGACGCGGCCAAAGCGGCGGAGCATCTCTGCCACGCAGCTGACAACAATCATCCCTGGTCCAACTACCTGCTGGGAAAGCTGTACCTCACAGGCAGCGGCGTCCCCAAAGACGAAGAGACGGCCTGGAACTGTTTCCGGATGGCGGATGCGTATGGACACCCAAATGCTCAATACGTTCTGGACCGCCAAGATCAATGGCATCAGCCGCAGCTTCTGTTCACAGTGTCCCACTTGCTCTACCACATGAGCAACATCTTCCGAGACAATGCTCCCACCGCACCCGCGCAGCCGAGGCTGCACATTGACCGCAAACGAATGCGGGAACTCCAGGAGCTGCGCATTGCTCTGGGGCATCAGCCTGACGACCATGAAGAAGAACAAACGCAGACGCAAACCTGGGGTGGCATGACCATGAAGGGATGGTAAGAGTCCGCAATTTATCGTAGACCACATTGATTGTAGGGCAGTCCCTCCACCAGATGGTGAGGAAATGTATCAACAAGACGAAGTATAACAAATAAAAACCTCTCCCACGGCTGGAGAGGAGAAAGGATATCCAGTGAAAAAAGGAACATTCAAATCTTATGAAGATCTGCCGCTGATGCTCTCGGTTCCGGAGATGGCAGCGGCGCTGGGAATCTCCCTTGCCGGGGCTTATGAGTTGGCTCGGTCCGAGGGCTTTCCAGCACTGAGGATCGGCACCCGTATCGTGATTCCCAAGGATGAACTCCGGGAATGGATCAAGCGGAATATGGGGAAGCAGGAGACCCAGTAAAAAACGGCGGCACCCGGTTTTTCGGGTGCCGCCTTGAATTTGCTAACAAATTGATAACTCTGCCCGGTTGGGATGGCTATTGAGGTCAGGGCATGGTATTGTGTGTCGCTGACAGGAGGTGCCACATCATGCGTGATTATATGAAAGCCCTCTGCTACAGGTTCGAGACGACATCCCGGAGGGCAGAATATCTGGACAGAAAAATCGAACGGACCTACAGGCAGCTCACCCGTCTGTTGGATGAGCCGGAACGGAAGTTGCTCCTGAAGATGGCGGATCTGGAAGATGCTCTGCGGGAGGAAGCCTGCCTGAACAACTTCATATCTGGCTACCGTCTGGCTCAGGGTATCCAGCAGGAGCTGCTGGCAGACCAGCCGCCGTACAACTTTGAAAACGAGGACGAACAGCAAGCCTGTGAACTGGCAGGAAAGGAGAGATGATGGATGGGGAAGAAACGTGCCAACGGCGAGGGCAGCATCCGCAAACGGAAGGATGGCCGGTGGGAGGGGTTCTACACGGCCGCCTATGACCCGGCGACCGGGAAGCAGAAAATCAAGAATGTATTGGGGAAGACCCAGGCGGAGGTCAAGGAAAAGCTGAAAAAAGCCATCGCGGATAGTCAGAGGCTGGACATGAACCGCAGCGGCACCCACACGGTGAAAAGCTGGGTGAAGATGTGGTACGAGGTCTATGCCGAGCCCCGGCTTCGGGAGAACACCAAGGACTACTATTTGAACTACATCAATAACCACATCATCCCCCAACTGGGGGACATCAAGCTGGACAAGCTCACCACGATCCAGATCCAGAAGTTCTACAATGATCTCCAGAAGACCGGACGGGTGCAGCGGTACCAGCACATCGAACTGAAGAACAAGGGCCTGAGCGTCCGGGTGGTCCACGGCATCCACACCTTGCTGAATAACTGCCTGGAGCAGGCGGTGGCGGAGCGGCTGATCCTTGTGAACCCTGCCAGAGGGTGCAAGCTGCCAAAGATGGAGAAGCGGGAGATGAAGGTCCTGCCGGAAGAGAAGATCCGCCCCTATCTGATGGAGGCGGACAAGCGGGGGTTGCTGGCACCCTTCTACCTGGAACTGACCACGGGACTGCGGCGGGGAGAACTGCTGGCCCTCCTCTGGACGGACCTGGACGTGGAGAAGCGAACCATCTCCATCACGAAGCAGGTGACCCGCACCAAGGGAGAACTGGTGGTGAGCCAGCCCAAGACCCACAATTCCATCCGTGTCCTGCCGGTCTCGCAGCAGGCGGTGGAGCTACTGGTGGAGGAGCACAAGAAGCATCCAGGGAATCCTTACATGTTCCCGTCACCCAAGACGGGAGGAATGTTCGATCCAGATTCTTTCCGGCACACCCACGAGAAGATCCTGAAAGCCATCGGTGCCGAGCATATCCGGTTCCACGATCTCCGGCACACCTTCGCAACGCTGTCTCTGAAGAACGGAGTGGATGTGAAGACCCTGTCCAGCACCTTAGGACATTACAGCGCGGGATTCACCCTTAGTACCTACACCCACGCCACACCGGATATGATGCGGGAAGCGGCAGATACTATGGGAAATGTGATTGAAAACGCGATGTAAGTGGAAAGCAGCACCATGTGAAATTCAGGTGGTGCTGTTTTTCGGTGAAAGATTTGCTAGTTAAATTGCATAGAAACGTGCAATTTTTTATATCAAGGAAACTATATTAGATAAATCACATATGATGAAAGAGCGAAGGAGTGCCTCTTGGTAGTTTTTATACATTTGAACTCTGGTTGACTTTTTAAATTAAATCGCCAGGGTTCATGCAGAAAAGAGCCTTGCTGTAGTTTTAAGATAGTGAATGCAGCGCGGAATGAAATAGACTGCGTTAGTATATAGAGGAGGGCGAAATGGATATCTGTGGATGTGACGATTATTATAAAGATGTATGGCATTTTGGAGAAAAAAGGGGGAAATTCTATACTTCAGATACAACTAACAGTAACATCGTCAAAATTGAAAAGCCTTTGAAAAATTTAATGATAGAGACAAATAAACCGACAATTGACGCTCTGGATGCAAAATGATAATATAGTTTTATCAATTGTTGAAAGGGTGAATTTGATGCCATCTTGGGGTGAATTGCTAACTGAGTTGCAACCTCACGTAAATGCTGAGGGAGCAGGTGTTCCTGGATTGGACAATGACCAGCTAAGGGACAAATATCTAAACTTGCTGTATGAGAAAACGGGCAGGAATGTAATTGCGTATTATTCTGGTTGGCTGAAACCCGGAAAAACATTAAACATTGATATTAATGACAGTGATGTTACTGGGTTTATGAACGCCCTTAAGGGATTAGATTGTACCAAAGGCCTTGATTTAATCCTTCATACACCAGGTGGGAGTCCTACTGCCGCAGAGGGAATTGTAAAATATTTACACAACAAGTTTCAAGGCGATATTCGTGTGATTGTGCCCCAAATGGCGATGTCTGCAGGAACAATGTTGGCATGTGCAGCAAAGACCATAGTAATGGGTAAGCAATCATGCCTCGGTCCAATCGATCCTCAGTACGGGGGAATTCCTGCGTATAATATTATTACGGAATTCAGAGAGGCCAAAGCTGATATTGAGAATAATCCGAAATCCAAAGAATACTGGAAACTTCAATTAGACAAGTATCCAGCAGCATTTTTTTATTCTGTTGCTGATGCAATTTCTTTATCAAGCGCCTTAGTCAGTGATTGGCTGACAACTTACATGTTTGCTGGTCAAGAGAGGGCAGAGGTGAAGAAAAAGGTCACGAAGATTTTAAACAAACTGAATGCTAACAACAAATCTCATTCTCGGCACTTTACAGTTGAATTTTGCAAAAGCCTTGGGTTAAATGTGGAAATGCTAGAAGAGGATCAGGAGTTGCAAGATTTGGTCCTAAGCATTCACCATGCGTTTATTATTACTTTCGATACCTCAAACGCAACAAAGATAATAGAGAACCATTTGGGCGCACGGTTTGTTACACATCAGAGCAAATAGGGAATTGTGATTAATATGGAAAATTTACTTTTTGAACGTTCAGAATACGAAAAAATGATGCATATTCTTGGGATTGGTGAGGATGCGGTTCAAAATACTGATGAGATTAAACGCCCGAACAGAAATTATCTCGTAGCATGGGAGCTGGGCTACATAGAATCGGATGGTAAAAGCAGCGCAAGAACGATCTAGCAAAACTAGAATATTTTTGAGACCCGGGGATAGAAATAATCTTTAAGATTTACTTTGAATTTTTTGTTATCGCCGTATTGGTCAGTGTATTGGTCGGAGAAAAAGCCGAAAATTTTAGCAAACTTTTTATCGGCGAATAAAAAGAAAAGTTCCTGATTTCTTGCGAAATCAGGAACTTTTTGGTGGAGACTACTGGACTCGAACCAGTGACCTCCTGCGTGTGAAGCAG
>CALXDF010000155.1 GCA_944386995.1 uncultured Oscillospiraceae bacterium
GCATGGCGCTGGAGCGGTAGAGCAGAGCAAAGACAATGAGTGTACAGACAATGTTAGGCACCGCCCAGAGAATATTGTAGAGGAACGAATAGAACCAGGGGCTGGTCATGGTGAGGCCCAGGAACTCGTCCGGCATGTAGATGCCCCAGACGAACACGCCGACAAAGTAGCTGGAGAGGAACTGGAGGGTACCGCCTACCAGGGTGCCCCAGTAGGCTGCGCCCTTACGCCCCTTGAACAGGCCGGCCCCAAATCCCAGCAGGGAGAAGGCCAGGAAGTAGTCGCAGATGATGGTGGTCCAGTCGATGGCCATACTGTTCAGGCCCAACAGATAGGTGAGCCCGCCGAAGACCAGGCCGGTCAGCGCACCCCAGCCCGCCCCATGGCGAATCGCGAAGAAGACGATGGGGAGGATATTGATGTTGAAGACAGAGCCGCCGCTGGGCAGCTGGCCGGGCAGGATATCCTTCAGGTAATCCAGCACCAGGGCGATGGCGATCATAAGGGCCGCCTCGCAGATCGCGTATACATGTTTTCTTGATTTCATGGAAACTCCCTCCGATTTATTTTCTCTGAGGGGAACCACTGACGGGACACAAAAAAGCGTGCCCCCAGGCGCAGGCACGCAAAACAGCAGAAGATTTGACTCGCGTCCCTGCGCCGGCATTACCCGGATCAGGTTCTAGGGTCGGAGCGGCAATACGCTCCCTCTCAGCCGGCATGCGCCAGCGCCCCTCGGATTTGCCCCCATGGTAGCACTGACCCGGCGGTTTGTCAAGGTTTTCCGAGGGGATAACAGCCGCTTTGTGGACAGGGCACAAAAAACATGGTATGATAATAACAACAATGAAACGCGCCATGATAGGAGAGATGGGACATGGACAGCTGCTTTATTTTCGGCGCCGGGCGGGAGGTGGAGCTGGTCCAGCGGCCGGCGCCGGGAGATTATGTCATTGCCGCCGATGGGGGCTACCTGGCCTGCCGGCGGGCGGGGATCGTGCCGGACCTGCTGCTGGGAGATTTCGATTCCCTGCCGGAGAAACCGGATTTTGGGAATATCCTCCAGGTGCCGGTGGAGAAGGACGACACGGACACCTTTCTGGCTGCTAAACACGGCCTGGAGCGTGGGTACCGCACCTTCCACATCTATGGAGGCACCGGCGGGCGGCTGGACCATACCCTGGCGAACCTGCAGCTGCTGGTGTGGCTCAGCCGGCGGGCGGCCCGGGGGTACCTGTACGATGAGACCTTTACCTATACCGCCATCACCAACGGCGCCATCACGATCCCCCAGGGGCCGGAGTGGGGGCTGCTGTCCGTGTTCTGCATGGGACCGGACGCAAAGGGCGTCTATGAGCGCGGCGTGCAGTATCCCCTGACGGATGCGGTGCTCACCGCCGGTTTCCCCCTGGGGGTCAGCAACCACATCATCGAAGCGGAGGCCCAGATCTCTGTGGGGGATGGGTCTCTGGTCATCGGCTGGGAGCGGTGAGAGGCGATCCTCTGGGAAAAGAACAACGAAAATGGGAAATGCCTCTTGCGCTCGCTGTGATTCTATCGTATGATAGTGCTAAAAGAAAGTGTGGAAACCTGAAAAATTTTGTTGAATGGTTGGAGGGAGCGCCATGGCGACGTTTATGGTCAACGGCAGCACAGTCACGGTGGAGAGAAACCAGAAACTGCTGCGGTATCTGCGGGACGAGCTGCGCCTGACCAGCGTGAAGGACGGCTGCAGCGAGGGGGCCTGCGGCACCTGCACCGTGCTGGTGGACGGCAAGGCCACCCGGGCCTGCATTCTGACCACCGACAAGATGGAGGGGAAGAGTGTCCTCACCGTGGAGGGCCTCACGGATTTTGAGAAGGAGGCCTGGGTCTGGGCCTTCGGCGAGGCGGGGGCGGTCCAGTGCGGGTTCTGCATTCCGGGCATGGTGATGGCGGGGAAGGCCCTGCTGGACACCAACCCGGACCCCACGGAGGAGGAGATCGCTTTCGCCCTGCGCAACAATATCTGCCGCTGCACGGGCTATGTGAAGATCATCCAGGGAGTCAAACTGGCAGCGAAGATCCTGCGGGAGGGGAAACTCCCGGCCGAGGGGGGCGAGGACTGGCGCTTCGGACAGTCGGTCCACCGGGTGGATGTGCGGGAGAAGGTGCTGGGCTACGGCAAATATCCCGACGACATCTACCTGGACGGCATGATCTATGCCTCCGCAGTCCGCAGCGCCTATCCCCGGGCCAGGGTGCTGGCTATCCGCACGGAGAAGGCCAGGGCCCTGCCGGGAGTGGTGGGGGTGTTCACCGCCGCGGATATCCCGGGCAAGAACAAGGTGGGCCACCTGGTGAAGGACTGGGATACTATGATTGCTGTGGGGGACATCACCCATTACCTGGGAGACGCCATCGCCATTGTGGCGGCGGAAACCATGGAGATCGTGGAGGCGGCCAAGAAACTGGTGGAGGTGGACTACGAGCCCCTGACGCCGGTGCGCAGCCCCTATGAGGCCATGGCGGAGGGGGCTCCCCTGGTCCACCGCTCCGGCAACCTCCTGGCCCACAAGCATGTGTCCCGGGGGGATGCGGCGGGGGCCATCGCCAGAAGCAAGTATGTGGTCAGCGGGAAGTTTTCCACCCCCTACACCGAACACGCCTTCCTGGAGCCGGAGTGTGCGGTGAGCTACCTGGACGGGGACTGTGTGCGCATCCTCTCCAGCGACCAGGGGACCTACGATACCCAGCATGAGACAGCTCCTATGCTGGATCTGCCCTATGAAAAGGTGAAGGTGCAGAACCAGCTGGTGGGCGGGGGATTCGGCGGCAAGGAGGACGTGACCGTCCAGCACCTCAGTGCCCTGGTGGCACTCCTCACCGGACGGCCCTGCAAAATGAAGCTGACCCGCGCCGAGAGCATTCTGATTCATCCCAAGCGCCACCCCATGGACATGGACTTCACCCTGGGCTGCGACGAGAACGGCATCATTCAGGGGGTGAAGGCCACCGTTATCGCCGACACCGGGGCCTATGCATCCCTGGGCGGCCCGGTGCTGGAGCGGGCCTGTACCCACGCTTCCGGCCCGTATAACTACCAGAACTTTGAGATCGACGGCTACGCCTGGTATACCAACAACCCGCCCGCCGGGGCCTTCCGGGGGTTCGGCGTGACCCAGACCTGCTTTGCCATTGAGAGCCTCCTCAACGAGATGGCGGACAAGGTGGGGATCACCCCCTGGGAGATCCGCTACCGCAACGCCATCCGTCCCGGCCAGGAACTGCCCAATGGTCAGATCGTGGGCCCGGAGACGGGGCTGGTGGAGACCCTGGAGGCCGTCAAACCCTACTACGACAGCGGAAAATATGTGGGCATTGCCTGCGCCATGAAAAACTCCGGCGTGGGCGTGGGCCTGCCGGACACCGGCCGCTGCCGCCTGGTGGTGGAGGACGGCAAGGTCCACATCGAGGCCGGGGCCTCCTGCATCGGCCAGGGATTGGGCACGGTGCTGGTGCAGGTCTGCTGCGAGACCCTGGGCCTGCCCCGCAGCGCCATTGTCTATGAGCGGGCCAACACCTATGACGCACCGGACTCCGGTACCACCTCCGGCTCCCGGCAGACCACCATCACCGGAGAGGCCTGCCGCCGGGCCTGCGAGGAGCTGAAAAAAGCCCTGGAAGGGAAAGATCTGTCCGACCTCAACGGTACGGAGTACTATGGGGAGTATGCCACCAAGACGGATCCGCTGGGGGCAGATGTTCCGCACCCGGTGAGTCACATTGCCTATGGCTATGCCACGCAGCTGTGTGAACTGGGAGAGGACGGAAAGCTTCTCCGCATGGTGGCTGCCCACGACGTGGGCCGGGCGGTGAACCCCAAGAGCGTGGAGGGGCAGATCGAGGGGGGCGTGGTCATGTCCATGGGCTTTGCCCTCACCGAGCGCTATCCACTGGCGGACTGCAAGCCCGCGGCCAAGTTCGGCACCCTGGGCCTGTTCCGGGCCAACCAGATCCCGGAGGTGAAGGCCATCGTGGTGGAGAAGCCTGGACTGGACGTGGCCCTGGGGGCCATCGGGATCGGGGAGATCACCTCCATTCCTACCGCCCCAGCCATTGCCGACGCCTATTACCGCCTGGACGGCAGGCGGCGCTACAGCCTCCCTCTGGAGGGGACACCTTATGAGAGGAAGAAAAATTGAGCGAAACAAACAGGAGAGGGCAGATCCCTCTCCTGATTTTTTGACGGAGGAATCAAAAAAACAAACAGATCGACAAATTTCGATTTGATGGATGTCGATCCGACAGCGCAGGTCGGAAGGCAACTGCGGCATGTTTGCTGAAAATATGCGGTTTCCTCTTGATAATATCCAGGATTCGGTGTAAAATAGGGCCAGCATCCAAAAATTGCACATCACCGATGTGACAGGAATTTTTCAACTGAGGGAGGACAAGAAACCATGGCACCAGTGAAAAGCAAGGAAGCGGAGGCTCCCAAGAAGCCCGCTGTCAAAACCGCACCGAAGGCAGCACCCCAGAAGGTGGAAAAGATGATCCTGCAGTTTCAGGAGGGGGAGTGGGAGCTGTCCTCGGTAAAGGAGCAGGTTGTTGCCGCTTATGTGGCCGAGGGGCACCGTGCTTCTTCCATTAAGGACCTGACCATCTATCTCAAACCGGAAGAGCGCAAGGCGTATTACGTGATCAACGGGAAAAACACCGGCAGCATCGACCTGCTGTAAGGACACAAGGCTGCACAAAAGGGGGCAGGGCTTTTTCCCTGTCCCCCTCTTCTTGCTGCGGTGGGAGCGGCGGATGCAAAGCAGCCTTTACGCGAATTTTACGGGAGCTGTCTTGACAGCAAACCGGATTTTTTGACGAGATAAAATATACATAGATATATGTCGATAATTTTGATTGCCACAGGAGGAATTCCATGGAATTGACGGTTGTAGCTGATATCTGCAAAGTTCTCAGCGATCCCCACCGCCTGCGGATCATGAAAGCGCTGGTGGCGGGAGAAAAGTGTGCCAGCGAGCTGCTGCAGGATTTTACCATCAGTCAGCCTACCCTCTCCCATCATATGAAGACCATGGTGGAGGCAGGGCTGCTGATAGAGAAAAAGCAGGGAAAGCGGACATATTATGCCATTGACCGGCACACCTGGGACGAGTTCATGCTGGTACTGGATACCATCAGCAACGAGTCCTATTGGGAGCACGTGGAGATGACTTCGGGCGTGTGAGCAGCAGCTCACGCGCCTTTACTTTTTTTGGAAATCCAGGCCCTGCATAACTTCCCAGAGAGTGTGGAAACTACCAGTACACTATTTCATAGGGAGGTTGTAAACGTGCAGAATATAAGACGCGTGGCTGGCTTGGTGCTGCTGACAGCCCTGTTCCTGGTGGCGGCTACGCCGGCTGCAGCCCTGTTCGGCAGCGGGGAAGCGGCGGTTCCCGCTGGAGCGCCCATCCCGCAGAACCAGGATGTGGAGACGTATCAGGACATTGCCTGCCAGGGAAAACTGACGGCGGTGGACAATGAGGGGGACGAGTATACCTTCGCCATCGTGGATCAGCCGAACAAAGGCGCAGTTGTACTGGGGGAGGATGGCGCGACCTTTGTCTATACACCGGAGGAAGGCAAGAGCGGCAAGGATACCTTTACCTTTACCGCCACAGATGCAGAAGGGAAGGTGTCCGCTCCGGCAACCGTTACTATCCACATCCGTAAGCAGAAGACGGAGGTCTCTTACAGTGATATGGACGGAAATGCGGCCCACGCCGCAGCGATCCGCCTGGCGGAGGAGGGACTCTTTGTGGGCGAGCAGTGCGCGGGGGCCTGGTTCTTTGATCCGGAGACCCTGGTGAGCCGCAGTGAGTTCCTGGCTATGGCCATGGATGCGGCCGGAGTGGAAGTGCCGGCAGACGTGACCCTGACCGGGTTTCAGGATGACGATGTCATTCCGACTTGGGCCAAGGGGTATGCCTCCGCAGCCGTGCGGGAGGGAATCCTCAGCGGTGTGGCCACCCAGACGGGGATCTGCTTTAACGGCGATGACGTGATTACCCTGCCGGAGGCCGCAGCGGTGATGGACCGGATTTTGGATGTGGCAGACGTAGCTTTGGATCCCATGGTGGAAGCTCAGGCCACCTGGTCTACCCAGGCGGTAGCCAATATGGTCAGCGTCCGTGTAGTGTCCGCCGGGAGTTTCAGCCCGGAGACGGCGCCTGAACCGGTGACCCGGGCCCAGGCGGCCCAGATCCTCACCGCGGCGCTGGATGTGCTGGAGGAACAGGAGCAGAGCGGCGGATGGTTCAGCTGGCTCTGGTGATCCGGGCATACAGACGATAGGGAAGGGGATGGACACCAGTCCATCCCCTTCCTCCTGTTTTGTCCCTATCGGACTGGAAGCGCATCCTCCTCAGCGGCGGCGCTCTCGCCGGGAAGGGAGTCCCACAGGGCCGCGCAGTCGGCTGCCGTTTCATAGGTACTCCCGTGGACATACAACGCCCAAACAGAGTCAGTACGCTCCTCGCAGATCCACTCCTCCACTTCTCCGCTGGACAGATACAGCCGGAAGCTGACGGTGGCTCCACCCGTGACGGGCTCCGGCAGCGCGTTTGTCTCCGAGGCCCGGTCCAGCAGGTCCAGCACCTCCTGGATGGCCGCCCCGTCTGTCACAACTTTTTTCTCTGAATCGGCGGGGACAATGTAGTGGTAGGCTTCCACCTGCTCCACGTCATCCGCTGTTAGAGAGAAAGACCCCGGGATGGACACCGGTGGGACGGACGGGTCCTCTACCAGGTACCATGCATCCCCCAGCAGGATGTAGTCCGCGTCACCGCTGAGAATATAGGAGAAACTATGTTCGCCCCACTGGAAGGTGTAGCCGGAGCCGCCGTCCCGGTCCCCCGGGGACGCCCCCTCGTCAAAGGTCTGTTCCTCCAGGGAGAGGCCCAGGGCCCAGGATTTCAGGTCCTCAAATTCCTCCTGCGTCAGCTCCCAGGTGGTCATGCCGCCGCACTCGAAATAGCTGGCCTCCATCCGGCTGACCTGGTCTGGGAAAACGGCGGCCAGAGGGGAATCCTCGACTGCCGCGCCGCAGGCGGAGAGCAGAAAGGAAACGGCACAGCCCAAAACAAGGGCGCGGACTCTCTTGTGCCTCATAGCATCGTCCTCCTTTGTTGGTTCTCTACCTATCCAGACGCAGCGCAGCGGCGGATGTGCCTCGGCGGGGCAAAAAATAAGCTGCCGGAGCGTCCGGACGGCGCAAGGATTTGGTTGTATTTCCCGGTACAGGGTGATATACTGAGAACACGATTTTGCGACCCGGAGTTTCCGCTTTTTTAGAGCAAAGGAGAGAGTTTTGCCATGAAGATTGTTGTACTGGCCGGAGGCCTGTCCTCTGAGCGCCATGTCTCCCTGGTGTCCGGCACCAGCATCTGCCGCGCCCTGCGCAGCCGGGGACACCAGGCGATCCTGGTGGATATGTTTTTGGGACTGGAACACTATACAGGAGATTTGGAGAATATTTTTGACGCCCCCGACGGCCTGCTGGGGGACGCCGCGATTGAAACAGCGGCCCCGGATCTGGACAGTGTCCGCGCCTCCCGGGCCGACCAGGGCCCCAGCCTCTTTGGAAAGGACGTGCTGGCGGTGTGCGCCATGGCGGACATGGTATTCCTGGGGCTCCACGGCGCCTGCGGCGAGGACGGCCGGGTCCAGGCGGCCTTCGACCTGCTGGGTATCCCCTATACCGGGGCTGGGTACTTAGGCAGCGGCATGGCCATGGACAAGGCGGTGACCAAGTACACCATGGAGCGCGCCGGGATCCCCACCGCCCCCTGGCGGGACATCCCATCCTACACGGCGGAGGATATCCCCCGCCTGGTGGAGGAGCTGGAGGTGCCCTGCGCGGTGAAGATCATCAACGGCGGGTCCTCTCTGGGGGTGGCCCTGCCGGATACCAAGGAGGAGCTGAGGGCCGCGCTGGAGGAGATGCTCCATTACGGCAGCCACATCCTGGTGGAGAAGAAGATCCAGGGCCGGGATGTCACCGTGGGGGTGCTGGGGGATCGGTATCTCCCGGCGGTGGAGATCGTTCCCCTGTCGGGCGCCTATTTTGACTATGTCTCCAAATATCAGGCCGGTGGCTCAGAGGAGATCTGCCCGGCTCCCATCACCGACGAGCAGTGGCGGGAGATGGGGGAATATGCCCTCCGCCTTCACACCGCCCTGGGGCTCAGCGTCTACTCCCGGACGGACTTCCTGCTGGATGAGGCGGGCCGCCCCTGGTGCCTGGAGATCAACACCCTGCCGGGGATGACGCCGGCCAGCCTCCTGCCCAAAGAGGCCGCGGCGGCGGGCCTTCCCTATGAGGATCTATGCGAGGAGATCCTCCGCCTCAGCAGAGCGGCCCGGGAGGCAGGGCGATGAGGCCCGTGACCGCCCGGCAGATCGCCGGGGCCGTGGGGGGGACTCTACACGGAGCAGGGCAGATCACCGCTGTGTCCACCGACAGCCGCAGCATCCCCGCCGGCAGCCTGTTTGTGCCCCTCCGGGGGGAGCGGTTTGACGGCCACGCCTATATTCCCCAGGCACTGAGCGCCGGCGCGGTGGGGTGCCTGTGCGAGGCGCTGCCGACGGAGCTGTCTCCGGACAAATTCTACATCCAGGTGCCGGATACCCGTCTGGCCCTGAAAGCCCTGGCCGCCTGGTACCGCAACCAGTTTGCCATCCCCTTCGTGCAGATCACCGGCAGCGTGGGGAAGACCACCACCAAGGAGATGGTGGCTGCGGTGCTGTCCCAGCGCTACGAGGTCCTGGCCACCCGCGGGAACTTCAACAACGATATCGGCGTACCGCTGACCCTCTTCGGCCTGGAGGAAAAACACCAGGCCGCGGTGATCGAGAGCGGTATGAACCATTTTGGGGAGATCCGCTATCTGGGGGAGATGGTCCGGCCGGACATCGCTGTCATCACCAACATCGGTGACGCCCACATTGAATATCTGGGCAGCCGGGAGGGGATCCTGCAAGCCAAGTGCGAGATCTTCGAAAACCTTCGGCCGGAGACAGGCCTTGCGGTACTCAGCGGGGATGATGGGCTGCTCCGGGATCTCCAATTGCCCTTCGACACGGTGTTCTGCGGCCTGGGCGAAAACTGCGGTGTCCGGGTGCAGAACGTGGCGGACCGCGGTGTTCAGGGTATCACCTGCACCGTTACCACGCAGAGAGGCGCCTATCCCCTGGAGATCCCGGCCCTGGGGATCCACATGGTCTACCCCGCCGCCATGGCGGTGGCCATCGGGGAGAAACTGGGGCTGACAGCGGAGGAGATCTGCCGGGGCGTGGCGGCTTATCAGCCCGCCGGCAGCCGGATGCGCATTGTCCATTGTACCCAGGGCCGTATCCTGCTGGACGACTGCTATAACGCCAATCCCCAGTCGGTGGAGGCAGCCCTGCGCGTCCTGGCAAAGGAACACCGCACCGTGGCGGTCCTGGGGGATATGAACGAGCTGGGAGAGTTGTCGGAGCGGGCCCACCGGGAGATTGGCCGTCTGGCAAAAGAGCTGGAAATCAGCGCACTGGTGGCCATCGGGGAGAAGGCCCGGGCGATCGCGGATGGCGCGGCGGGGATGGAAACCCACTGGTTCCCCACTGCGGTGCAGGCTATGGACACCATCCGGGGCCTCTTCCAGCCGGACACGGTACTGCTGATCAAGGCCAGCCACGCCATGCACTTTGAAGAGATTGTGGAGCAGTTGCGCCACCTTTGAACCTGTTACCAAGGAGAGAGTGAACATCCATGTTGATACTAGCCTTTGAATCCTCCTGCGACGAGACAGCTGTGGCGGTGGTCCGGGATGGCCGCACCGTCCTCAGCGACGCCATTTTGTCCCAGGCGGACATGCACGCCATCTACGGCGGCGTGGTGCCGGAAATCGCCTCCCGGAAACATATTGAGGGCATCGCCGCCCTGACAGACCAAGCGCTCAAGGAGGCTGGCGTTACCCGGGAGGATATTGACGCGGTGGCAGTGACCTGCGGTCCCGGCCTGATCGGTGCGCTGCTGGTGGGGGTGAACTTCGCCAAGAGTGTGGCCTACGCCCTGGGGAAGCCCCTGATCCCGGTTCATCACCTGCGTGGCCATATCGCCGCCAACTACATCGCCTTCCCGGAGCTGGAGCCGCCCTTCCTGGCGCTGTGCATCTCCGGCGGCAATTCCATGCTGGTGAATGTCCAGGGCTACACGGAGATGAACATTGTGGGCGCCACCCGGGATGACGCGGCCGGCGAGTGCTTTGACAAGGTGGCCCGGGTGCTGGGACTGCCCTATCCCGGGGGAAAGCCCATGGAGGAACTGGCCCGGGGCGGGGATGACTGTGCCTATGTGCTGCCCCGCTCCCATGTGGCGGACAGCGACCTGGATATGTCGTTCTCCGGCTTGAAGACGGCGGTGGTGAACCTGGTGCACAACGCCGCGCAGAAGGGGGAACCCCTGGACCGGCCCGGCCTGGCGGCCTCCTTTGCTGCGGCGGTCAGCGACGAGCTGGTACCCCGTGCCATCCTGGCGGCAAAACGATATGGCCACCACACGGTAGTGGCGGCGGGCGGCGTGGCGGCCAACAGCCGGATCCGCTCGGATCTGGAGCGGGCCTGCCGTGAGAATGGGCTGCGGCTGTTCCTGCCGCCGCTGAAACTCTGCGGTGATAATGGCGCCATGATCGGCTGCCAAGCCTATTACGAGTCCCGGTGTCTTCATTACGCGGACATGTCATTGAATGCTTATGCCAATCTGGAGATCTGAGACAGCAGCAGAGGCAGCTTTTGTACAAAAAGCTGCCTCTGTTTTTTTGCGGGCTTATGCAAAGAAACTGTGAAATCCACGTTATGGAAACGTAAAGCAGCGAAAAATGGAGACGCTTGGTGTATATATGCAAAAGTCGATGTTATGTAAATGAAATGCGAAAAGGACAGAAGGGGAAAATTTCGGGTTGCGGCTTTGGAAAGTTTTTCCATAAAAGGAGGAAAGCCTTTTGACAAGCAGGAAACAAGGATGTGGAAAACCAGGTGGATAATGTGTATAACTCTGTGTAGTGGTAAAACCTTCCTGAAATTATGTAAAATTTTATGGGGAGGGGGGCACAGAGAGGAAAGAGAAATGAAATCGAAAAAATAGAAAAGATTTTGTGAAAAGCGGAAGAAAAGCAGGACTTGTCGGAAAAGGACCCATGTGACGGCACTCCTGCGAATATGCATCCTGCTGTAAGAGTTGTGACAGCGCTCCTGCAAATATACGAATTGTATAGGAACTCGAGCTGTCCGTGTACTGCGGGCAAAACGGCGTGTTGTGGAAAGTGCTATAGATGCTGTTTTCAAGATTTTTGCCATAGGATTTTTGATTTCAAGTTGACGGGAGGAAAAAAGTGTGTTACAATAACCTCCGCCCTGTTGAAAGCGGCCGGGGGAGGCTGCTTCCAAAGGGATGCGCTGGAATAGCTCAGTCGGTAGAGCAGCTGATTCGTAATCAGCAGGTCGTCAGTTCAAGTCTGATTTCCAGCTCCAGCTCGTCGCAAGCGATCTGTCGCTTGCGACGAGTTTTTTCATTTCATTGAAAAACTTATCGCGCGCTCATTCTGCTGCTCCTCGCATCCAAACCAGACCCGCTGTCGCTGGGCTCCGGTTTGGGGACGCCGCTGCGTGGCGGTTTTGTCTGCCTCTGAAAAATATCGATTTTGACCGCCCTCTCCAAACCAAAAGGACATCCGGAGGGATATCCTTTTGGTTTGGGATTCGCCGGAAAGAAAGAACGGCGTCTGCGGCTAAAGGCAGGATTCCGCCCATTTCCTCCTGATCTCAGCGCAGATTCCGGTCGGCCTGGTTCATGCTCTCCTGAGAGCGGCCGCGTGCGGTATTCCTGTTTCAGATTCTCAGAAAAGGGAAGTGCTCCTGGTCCGCCCTCACGCAGCAACATGCGGGAAGACGGACCGTTTTGCTGTTCTTTTGCTTCACACTGATAGAGAATATTACCACTGCCGGATCCTCAGCGCCTGACAGACACTGCGGCGGGTGAGACGGTAGACCCCGTACAGCACGGCGGACAGCGCGGCGATCACCGCGGCGCAGGCCGCCATGCCGGTGAACTCGCCGGGGGTAAAGCGGTTGTCATTGAAGTACATGATCATGAGGTAGAAAGCAGAGATGATGGCGGTTCCAACGACAGCGGGCACCAGGAATACCCTGGATACCTGCCGCTTTACAGAGCGGAACAGGTAGGCGTTGGGGGCCCCCAGGTGCCGCAGGTCGTCATACACCCGCGCGTTGGTCAGGGCGATGGTCATGCACCGGGTGAAGGCGATGACGATGACAGCGGCGAAGCAAATGAGTGCGATGAAGATGAACAGCACCAGGAACACCGCCATAGTGGTGACGAAGTCGTTCTGGTCCAGCACCCGGAACTGGGGCATGTACAGCCAGTAGTTGCGGAAATCAGAGGTGTCCCGCTGGTCATAGTCGATAACAGCCAGGCGGTTGGCTGCCAGGTACTCCTCGCTGTCGTAGTCGTAGCTGCCCTTCTCCGCGATCTCCTGCTCCCGCAGTACCGGGTCCCAGGCGTCAAACACCTCGATCTCCTGGCCGGAGCGGTCCACGATCTCGTTGAAGAGGGCGTCGGCAAAGGGATAGCTGGCCTCTACGTCCGCCACGTTGAAGAACACCCAGGTCTCCCGCCAGAGGTCCGTGAGGCCGGCGGTGAGGGTGGCGTAGTCGGCATCGTCCAGCACGTAGCAGCCCAGCAGCATGGTGTAGCGCAGGGGCTCCGCCGGGGTGACGGACAGGCGCTCTCCGGTGACCATGTTGGTGATCAGGGTCACGTCGCCGCCGGAAAGGTAGTCGCTGCCGCCGTCATCATCCAGCACATTGGCGCAGGTGCCGGGGGCCAGGTCCACGCTCTGACCGGTGAGAGCGTTCCAGGCGCTCTCGGAGAAGAAGGTGTCGCCGGAGGCGATCTCCCGGTACTCATCGGTGTACGTGGTGCCAAGGGCCCCGTTGTCCTGCTCCACCTGCACAGTACCGTCCCCGGCCAGGGTGGCGGCGTCCGCCTGCTGCCAGAAGGTGATATCCACATTATATTCGGAGGCCAGGGCTTCTACCTCCTCCCGCTCCGGCCAGTTTTGATCATTTCGCCAGTGGTACTCAAAGTCCACCGGCCGGGTGGAGAAGCTGTAGGCAGAGCTGGTATTCAGCATGGGGGCGTAAAAGGAGGCGAAATAGGCCCCGGCAATGAGCAGCGTCATCACCAGCATGTTCCGCACGGTCTGACGGCCCTGGAATTTCATCATTGACGTGGCGATGATGTCCCGGTACTTGTAACGCTTTCGCCAGCCGTTTACCACCGTGTGGAGCAGGATCATGTACATGCCGATCAGTGCCGGCAGGTAGAACACGGCGGTCAGGCCCTCCGGGGGATACCAGTGGAGCACGGTGACGAAGAAGGACGGCATCAGATATCCCGCCAGGGCGCCGATCACCACCAGGATGATGCCCACGATCCCGTACCACCGCTTCACCTCCCGGATGGGCTCGGAAGTGTGGGACTCCTGGACGATGTCGATGATGTTGGTACGGCGGATGGACCGGCCCCCCAGGAAGAACAGCATCACCACCACATAGGCGGCAAAGGCCAGGGAGAGAAGATAAGAATGGGGATCAAAGGACAGGGCCATCTCCTGGGAGTCCACCAGGAACAGCCGGAACAGCTGCCATAGGCCCCATGCCAGGGGTTCGCCCAGAAGAGCCCCCGCCGCGCAGGAACCCAGCGAGATCACCGCCAGCTCCTTTTCCATCTCAGCCTGGAGCTGACGGCGGGTGGCCCCCAGGGCCAGGAACACGCCGGTCTCCCGGGACTTCTGCCGGAAGAACAGCCCGGCGGCGTAGGCGGTAAACACGGCGCAGCCGATGACCGCCAGGACAAACACCATCATTACCTGTTTGCGGGAGTCACCGCCCTCCGGCAGGACGGAGAGAATGGTGGGAGAGCGCATCATACAGATATAGGCGGTGATCAGCAGCACGGAGAAAAAGCTGCACCCGGCCAGCAATGCGTACTGGCCCCTGTTTTTGCGGCGCAGAGCCGCATAGGCGTCGGAAAAGTGCCGCATGGTCGTCACTCCTTCCCCATGTCACGGATGGCATCCAGCAGCTGATCCTGGAAAGCGGGGCGGTCCGTGTCCCCGCGCTCCAGGGTCCGCCACACCAACCCGTCCCGGAGGATTACCACCCGGTCGCAGAAGGAGGCGGCGTAGGAGTCGTGGGTCACCATGAAGATGGTGGCCTCCAGGGCGTCCCGGGCCTGCTCGAAGGACCGGATCACCGCCCGGCTGGACTTGGAGTCCAGGTTGCCGGTGGGCTCGTCCGCCAGGATCAGCAGCGGGCGGTTGATAAGGGCACGGGCCACAGCGGTCCGCTGCTTCTCACCGCCGGAGATCTCCGCCGGATATTTGTCCCGGATGGCGGTGATGCCGAATACGTCGCACAGCTGGTCCGCCCGGGCTTCCGCCTGGCTGTTGACCGTGCCGCCGATGATGGCGGGCAGCAGGATGTTCTCCCGGACCGTCAGGCCGTCCAGCAGCAGAAAGTCCTGGAACACGAAGCCCAGCTGCTGGTTGCGGATCTTGGCCAGAGCATCCTCACCCAGACTGGCCAGCTGACTGCCCCCCAGGGTGATCTCCCCGCTGTCGGTGGGGATGTAGCAGGAGATGCAGTTCAAGAGTGTGGTCTTGCCGGAACCGGAGGGACCCATAACGGCCACGAACTCCCCCTTCTCCACTGTTAGAGACACGCCCTTGAGGACTTCGTAGGTGGTCTTGCCCACCTGATAGGATTTGTAAAGATCCTTGACAGTTAACATAATATCATTCCTTTCTGATTCACAAGAGATTTCCCGCCAGCGCGATAAGTGCCAGATGGGCGGGATAAAAGGCGTAGAAAAACCACTTGCTGACCTTGATGCGGGAGTGGGTGGGGCAGAAGATCAGCGGCGCGGCGAAGACGGCGAAAAAGGACCAGTCGATGCAGAGGCTGCCCACCGTCAGGCACAGGGGGTCCTCCGGCCAGCCGTTCCACAGGGCGGGGAGGTAGCTGAGGACGTACAGCGCCGCGCCCAGGCCGGGGCGGTTCCGGCAGAGGTAGAAAATCAGCATCAGGAGGATGCTGGTGCCGGAGTAGTCGAAGTTCCACCAGCTGACGGTGAAGAAGGCCAGCGCAAACAGCCACCACTTCCGCTCCTTCAGGCCGACCATGGCCAGGAGGCTCAAAAACAGGGTGAAGAAGATGTTCCAGTTGGTAAGGTTGGCCCAGAATTCAGAGACCGGGTGGAAGGCCAGAATGTAAAAGGGCTGGCTGACGAGGGCGAAGATCCCCAGCCGCAGGAGATATTTTTTCACGTCGCGGGGGTACAGCAGCCCCACCGTCAGGCAGTAGCAGAAAATGGGGAAGGCCAGCCGGCCGATCCAGCGGAAGGGGCCCGTCTCCGGGAAGAAGGCCCCGCCGATGTGGTCAATCAGCATGGAGACGATGGCGATGAGCTTTAAAAGATCTGTGTCCAGACTGGTTTTCAGCCGGGGCCCTGTCCGTGGGATAGCCGCCGGGGTGGTGAGGACGCTCCAGACACGGGTGCGGGTAAGCGCATTGATGTTTTTCATGGTATTGTTTCCTCCTTGCTGTCACCAGCGTACCGCGAAAAAAGGACCGCCGCAAACGACGGTGTCATCTGCGGCGGTTCGGATGTCAAGTTTTGCGCCGGCAGGAGGCGGGATGTCAACTTTGGCAGTTTTGCCGTCAAGTTTGGTTTGGCAGGCGGGGGCTCCTGTGATAGAATGGGCAGGTAAGCTTGGAGCGGTCTGCGCTCCCCCTGCCGTCATCCGGCAGGCAGTTTTCCGTTCGAGGTGATACGATGCTGCGAATCGGCATCTGTGACGATGTGTACGACGCCCGGCTGGTGCTCCGCTCCGCCCTGGAGCGGGCATTGGAAAAACGGTGCGTCCAGGGGGAGTTCCGGGAGTTCTCCTCCGGTGAGGGCCTGCTCCAGTGGCAGGAACACCATGCCGGGGAGCTGGACATTGTGTTTTTGGATATGGAGATGGGGGAGCTGGACGGCATGGAGACCGCCCGGCGGCTCCGCTCGGCGGACAGTGGGCTCCAGATGGTGTTTGTCACCGGCTATGCGGACCACGTGTTCGACGGGTACAGCGTGGGGGCCCTGGGGTACCTCCTGAAGCCCCCCAAGGCGGAGCAGCTGGAGGAGGTGCTCTCCCGGGCCCAGGCGGCGCTGTACCGGGATCTGGAGAGGGCCTACATCTGCCGCAGCGGGGACACCCGCTACCGGATCCCGTTTGCCAACATCCTGTACTTTATCTCCGACCGGCGGCAGGTGACCTGCGTCACCGCCGGGCGGGACTACACCTTCTACGGCAAGCTGGACGCGGTGGCGGAGGAGGTGGGAGACGGCTTTGTCCGCATCCACCAGCGGTACCTGGTACGGGCCGGAGCCGTGGAACGGATGGAGAGCAGCGAGGTGGTACTGCGGGACGGCCAGCGGCTTCCCGTCAGCCGGTCCTGCCAGTCCTCGGCTCTGCTGGCCCTGACCCGGGCGGAACTGGAGGGGTGAGAGGTGGGAGATGTGATTTGGATGGGCTTGCTCTATTGCAGCTATTTCCTGACCGTGGCGGCCAACGGCTTTTTCCTCTACCGGCTCTGTATTCCTTTTGTCCGGCCCCGGCGTGGACGTCTGGGGAGGGCGCTGCTCTTCCTGACCCTGGCAGGCACCAGCGGCATGGTGATCTGGATCGGCGACCCCAACATGCTCTACACCCTGCCGGTATTTTTTGCTCTGTTTTTCCTTGCCACCCAGGGCGACCGGGTGGGGCGGCTGACAGTATGTATGATCCTCTTCTGCCTGGAGATGTCCGTGTGCGCTCTGCTGGACACCTATGTGGAGCGGATCAGCGGGGATGCGCTCTATGATGTGCTGGTGCGCATGGCCCGCCCGCTGGTGTTCGGCCCGCTGTGGCTGCTGCTGCGCCGCCGCCTGCCCCGGGAGCCGGTAGTACTCTCCCGGCGGATGTGGAAGCTGGTGCTGGGCCTGGCGGCCATGCCCCTGTGTGCCCTGATTGCCGTCGTGCTGCTGACCTTCCGGAAATACGGCTCCGCGGAGGTCAATACCCTGGCCATGAACCAGGGCGTGGTGGTGCTGCCCTTTGTGCTGCTGACGTCTCTGGTGCTGCTGCTGGCCATCCTGACCCTGGCGGACCACGAGCGGCTGGAGCAGGCTGACCGCCTGGCAGGCCTGCGGGAGGTCTATTACCAGGGCCTCCGGCAGCAGGAGACCCAGGTGCGCCGTCTCCGCCACGACCTCAGGAACCACCTGACGGCGGTTCGGGGGCTGCTGGAGGCGGGCAAAACCAGCGAGGCCCTCGGCTATCTGGACCAGATCACCGGCTCCCCGGCTCTCCGGGGGACCCGGCGCCTGTGCGAAAATGAAGCGGCCAATGCCGTCCTCACCGCCAAGGCGGAGGCCATGGAACGGGAGGGGATCGCCGCGGACTTTGCCGTTTCCCTGCCGGCGGAGCTGCCGGTGGCGGATATGGACCTGTGCGCCCTGCTGGGCAATGCCCTGGACAATGCCATCGAGGGGAGCCAGGGTAAGGCGGACCGGCGGATCACCGTCCGCTGCAAAACGGACAAGGGCCTCTTCATGCTGCGGGTGGAAAACACCCTTGGCGGCGAGGTGAAGCCGGATCTCGCCACCACCAAATCGGACAAGGCCGTCCACGGCTTCGGGATCCCCGGCATGCGGGAGATCGCGGAGCGCTACGGCGGCACTCTGGACGCCGGGGTTCGGGAGGGACGGTTCGAGCTGGTGGTGTGCCTGCCGGTACAGCGGGACGGCTGCTGAGCGGACAGACGGTTATGACGGCGCAGCGGGAGAAAATCGCCGCGGCCGCAGAAGAAACCCGTGACTTTTTCAAATTTTGCGGTATTGTCAGGAACTTTTTCTTAAAGAAAGCCGTCTGAAAAAGAAACGGGAACAAGGAGGAAACCTATGCGGATTGGAAAACAATGGATGGTGTTGGTGCTGCTGGCCGTGCTGCTCACCGGGTGTGCGTTTTCCAATGTCGGAGAAACGGACAGCGGCGCTCCGGCCGGCGAAACGGACGGAGCCAATGTGACAGAGGAGAGTGGGGAGACAAACACGGATCTCGCGGTCCTGGATGAGATCGACGTGACGCTCTACCTGCCCAATGGAGATGCCACGGGTTTTGATACGGTAGAGGAGACTGTGGAGGCCAGCCCTCAGGGGATTGTGGATGCACTGATTGCCCACGGTACGCTGCCGGAGGGGGTGACGGTGGATGCGTTCCTGCTCACCGGCGACGGTGTGGAGACGCAGGAGGGCGACATCGTCAGCTATGAACCGGGAGAGCTGTCGATCGACCTGGATCTCTCGGAGGAGTTCCTGCCCGCTGTGGCGGAGACCGGCACTGCGGGGGAGAGCATGGTGCTGGGGAGCCTGGTGAACACGATGCTCACGGCCTACAGCGCACAGACGCTGACGCTGACCTGCGGCGGGGAAGTGGTGGAGACCGGACATGCGGTCTACGACGAACCTCTGACCTTTTTTGAATTTTCTTAGCAGAAGAATGTCCAGAAGTCCCGGCCCTTAGGGGCCGGGACTTCTGGCTTGGGGGAGATATGGAGTCGGTGCCTGCAGGAGACGGGGGCCTCTTGCCAAATCCGCCGGTTTCGGTTAGGATAGGAGAGAATGCGGGAAAGGAGGCGGACCTGTGGAAACAAGGATCTATCTGGTGGAGGACGATGCGGTGATCGCCGGCGCGGTGGCACGGCACATGGAGGCCTGGGGCTGCCGGGTCAAGGCGGCGGAGGATTTTTCCAATATCCTGGAGGAATTCCGCTCCTTTGCCCCCCAACTGGTGCTGCTGGACATCTATCTGCCCTTTTTCAACGGCTATCACTGGTGTACGGAGATCCGGAAGATCTCACGGGTGCCGATCATCTTTCTCTCCTCTGCCTCGGACAATATGAATATCGTCATGGCCATGAACATGGGCGGCGACGACTTCATTGCCAAGCCCTTCGACCTGGAGGTCCTTACTGCCAAAGTTCAGGCCCTGCTGCGCCGGAGCTACGACTTTGCCGCGGATCCCGGGCGGCTGGAACACCGGGGCGCGGTGCTGGACCTCAGGGATGCCACGCTGTCCTATGGGGAGGAGAAACTGGATCTCTCCCGTAACGAGTACCGGATCCTCCAGGTGCTGCTGGAGAACCGGGGGCGGACGGTTTCCCGGGAGGCGCTGATGCAGAAACTGTGGGAGACGGACAGCTTTGTGGACGAAAATACCCTGTCAGTGAATATGAACCGCCTGCGCCGGAAACTGGACGGCATGGGACTGGAGGGGTTCATCCGCACCAAAAAGGGGCTTGGATATCTGGTGGAGTAAGGTATGGAACTGTTGAAAGGTTACTGGAAACAGCGGGGATTTTTGCTGTTGCTCCTGGGGGGCTGGGCAGTGGTGTTCGCCGTGGTATTCTCCCTCTATGACCTGCCCGGGGAGGCGGTGGGGTATGCAGTGCTGCTGGGGAGCGCCGGTACGGCTTTGATGGCTGTGGTGGACTTTCTCCTGTGGCGGCGCCGGTGGCGGACCCTGAAAGCGATGGAGAGCCATGTGACCCTGGGGCTGGAGGACCTTCCGGAGCCCTGGGGCCCTATCGAGGCAGCCTACCAGGAGTTGTTGGAGATCCTCTACCGGGACCGGCAGGCGCTGGTATCCCGGGGAGACCAGCGGCGGCGGGAGATGGTGGAGTACTATACCCTCTGGGCCCACCAGATCAAGACCCCCATCGCCGCCATGCACCTGCTGCTCCAGGGGGACGACACGGAGCGGGGCCGGGAACTGTCGGCGGAGCTGTTCAAGATCGAGCAGTATGTGGAGATGGTGCTGCAATATCTCCGCCTGGGCAGTGAAACCACAGACTACCTCATTCGGGAGGTGCCCCTGGAGCAGGTCGTGCGCCAGGCGGTGCGCAAATATGCACAGCTCTTTATCCACAGCAGGGTGTCGCTGGACCTGCAGCCCATCTCCCTCCAGGTCCTCACCGATGAGAAGTGGCTGGGATTCGTGGTGGAGCAGGTGCTGTCCAATGCAGTGAAGTACGCCCGGGGCGGCGCAGTACGGATTTTTGCCCGGGGAGATACTCTGGTCGTTCAGGACAATGGCATCGGTATTGCACCGGAGGATCTGCCCCGGGTGTTTGAAAACGGATATACCGGCTGCAACGGCCGCACAGACAAGCGCTCCACCGGCATTGGGCTGTATCTCTGCCGGCAGATCTGTGACCGGCTGGGCCACAGGATTTCGGTCGTTTCCCAGGTGGGGAAGGGGACGGAGATCCGCATTGAACTGGGGCGGGAGGCCCTGGAGGTGGAGTAGGTCGGGGAAAAGGCCGGCGTCTTGGAGACACCGGCCCTTTTTCTGAAAAGAAAGCACACAGAGGGACCTGGGGCGGTCCCTCTGTGCGGAAAGGATCGGGATAGCAGTTCCTCTGTTCCGGTCAGAGGCTCTGTCTCACCGGCTCCAGTGGCTCCAGCGGGGATAGGTCCACTCGCTGACAATGCCCACGATCAGGGCCCCCAGAGATGCAGCCAGTAAAATCAGGTTCCAGGTCAGATCTGCCTGCGGAGTGGACAGAGCGCTGACGAGGCTGATGGCACCGCTGGCACAGGCGATGGAGAGGGGATACCAGCCCCAGCCGTCACGGATACACTGGCCGTCTTTCCGGGAGGGGGTCTGGCACATGGCGAGGGCCTGGAGCAGCAGGAACAGAAACAGGAGCGCCAGAAATACAGACGATTCTCCGACGTAGTACAGCAGGAACGAGACGCAGATGCCGGTGGCGCAGGCCAGGAGCTTGGCGGCCCGGGTGCCTGCGAATAGGTGTTGGATCTGGTTCATGTGGATGAGCCTCCTTTCGGCGTGACCGATGCGGTTGGCCTCCTGTTGTGATTGGATGGATGCGCTCTGGTTCCCTCCCTCTCTATCATAGCAGATGCACGGGAAAATGCAAGTAGATTATACAAATATTTTCGAAAATTAAAATAAAAATATGTTCAATATTGACAACCTGCCCGGGCGGTATCCGTATCTTACAAAATGGTAAGACAGGTGTAAGCCAAAGCGATGGCACCGGATATTTCGGAGCGTTATACTGGGGACAACACTTCCCAAGGAGGAATCTTCATGCCGATCCTGCAAGTCAGCAACGTGAAAAAGATCTATACCACCCGATTCGGCGGCGCCCAGGTCCAGGCCCTCACCGATGTGACCTTCTCCGTGGAGAAGGGAGAGTACGTAGCCATCATGGGGGAGTCCGGCAGCGGCAAGACCACCCTGCTGAACATTCTGGCGGCCCTGGATAAGCCCACCAGCGGCCAGGTGCTGCTGGGGGGGATGGATATTGTGTCCATCCGGGAAAAGGACATCGCCGCCTTCCGGCGGGATAATCTGGGCTTTGTGTTCCAGGATTTCA
>CALXDF010000156.1 GCA_944386995.1 uncultured Oscillospiraceae bacterium
GGCCTGTCACGCCGGAGGTCGAGGGTTCAAGTCCCTTCCGCGTCGCCATTTGCCTCTGTAGCTCAGTTGGTAGAGCAGGGGACTGAAAATCCCCGTGTCGCTGGTTCGATTCCGGCCGGAGGCACCAATCTTCTCCGGAGGATACTTCGGGTATCCTCCGGAGAGATTTCCTCTTCTCCCCTATTCCAGTTTGCAGATCCATGGATTTGCAGGTGTAGCTCATCTGGTAGAGCGCCACCTTGCCAAGGTGGAGGTAGCGAGTTCGAGCCTCGTCACCTGCTCCAGCAAATGATAACAGAAGCAAGCAATTGCTTCTGTTATCCATATGGCGACATAGCCAAGTGGTAAGGCAGAGCTCTGCAAAAGCTCCACCCCCAGTTCGAGTCTGGGTGTCGCCTCCATAAAGTAAAAAAGGTATAGATGCCGTAGGCTGTAAGCCTACGGCATCAACCTTTTCCGGGTTTTTTACCCCCCTCAAAATCAATGTTTGAACAATAGATGACACAGGCTTTTCCGATGGATAAGCGAAGATTTGAACCACTATGTTGCCATCATTTAACAGGATTATATGCCGGCGCCCTTTTTGAATGCGTTTTTTTCAAAAAAGGCGCCGATTCTCATACTCAAAAGATTCACAAAATTTCTGGCACTGTTTTGTCGGTTTTGATAACCATCAGAGTGGCGCCCTTTTTGTTTTCCCGAAACCCAAAAAGGGCGCCAGCTCAAGAAGGATAAAGAGGAAATAGGTTGTGATTTGTTTCAGACTGTGATATTCTTTCCTTACAGAAACCTCACGATGACATCAAAGGAAAGGTGAACTCAATGTCTGATTCTAATACCAAGCGCATCCGCCGTACACCTGAAGAACGAATTGCCGAAGTCGATGCTAAAATCGAAATTCTTAACCAAAGTATTGCAGATCTTGAGACCAAGAAACAAGCATCGATGACCTCGTTTGACGAAAAGATCGCAGCAGTGCAAGAACGGATCAAAGGATTAGAGTCCAAGAAACAGGAGATCCTTACACCAAAGCCGCCGCGTAAACCCCGCAAGACAAAAAAGCAGAAAATCCAAGAAATTTTGAAAGAGGCGCAAAAAAGCGGTATGAAACCCGAAGAAATAGCAGAACGCCTCGGAATTAATCTGTCAGAGTAACACAGAAGGAAAAGAGAGGGATGTGCTTGTCTCAAGATATTTTGATTTCCCGCATAGACGATCCGATTTACACTAAGCAATACAAAGTGAGCGGGCCACTGCTTTGTGGGCACGAGGCTGATATCTATGCTGAGTGTCAGGAAAATCTTAACGCTGATGGCGGAAATAATTACTATCTCCTGAACTTCTATTTGTCAGCAGATGGTTATGGTTCACGTGACCACTTAGTTGGCATACCTTTTGGACACGCAGGTATGTCACAAGAAGAGATTGACGGAGAAGTCATGCACTGGATTGAAGGGTATGTACTTGATAACCTCATGGTTGACATCCATATGCTCCTCAAGAAGGAGGAACTCTATGAAAAATGGCTTGAAAACAACAGCCAAGGTTAATTTATGACCCTTAGACCTGTTATCCCCGGTTCTCGCAATTCCCAAGAACAGTAAAACTAATTAAACTGTATTCGCAAAACAACAAACAAACCTGAAGCGCCGTTTTGTTGGTCTTGAATGACCATCAAAGCGGCGCTTTTTTGTTTGCCATAGAATTTAAAATGGGCGCAGCCCAAGGAGGTTTGAAAATGAGAAAAGATCTGTATTTTAAGGAACTGGCTATCGTCCTGGGGCGGGCTGGTTTCACTCCTCTGCCCCAGGAAAACGACTCCCTCCCGGTGGAGTATGACGGGCAGCGACTGTGCAGAATTAACGCGCAAGGCAATGTTTTCTACCGCCAGGAGGACGTATACTCGTCCGAACGAGAAAATGCATGCTCCAAGGCAACTGATGCCGCTGGAACGGTACTGGAATACATGAGCCATTTGGAGCGCGCACCTGCTCTCCAGGCGACAGGGTTATCAGAACCCTACCAATCTCTCGCTGAATATAACGGCACGGTACTGGCCGGGCGACTAACCGAGGGAGGTGCAAAGTTCGTAACCTGGGATTGGGATTTCAATCACATAGGGTTGAATCACGGTCACTATTATGAGGGGAATTATGTAGACGCTAAACGGGACTTTGCAATTCGCTCCGGTCTGATGCCTGATGAACGGCAGTTTACACCTGAGCAGCTCATAGAGATCTATCAGCAGTGCTCCTTCATCTGTTTCAGCTGCTCCCTCCCCCCCGAGCAGGAACACATCATTGATGAGATTCAGCAGCGAATACAGGAGTTGGTTCCAGACTATGAGGAGCGAATTGCTCGGGGGATGGAACCCAATGCAGATTCTCCCTTCGAACAAACTATGGAATAAAGCGCAGACTGACAACGCCGGATACGGATACTCTGATGGGTGTTCATTCCGGCGTTTTTTTCTTATCTAAAATCATTGTTAAGGAGGGTAAATATGCCACCTAAAAATATATATCGCAGGCCACAAGTTGTTGCATGCAAACATTGCACTCATGCGAAGAACAATGAGTGCCAACTGAGAGTCTGCCCTTATGTGACGGAGCGAATCACTGCAAAGGTAATCAACTATGAAAAACTGATCATGGAGTTCTTCAAGGGGAATCTGCCCAGACTTTTCATCATGCGCTTGAGAAAACACTGTAGAACTAACCGCCATTTTTCTTACCTGAGCACTTCTCATCGCAAACTATTTGAACAGACGCGCGATGAGATAACAAGAATTACTTACACACCTGTCTGCGGACCGGATCTGGCTATTCTCTACCTGTCAACCTTGGATGAATTAATGTCCAAGCATATCATCCCGGTTATCACTCACGCAAGACAACTTTCCTGGCGCTTTGAGAGTAATGGATCCCTAAGTGCCAAGGAGTACGCCGTTTTCAAAACCGCCAAACAATTTGAGAGAGGGGAATTTGAGATTAACCCCCAGGAATTCCTCAGCAGCGAATTTGTCCCTGACCGTACATTCTCCCTCATCATTAACGCACTTCTCCTGGCCAATTATGATAGTTGCGTACTGCATCTTTAATGTGTATACGGACGGAGGTGTGTTGCATGATTGAAATCTACTTCTCAGATCTTACGCAGGAAAAACAGCAAGAGATCCTGGAGGCCTTTGGAGATAATGGCAATTTTGATGTGTATCCCATCGTTTCTATACCTGAACCGGAAATTGACGATGGCATGACACAGAATTTACAGTAAAGGAGGGAAAAGTGTGAGAATGATTGCTGTTTTGAAGAATCGAGAACACCCGGAGTATGGGGAACTTTCCCTCCCCCTCCCTATAAAGGCCAGCGAGTATGATCACACCATGGATATGCTGGCTGATTTAGGAATTGGGGATGTATTGAAACGGGATTGTGAGATCATAGAACTATCCAGGACATATCCAATTCTACGGCAATTGGAGGGCTGCGAAGTCAACATTGACGAGCTGGACTATCTTGCCAAGAGATTGGAGAGTTTCGAAGGCGATCAAGATCTGCAATTCGAAGCGGCTGCAGTCACCAAAGGCATTACCAGTATTGAGGGATTCATCAACCTCACCTTTTGTTGTGATCAGGTTATTGCGCAAGTGGTGGTTGCTCATAACGGTATATCCCGTATTCCTCTCAACTCGGAAAACTGCCATTTTTTATCACTTCCTTTCTCGGTCTGTGTGGAATATTAGAAAGCCGTTTTCGGCGGTTTTGGTATTGCAGTATGCCTTTGCCGTTTTCGCGTCTGAAAAGCCTTGTGTTACAAGGGCTTTTTCGCGCCTAACGTTCCACGTTACCGCCTGTTTTCGGGCATAAAAAAACCGCAACTCTTTTCAAGCTGCGGTATGCCAATATGCAGAAAGGGACGCTATCGGTCTGATAACGTCCCTTTTGCTCGGTTATTCAGTTGTAACCTGTTTGCCCGCTGTCCATAAACGCGATGATATAAGGGTTTTTGCTTGTTTTCTTATCTCACCGCGCTTAAGTCGTGTCCTTTTTTGTGGGTTCCGCCGCCCAAGGGGCGGCTCCACCCTTCGGGATTTCCATGGTCGGGGTCGGCAGAGCCACCCCTGCGCCACGGTTTTCACCTGGGGCGAAAACGCTTGTACGGCGCAAAAGCGCCGCCGGCCAGAAGGGCCGTTGGGCAGCATTTCTGTTAACAGCGCTAAAGCTGAAAATATCGAGTTTATTTTCCCCTCCACAGAAAGGACACGACCTGCGCCGTGTCCTTTTGGATGAGTTCCGCCTGCCCTGAAGCTTTGCCTGCAGCGAAGGGCTCGTGTGGCGGATTTGCGCTGCTGCACAGGTTTTGCATTTTTTGGGGACAATAGAGTTTATAATTCGAAGGCTGCCTCCTTTTACAGGCGGCATTTGACAATTTTGTCAGATTCCGCTATGATGAATTCACTGTGGTATCAAAAGCGGTCTGAGGAAGGGAGTTTTACTGTGAACGAGAGAGAAACCTTTGCGTCCCGGCTGGGGTTTGTACTGATTTCCGCCGGCTGCGCCATCGGCCTTGGCAACGTGTGGCGTTTCCCCTACATTGTGGGACAGTACGGCGGCGCGGCCTTTGTTGTGATCTATCTTGTCTTTCTGTTGATGATGGGGCTGCCCATTATGTCCATGGAGTTTGCCGTGGGGCGGGCCAGCCGGAAGAGCATCGCCATGTCCTTCCAAGCCTTGGAGCCTAAGGGTACCAAGTGGCACTGGCACGGCTGGTCCGGCATGGTGGGCAACTATCTTCTAATGATGTTCTATACCACCATTGCCGGCTGGCTGGTGCTCTATTTCTTCAAACTGGCCACCGGTCAATTTGAGGGCATGACCACTGCTCAGGTGGATGAGGCCTTCTCCGCCATGCAGGCCAATGATGTAGGCATTCAGATTGCACTGATGGCCTTTGTGGTGATCCTTGGCATGGTGGTCTGCAGCAGGGGGCTGAAAAACGGTGTGGAAAAGGCCAACAAGGCCATGATGGTCTGCCTGCTGGCCCTGCTGGTGGTGTTAGCTGTCCGAGCCTTGACGCTGCCGGGGGCCATAGAGGGGCTGAAATTCTATTTGGTGCCCAATTTCCACAACCTGATGTACGACAGCGAGGGGAATTTCCGCCTCTTCCGGGCGATCTATGACGCCATGGGACAGTCCTTTTTTACTTTGAGCATCGGCATCGGCTCTATGGCCATCTTCGGCAGTTATATTGACCGGGAGCACCGCCTCTTCGGCGAGGCTATCAACGTGGGGATCTTGGACACCTTCGTGGCCTTCACATCGGGCCTTATCATCTTCCCGGCGGCCTTTGCCTTCGGGGTGAACCCGGATTCCGGCCCCAACCTGATCTTCGTCACGCTGCCCAACGTCTTCAACGCGATGCCCGGCGGCCGGCTGTGGGGAGCGCTGTTTTTCGTGTTTTTGTTCTTTGCAGCCCTATCCACCGTTACCGCCGTGTTTGAGAATATTTTGGCCTGCTGGATGGACCGGTGGAACATCCCGCGGGGCAGGGCGGTGGCGGTCAACCTGGTGCTGATTTTTCTGCTGAGCCTGCCCTGCCTGTTGGGCAACAACCTGTGGAGCGGCGTGCGCATTCTGGGCTTGAGCATTATGGACTTTGAGGACTTTTTGGTCAGCAACAACCTGCTGCCCATCGGCTCGGTGATCTATCTGCTGTTCTGCTGTGTGTCCGATAAGATTGGCTGGGGATATGAAAACTTCTTAGCGGAGGTGGATCGCGGGAAGGGCATCCGCTTTCCGGCCAGGCTCCGGGGATACTTCCGGTACGTCCTGCCTGTCATTGTGCTGGCAATCTGCGTAATAGGATATTTGGATAAGTTCGTGCTGTAGTTGTCCGTCCATCTTAGGCGGCACGCCATATGGCAGAAAGCATGTCCATATGGGCAAAGGGCCCGCTCCATAGGAGCGGGCCCTTTATTATTTTAGGCTGGCGCGGCTCTGCTGCGCCGCTTAGGAGGCGAAGGCCTCGACGAAGCGCATCAGGAGGGCCGCGGTCTGGGCCCGGGTGGCATTTCCCCTGGGCTGGAGGGTTCCGTCGCCCATGCCGTTGACCAGTTCCTCGGCCACCGCCCACGCGAGAGCGTCTGCCGCATAGGCGGAGACGCGGTCCGTGTCGGTGAACGCCGAGAGATCGCCATGGCCGCTGACATCGCAGTCCTTATAGCTGGCGTAGCGGTAGAGCATGGCGGCCAGCTGCTCCCGGGTGATGGGATCGGCGGGGTCATAGGTGGTCTCACTGGTGCCCAGTACGATGCCTTCGCTGGCGGCCCAGCGGACCGCCTCAGTGTACCAGGTGTCCTCAGGCACATCCTCGAAGGGGAGAAGGTAGTTCACCACCGGCTCCTCCTCCAAGCGCCAGAGGAGGGTGACCATCATGGCCCGGGTCAGGGTGCCGCTGGGGTCGAACTCGTCGGCGCTGACGCCGTTCATCAGGCCGTTGGCAATCACATAGTCCGTGGCCTCGTGGTACCAGCCGGAGAGGTTCAGGTCGCTGAAGGCCGCGCTGGGACAGCTGCCGGCGTGTCCGGCCTCCACAAAGGAGGCGCTGACGATCACCCGGGAGGCGGGCATGGTGAAGGTGTACCGGCCGTTCCCGGCGTCTGTCAGGGCGATGGTATCGCCGCTGGCGTCGGTGACGGTGAGGCTGCCCAGCTCAAAGCCGTCCTACGGTGTGACGGTGATGGTCACCGTCTGGCCCCGGGAGGCCCGGCTGGGGGACACGGATACAGTGCCGCGGTCCACCTCGCCGGGGGCGGTGATGGTGTATCTGGTGCTGCCGCTGCCTCCTCCGGAAGTGCTGGTGATGGTGTTGGTAATGGTGACCGTGTAGTCCGCCGTCGTTGTTCCGTCGGCGGCGGTGACGGTGATGGCCACCGTGTTCTCCCCGTCGGACAGAGGGATAGACTGCACCGTCTGGTAGCTGCCGATTTCCGTGCCGTTGACGGTAAGCGTAGCGCCCGGATCCGCCGCCGCCACGGACAGGACGGCGGAGGACAGGTCAGCGGCCGTGCCGGTGTAGGTGCGGCTCGTCTCGTCGTAGGTCAGAGCCACGCCGTCCACCGTCAGAGCGGACAGAGCAGTGTTATTGCTGGCCTCCCCACCGATCACCAGATCGGAGTAGGTCACCTGTACCCTGTCAATGTTCTCCGCGGAGATGCCGCTGAAAGTGAAGGAAATTGCCTTCTTCTCCTCACCATTTAGGGTAATGAGTCCGTTGTTGTCTGTGCTGCTGCCATAGCTCTGCTGCTGAGCCAGCACGGAGCCGTCGGCAGACAGCAGGGTGACGATCAGGTTGCCGCTGGTCTTTTGGGTCAGCAGGTTGTTCTGCACCGTCACATCGACGATGGCGCCGCCGCTATCGTCCACGCCCATGGTATGGGTCAGGGTCACGTCCTCCCCGGTGCGCACCTCCAGGTTGTCGCAGGTGACAGAGGCGTAGCTGTCAGAGGCGGTGGGCTCCCCCTGGGGCTCCATGTCCTCTGGCACAGTGTAAGAGACTGTGGAGGCCGCAAGGGTGTTCATGCGGTGCAGCGCGCTGTAGAAGAGGGTGGAGCTGCCGCTGTCCTCATCCTCCGCAGGGACACCCAGCACCTCGGCCTTCAGATAGACCGTGACGCCGGAGTCGGGGATCTCCTGGGCCGTGCCGTCCTCGGCCGCAACAAAGTCGCCCACGTTGAAGTCCACCTGCACGGCGTAGCCGCCCTCGTTGACCATGTCGAGGTCACTTTGGCCGCTGATGGTGATGGAGTAGCCATCAGTCTCGCTCCCGCCTTCCACAAAGCAACTGGCGGGGATGGGGGTCTCCCGGGTGGCGTCGGAGTAGAAGCTCAGGCGGACGGCGCTCTCGCCCTCGGTTAAGGCGGCGTCGGCGTGGTTGTTGAGCTTAATCTGGATGGTCCGCAGACCCTCCTCCTCGTTGACCACCTTGGCCTCAGTGATCTCCACGTCAGGGAGGTCTAAGTAGATGGTGCCGGTGGCCACGCTGTCCGCGGACCCGGCGGGGCCGCTGGCCCCCGTGCCGCTGGCCCCCGTGCCGCTGAATCCAGCGGTGAGGGTGTAGGTGGGATCCACCACAGCGTCAGAGGGCACCTGGTAGTCGGCGTAGACCGAGGTGGTCTGGCCGGGGAGTAGGTTGAGGCCCGTGATCACCGTCGTGGTGGTATCGCCGCCCTCACCGGGGTCGGTAAGTTCAATGGTCAGACTGTCGATGGCGTGGATGCCCTCATTCTTCACGGTGAACTGAATCTGGGTGTTGGCCCCAAGGCGCACCGTGTCGTAATCGGCCAGCACCGCGCTGACAGTGACCTTGTCGGTGTAGGAGGTATCGGCGGTGTACATGGCGGTGGTGCTGGTGGGCACGGCCACGTCCACCTCGGTGCCGTCCAGCAGCGTGACGGTTTTCTCCGTGACGCCGTAGGTGTCGCTGTTGGTGGGAGCGCCGTAGGTGGTGCCGAGAATGACCGCCTTGAGCTGGTTGCCGGCCGCATCGCTGACATAGGCGTCGAAGTTGTCGATGAGGATGCCGCCGCTCAGCTGGGCGTCGTTCATATCCGCCACCTCCTGCGCGCCGGTGAAGCGGATGGTGGAGGTGCCGCTGCTCTCATAGGTGTAGAACTTCACGCTCTTGAGCACGTCCCGCTCGTTGGAAGCGATGCCAGACAGGTCACTGCTGGCCTCGCCGGCCTCGCTGCCGTCCGTCCACTCTTCAGATGTGGTCTCCGCATCCAGCAGGCTGGTGTCGATCTCGGCAGTGCGCTCCACCCAGAGGATGGACAGCTCATTGATGGTGTCCGCCCCCTTGACGAAGCGGAAGTTGGAGGTGATGTTCACCTCGCTGTCGCTGGCCACCTGGCTGATGGAGTCGGGCAGGCGCTGGGTGGCGTTGCCCGCGCCGTCGAAGGTGATCAGACGGATGTCGGCGGTGCCCCGCTGGGCGCCGTCGGTCTCCTCCTCCGTGCCGCCGTCCAGGCGCTGGCGTCGTCATTGGCCACGTTCTGCTCGGTGTACCAGCCGAGGATGAACTGCTCCATCGCATCGGCACCTTCGCCGAAGGTCAAAGCGGCGATCTGGGGGTTCTCGTCGAGGTAGCTGTCCTTGGTAGCCCGGACGTTGCGGATGACCTCGTTGGCTGCAACGTTCTCCACGGCACTGCCGCTGTTGATGGCGGCGTAGACGATCTCCTTGTCGTCGGCGGTGGCGTCGCTGCCGTCGAGATCGAGGGTGTAGACCACGGCGGCGGTGCCGTCGGAGAGCATGGCCGCCTCAATGGCCTTCACGGAGCCGGAGGTGCCGTTGTACAGGGTGTAGGTATCGCTCCACGTCTGACTGCTGCCATCGTACACCCTGTAGAGGATGGTATCCTTCTCGTCGAAGGTGGTGACGCCAGCGTAGCCGTCAGTTTCTCCGGTGGCCTCACCGCTGGCGGCCACGGCGCGCCAAGCCACGATGGCCTTGAAATCCTCAGCTTTATTAGCCCCGTTGGCGGCCGCCACAGGGGCCAGATCCGGGGTGCCGTTGTCCGTCAGCGCCGTGGTGGCCCATGTGCTGCCGTCATAGACCGCCGCGTAGACGTCGGTGCTGTTGAGCATGACCATCTGATCCTCAGGGGTGACAGCGGAGGTGTCTCCCTCCTCCTGGGAGGCGAAGGACTCCGTCTGCCGGGTCCATGCCGCCACGGCGTAGCTCCCGGTACCCGCCAGGGAGAGCTGGCTGTCGCCATAGCCGTCGTTGTCGATGGCAACGGCGGTGCCATCACTGGCGGTATTGCCGCCCGGATAGTAGACATCGTTGCGCTTCAGCGCCCAGGCCGCCTTGGTATCCTCCACGTCGGTGCTGCCCATGTCGGCCAGATAGACCACCAGCGCGCCGTCGTCGGAGACCACCGGGTCGGAGTAGGGGTAGGAGTTGCTCTGGAGCAGGTGCATCCCACTGTTGCCGTCGATGGCGTTCAAGGCGAAGGTAGAGATGCCGGCGCCGCCAAACCACATCCGCGGGTTGTCTACGTCGTTCAGGTAGTCCCGGCTCTCGAGGGCGGGGGCCAGATTCAGGCTGTACATGCTCTGTCCGGCCATGCTGGTGACGCTCATGCTGCCGTTTGCAAGAAGCTCCTCCACAGCGGCCTCCTTGGCCGCATGGTTGGCCTCCCAGGAGTCCTCGATGCCGTCCCAGTCGTTGAAGGTGAAGTCAGCGATGCTGAAGTGGTAGGAGAGGAGCACCTTGTTGAAGCTGAAGAAGAGGAACTTGACAAGAAACTCCAGTCCGATCTCCCCGTCGATACGGATCCGCTGGCCGCTGCGGTTGCCGGCGGCAATCTCGACGTCGGCGTTTTCGTCCGCCAGATTCACGATGTTGCCGTTGAGCGTGTCGCCCTCATACATGTAGGGCCGGTTGAGCCAGCGGAACTGCATATCCATGCTGATCTGGCCGTAGACGCCTAACTTGAAGGCGATGATGGAGTAGTCAAAGCCCACGCCGGCGAAGAACTTCAGATACAGATAGATCCGCAGCTCGGTGAGGAAGTCGGTGCCGATGCCGCCCTCTCGGGAGGAGGTGTCATAGTAGGCCGCGGCAAGGGCGTCCATGCCCACCTGGGCGCTGCCGCCGATGGTCAGCGTGGCAGTGAAGGGGACGGGGCCGCACCAGGTGTTGTAGTTCCAGGAGTAGGACAGACCACCCCCGGCGTTGAAGCCGCCGCTGAGAATCCGGATCTCCCACTGGCCGGTGTTGTGGTCCCAGTAGATCAGCGACTCCATATAGCCGCTGAGGGTGAAGTCGGTGTCGCTCATGGCACCGCCGGCTGCCGACCGGGCCATGTCTTTCAGCTGGTCGTCGAAGTAGGAGGCCGTGGTCTTACGCCCGGTGAGGACCCGCATCTCATCAAGACCCGGCGTGTAGTTCAGATCCGGATCCGAGGCGTAGTCGAGGCCGTAGATCTGGTCATCATCGGTTTCCTCCACCTGCCCGGCGTTGAAGTAGATCAGGCCGAGGAAGTTGTTGGGATCGTCGGTGGCGGCGATACGGATGCCGAAGAGACCGTCGGAGGACGAGGTAAAATCGTCCCCGGCCGCCAGCTCCATAGCCGCCTGCACAAAGTTGTCATTGGTGACGTTGCGGATGCCAGAATCATTGGCCGTAACAGTCGAGTAATCCCCCAGTTCATTGAGCAGGCTCGTCAGGCTGGTGGACTCCTGAATGGGGTCCACGCCGGCGGTGTTGCTCAGGCGGAAGGGGAGGCTCTCCCGGCGGACGAGAGAGGAGCCGTTATAAAAGTCGAGGACGAGGCCAAGGGTTCCCCTGCCGTCGTCGGCGAGGATGCCCGCAAGGCTGTCGCTGCTCAGCTCCACGTCGTACTGAATAGTGCCCACGCTGGTGAAGGGGTAGGCCTCTATGCTGGTGGTGTGGTAGGACTCCGCGGAGCCGATGGCCACGCCGTCTGCAGTCTTCAGGGATAGACTGACATCGCTCATGTCGGTCTCGTTATCCCCCCACCAGAATACCACCGTGTTCAGGTGGGCCGTAGGATAGGTGTAGGTGGGGCCCACAGTCCCTGTACTCCCAAGAACGCTGGTCAGTCGGGTGGAGCCCTGGTAGTAGGTGGCCTGGGCGGTGATGTAGGGGTGCTGGCTGGTGGGATCGGAATTTTCCTCGAAGTTCACCGCCGCCTGCCCGCCGCCGATGTAGGCGTCGATATTGGCGCTGGCGTCGATGGTCACCAGCAGGGGGTAGTAGGGGTAGGGTGCATCGCTGGTGCCAGCGTTCTCCGCCTCAATCTGGAAGACGTAGGTGATGGAGGCTCCGGCGAGTTCCTCGTCCGAGAGGCCCCACTCGCTCTGGTCCATATTCACCGTCAGACGGCCGTCGGCGCCCAAGGTGATTTCGGCGGAATCTGTCTCCGTTCCGTTATAGGACCAATCTGCGGAATTGCCGTTGCTGGCGGACAGGTCGAAGGTGGCGTCCTCTCGGTACGCATCGTTCACGTACACGCCGCCCCGGAAGGTGATCTTCCCGGTGTAGGGGGTGCCGTCGGGGTTCTTCAGGTACACGTAGGCGTAGGCCGCCTGGCGCAGGTTCAGGGTGTTCACCGGATAGCGCTGGGACTGGGTCCAATCCCCCTCGCCGGTGGTCAGGTTTTCGAGGTAGAAGGTGCCGGTGTAGAGGCTGCCCTCATATTCGGCGCGGCAGGAGACGTTGCTGGCGATGCCGTAGGGGGCGTAGTAGGCCGCCTGGCCGCCGCTGTCGGAGGTGATCTCCACCGAGGTGGTGGTCCCATCCGCGCTGTAGATGTCGAAGGTCAGCTCCGTCTCAGCCTGGGGATAGCATTGGAACAGGTAGAGACGGTCCTTCAAAGTCTCCACGCTGATGTTCAGCGTCTCAGAGAGGCCTGGCACCAGCTTGTGGGTGGCGCTGAGGGCGACCTGACCCTCGCTGAGGCCCGCCAGGCCAAACTCCGCTGTGGGCCGGTAGGATACGTAGGAGAGGCTGTTGATGTCGGAGTACACCGAGCCCTGCTGGTAGTTCAGGGAGGCGGCGGTGCCCTCTAAGCTCCACTGGATCTGGTCGGCGATCTCGTTCCAGGCGTAGGTGCCGTAGTTGAGGGAGATGACCTCCTTCAAATAGATGTCCCGCTGGAGGGAGAGGACCCACTCCTGCCAGTCTGCCGAGTTGACCGCGAAACCGCTTCCGTTGTCTGTCCCGCCGATGTAGTCCTCGTTGGACAGCGTGTGGTCGCCCACCGCCGCGCCGTCCACCAAGATCTCCAGGGCCTCCTCGTCATAGACATACAGCAGGAAGGAGTCGTAGCTCCAGGTGCTGTCGGTGCCATTTTTCGCCTCGATGGTGACGGTGTACACCGTCCGGTAGCTGGTGGGGTCGTCTTCGTTGGCTGCAACATTCTCGATATTCAGCGTATAGCTGCCAGTGTAGCTGCCGGAGCCCGCAGAGGTGCCGGGGCTGGT
>CALXDF010000157.1 GCA_944386995.1 uncultured Oscillospiraceae bacterium
CGTTGTAAGCGGAGACAGCCGTCTCGCCTACGCCGGTATCATCCTGGAAATCATACTCAAACTGGATGTTGCCGCCCAACTCGTTGATTTCGTCCACAGCGATCTGGGCGCCATAATCGGTGGCCAAACCATAGACGGCGTTATCGCCGGTCAGGGGGCCGATGCCGCCGATTTTGATAGTAATGACGCCGCTGTCACTGCCGGTGTCGCCGGTGTCCGCGCTGTTGCTGCCGCTGTTGTTGGTACTGCCAGTGTTCGCGGTATTGCCGCCGCAGGCCACCAGAGCGAATACCATGACAGCCGCCATCAGCAGGCTCAAAAACTTTTTCATGGTCAAAACTCCTTTTCCTTTTTCTGCTCCTCTCCGTCTTCCAGCGAAGCGGGGCAACGCACAACTTCCATGCGTTGCATCTATGATAAAACTTCATTATCACAAAGTCAATGGTGAATTTCTCTACAATTCCCCCTCAGACTCCCCAGCTTTCTTATGTGGATTCCACACAAATTTGCGGATTTTCTTTAGTTAAGTTGGCAATTTCTCGCGACTGTTCCTGCAAAAGCGGGAATTCACGCGGCCCTTTTATATTACACTTTCTCATATTTAACTGAGAATCGTTCATAGGCCGTCCCGCGCATAACGCAAAATAAAAGGGGCCGTGCCTATGGGCACAGCCCCTTTCTGTGTGTTTCCCGCGCTCTCTTCAGGAAATCTTCCGGAAGGAGAGGATCCGGATGGCGGACACCTCTGTGCCCAGCTCTTCTGCCAGCACCGCAGACACCGCCGCCACCATTGCGCCCCGGTTGGGGATCGTCTCCACTGCCGACACAGGAACGGCAGCCTGCTCGGCCTTGGACGGCTCCGACCGGCGCAGCCGCTGGCAAATGGCTCCCATAATCTGAGACAGGAAAATCAGGCAGATCAGCCCCACAAAGGTGACACCCATGCCCATCAGACACACGAACAGATTGGACACTTCATTTTCCATGAGATAACCTCCCTCTGCACTTTGCCGATTGGTTTTATTATAAAACCTTCTGCAGCAAAATGCAAGGGCGCCGCCTTCCCTTTTTAGGATTTTCCCTCTGCACCCTCCGATTCAAAACACCCCGGTCTAAGGCTCCCTGCCGGCCCAATTGAGGGGGTTCCTTTCTTACCTATTAAATAAAATATAAAAAGCTGCTGGAATCCCCCGGGTGAATCCTTCCCGGCAGGCGCGAAATATCGCCAATTTTGCCTCTTGGAACCCAGCAGTTTTTTTACTAAAATTTCTCTTGACATTCCCTATGGATTGCGCTATCTTATTGTTCGTATCCGAACAAAAAGGAGACGGAGAACCAATGGAACGAGACTGCGGAGCGTGGATCAATATCCTCTCCCACAAAGTCAAGCGCCGCTTAGACGGCACACTGGTGAATCTTGGCGTCAACGCTTTACAGAGCCGGGTACTGAACTATATTCGCGTCCACTACCGGGACGGCCCGGTTTTTCAGCGCGACGTGGAAAGCGTGTTCAGCCTCAGCCGTTCTACAGCCACAGGCGTCCTTCAGCACCTGGAACGAGAGGGGTTTATCTCCCGCGAGAGCGTGGAGGAAGACGGGCGGCTCAAGAGCCTGGTGCCGACTGAGAAAGCAGCAGAGCTGGACGAACAGGTGCGCGCCTCCCTGATGGCAATTGAAACAAAGATGACGCAGGGGATCTCTCCCGGCCAGCTGCAGATCTTTATGGAAACTGCGTCCAAAATGTCCAGCAATCTGGACGAGTAATCTTTCGCCCTCTGCGGTAAGGCAAAAATCGTTCATTCTGGAACAAAATTGTCAAACAAATCAGCAACATTGGAAAGAAAAGAGATGGGGGTTTTTCATGATAAAAATTTTGGCAAAAAGCATTCGAGAATATAAAAAGCCCGCGATCCTAACGCCGATTCTGGTCACGGGCGAGGTTGTTTTCGAGTGCATCATCCCGTATTTGATCGCTCAGCTGGTCAACCAGATCCAGGCCGGCTGTGAGATGATCGTGATTGTGAAATATGGCGCTGTTCTGGTGGTCCTGGCCCTGCTGTCCCTGCTGCTGGGCGCCATGGCCGGTTCCTACTGCGCCACCGCCAGCTGCGGTCTGGCCCGCAACCTGCGCAAGGATATGTTCTACAAAATCCAGGGTTATTCCTTTGAGAATATTGACAAGTTCTCCGTCTCCAGTCTGGTAACCCGTATGACGACCGACGTGACCAACGTGCAGCAGGCCTACATGATGATCATTCGGGCGGCCATCCGCAGCCCGCTGATGCTGATCTTCTCCTTTGTCATGGGCTTTGTCATGGGCGGCCGGGTCGCTGTGGTCTATCTGGTGACCGTTCCCATCCTGGCGATTGCCCTGACGCTGGTGGTCCGCAAGACCATGCCGATCTTCCGCAAGGTCTTTAAAAAGTACGACGCTCTGAACGCCTCTGTTCAGGAAAACATCCGCGGCATGCGGGTGGTCAAGTCCTATGTCCGCGAAGAGTACGAGAAGAAGAAGTTCCATGTGGCGGCAGACGACGTCCGCGCCGACTTCACCCGCGCCGAGCGGATCCTGGCTCTCAACAATCCTATCATGATGTTCTGTGTCTACCTCGTGATGATCGTGATCCTGACCTTCGGCTCCTATACGGTTATCACCACCCGGGGCCTGGATCTGAATGTCGGCCAGATGTCCTCCCTGCTGACCTATAACTTCCAGATTCTCATGAGCCTGATGATGCTCTCCATGGTATTCGTGATGATCACCATGGCCGAGGAGTCCGCCAAGCGTATCGTGGAGGTCCTCACGGAGGAGAGCATCCTGAAAAATCCGGAGAACCCGGTGATGGATGTAAAGGATGGCTCCATTGACTTTGACAACGTCAGCTTCAAATACTCCAAAACCGCTGACCGCATGGCTCTGCGGGACATCAATCTGCACATCCATTCCGGCGAGGTGATCGGCATCATCGGCGGAACCGGCACCTCCAAGTCCACCCTGATCCAGCTGATCTCCCGACTGTATGACACCACCGAGGGCACCGTGAAGGTCGGCGGCGTGGATGTTCGGAAGTATGATATGGAAGTATTGCGCAACCAGGTGGCTGTGGTGCTGCAGAAGAACGTTCTGTTTTCCGGTACGATTAAGGATAACCTGCGCTGGGGTGATCCTGACGCTACGGACGAGGAGTTGATGGAGGCTTGCAAGCTGGCCCAGGCCGACGAGTTCGTCCAGCAGTTCCCCGACAAATACGACACCTGGATCGAGCAGGGCGGAACCAATGTCTCCGGCGGTCAGAAGCAGCGTCTGTGTATTGCCCGGGCACTGCTGAAAAAGCCCAAGATCCTGATCCTGGACGACTCCACCAGCGCTGTGGATACCCGGACCGACGCCCTGATCCGCAAGGCCTTCCGTGAGTATATCCCCGAGACCACCAAGATTATTATCGCCCAGCGTGTGGCCTCTGTGGAGGACGCCGACCGTATCATCGTCATGGACGGCGGCACCATCAACGCAATCGGCACCCATGCGGAACTGCTCAAGAATAACGAGATCTACCGCGAGGTCTATACCTCTCAGAACAAGGCAGGTGACAATGATGAGCAATAAAACGGAAAAGAAAACCGGCTCCCGCCGCGGCGTGGTGCTGCGCCTGATCAAGACTTTGTTTGGCTTCTATCCGGTGCTGCTGCCTATCGCCATTGTTTGTATTATTTTTGATGCAATCATCAGCGCCATCCCCTCTGTGTTCATGCAGAATGTTCTGGCCGTGGTGGAGGACACTTTCCAGAGCGGCGACTGGTCCGCAGCCTCCGGAGCGATCCTGGGCATGGTCACAATTCTGGGCGCGCTGTACGTCCTGAGCCTGATCGCAGGGTTCACCCACACCCAGCTCATGGCCATCATCACCCAGGGCTCCCTGGCCAAGATGCGCGAGAAGATGTTTGACGGCATGCAGGACCTGCCCATCAAATACTTTGATACCCATAACCACGGCGACGTGATGAGCTACTACACCAACGATATCGATACCCTGCGCCAGATGATCTCCCAGAGCTTTCCCCAGCTGCTGCGGGCTGTGATCCTGTGCCTGGCCGTTCTGTTCATCATGCTGTACTACAGCCTGTGGCTGACACTGCTGGTCGTCCTGGGCGTTGTCTGCATGGTAGTCGTCGTCAAGAAGGTGGGCGGCGGCTCCGCCCGGTACTTCCTCCGCCAGCAGCAGGCTATCGGCAAGACCGAGGGCTTTGTGGAGGAGATGATGAACGGCCAGAAGGTCATCAAGGTCTTCTGCCATGAGGAAGCTGCCAAGGCTGATTTTGACAAGGTCAACGACGAGCTGTTTGAAAACTCCCGCACCGCCCACCGCTATGCCAATATGCTCATGCCCATTCTCAGCAACATCGGCTATGTGCTGTATGTGGCTGTGGCCCTGCTGGGCGGCTATCTGCTGCTGCTGGGTGTACCCAACATCAGCATCTCCGGCCTGGCTTTCAGCATCAGCATCGTGGTGCCCTTTTTGAATATGACCCGCCAGTTCACCGGCAACATCGGCCAGATGTCCAACCAGGTCAACGCCATCGTCATGGGCTTGGCCGGCACTAAGCGGATTTTCGACCTGATTGACGAGCAGCCCGAGGCCGACGAGGGCTATGTCACCCTGGTCAATGCCAAAGAAAACGCCAACGGCGAGATCGAGGAGTGCGAGGAACGGACCAATGTGTGGGCCTGGAAACACCCCCACCACGACGGCACCATCACCTATACCAAGCTCCAGGGCGACGTGCGGTTCTATGACGTGGACTTTGCCTATGAGGAGGGCAAAACCGTCCTTCACAACATCTCCCTGTACGCCAAGCCCGGCCAGAAGATTGCTTTTGTTGGCTCCACCGGTGCCGGCAAGACCACCATTACCAATCTGATCAACCGTTTCTATGATATTGCCGACGGCAAGATCCGCTACGATGGCATCAACATCAACAAGATCAAGAAAGCGGACCTGCGCCGGAGCCTTGGCATCGTGCTCCAGGATACCAACCTCTTCACCGGAACGGTGATGGACAACATCCGCTATGGCAATCTGGATGCCACAGACGAGGAGTGCATCGTAGCGGCCAAACTGGCCGGCGCAGACGACTTCATCACCCGTCTGCCTCAGGGCTACGACACGCCCCTCAGCGGCAACGGTGCCAGCCTGTCCCAAGGTCAGCGGCAGCTGCTTGCCATTGCCCGGGCCGCTGTGGCGGATCCTCCGGTCATGATCCTGGACGAGGCCACCAGCTCCATCGACACCCGTACCGAGGCCATTGTCCAGCGCGGCATGGACGCCCTGATGACCGGGCGCACGGTGTTCGTCATCGCCCACCGCCTCTCCACCGTCCGCAATTCCAACGCCATCATGGTGCTGGATCACGGCCGGATCATCGAGCGCGGGACCCACGAGGAACTGCTGGCCCTCAAGGGCACCTATTATCAGCTCTATACCGGCGCTCTGGAATTGGATTGACGCTTTCCCGGCGCTCGACTGCGAGTCCCTCTGCCAAAAGCAGAGGGGCTCTGTCCTTTGTCCCGAGATCCGTCTAGGAATTGACAAAGCCGTGCCGGATGGGGTATGCTAAGTAGAAGAATCGGAGGTCGGTTTTGTGGAAAAGGCCTGTATCATCGCATGTTCCATGCTTCGTGATGAACTGGAGCAAGCCATAGCGGAGACCGGATGCAGCTATCCTGTCACATGGCTGGATGCCGGACTGCACAATTACCCGGCGCGGCTGCGGCAGGAGATGCAGAATGCGCTGGACCACACCACGGGATATGGCCGCGTCCTGCTTGCTTACGGCTTTTGCGGGAACAGCATCGCGGGCATCCGGGCCGGGGATTTTGATGTGATCCTGCCCAAGGCAGATGACTGCATCACCATTTTGCTGGGTTCCCAGCAGCGCCGAACAGAATTGACCAAACAGTGCGGGACCTATTTTCTCACCCGTGCCTGGCTGCATGGAGAGCGCAGCCTTCGTGTGGAATATGAGTATACCCTTAAAAAGTACGGCGAAGAACAAGGCCGCGAGATCTTCAGCATGATGCTCGGGAACTACCGCCGGCTGGCCCTTCTGGACGACGGCTGCTATCCCATGGAGACGGTCTCCAAAGAGGCCCAGGATACTGCAAAACTGCTGGGCCTTCCGTGCTGCACGGTGGCGGCGTCCAACCAGCGGCTGCGGGACCTGCTCACCGGACCGTGGCCTGAAAAATGGTTTCTGCATCTGCGTCCCGGTGAGGAATTGACCCAGAGCCGCCTGCTCCGGGAGACGATCCCCTGATCGCCGGAGATCCATCGCTACAGAAAGGAGTGCAGGCCATGCAGGACCTCTTTTGCCGCAGGATCGACTATCTGCGGATCTCCGTTACAGACCGCTGCAACCTGCGCTGCGTCTACTGCATGCCGGCGGAGGGAGTGGCCAAGCAGCGCCACAGCGATATCCTGACCTTTGAGGAGATTGAAGAAATCGCCCGGGCAGCAGTGGAACTGGGGGTGCGGAAACTTCGCATCACCGGCGGGGAGCCTCTGGTGCGCCGGGGAATCGTGGAGCTGTGCCGCCGGCTGGGACAGATCCCGGGGGTGGAGGATCTGTCCATGACCACCAACGCCGCTCTCCTGCCCCACATGGCCCAGGATCTGTACCAGGCAGGTGTGCACCGCATCAATATCAGCCTCGACACCCTGGACGAGGACAAATACCGCAGGATCACCCGTCTCGGTTCTCTGGCGGATGCCCTGTCAGGCCTTCGGGCCGCAGCAGAGGCTGGAATGGCCCCGATCAAGATCAACACCGTCCTCATCGGTGGTTTTAACGATGACGAGATCCCCGCCCTGGCAGACCTGACCCGCCGCTACCCGGTGGAACTGCGGTTCATTGAGCTGATGCCCATAGGCCATGCCGCACCCTTTGGTCCGGAGGCCTATCTCCCCAGCCAGGCGGTCCTGGAGCGGCTCCCTCAGCTCCAGCGGGAGGGAGCCTGCGGCGTGGCTGCGCTCTACCGGCTGCCGGGGGCTGCCGGACGCGTGGGCCTTATCAGTCCCCTTTCCCACCACTTCTGCGGCCAATGTAACCGATTGCGGCTGACAGCAGATGGGAAACTGCGTCCCTGCCTGCACTCGTCCGACGAGGTCCCCCTGCGGGGCCTCCATGGGCCGGCGCTGCGGGATGCGATCCGGGAGGCGGTCCGGCGCAAGCCGGAACGGCACGGCCCCCTGTCCTGGTCGGAGCGCTCCGGCGCGGGACGGGATATGAATGAGATCGGAGGCTAATCATGGCGGATTTTACCCATTTTGACGAGAGCGGCCGTTCCCACATGGTAGACATTACGGACAAAGGCGACACGGTGCGCACCGCCACCGCTGCCGGACGGGTCCTGGTCAATGCGGAAACCTTCCGCCTGATCCGCACCGGCGGCATGAAAAAAGGGGATGTGCTGGGCGTCGCTCAAATTGCCGGCATCATGGGCGCCAAGCGGACGCCGGACATCATCCCCATGTGCCACCCCATCCTGCTGAAAGGGGTGGATGTTGCGTTCTCTCTCAATGAACGCGATCTGGCGGTGGAGATCACCGCCACCGCCCGGTGTACCGGAGCCACCGGTGTGGAGATGGAGGCGCTGACCGCTGTGTCCGTTGCAGCGCTGACGGTTTATGACATGTGCAAGGCGGTGCAGAAGGACATGGTGATCGATTCCGTCCGACTCTTGAAAAAGAGCGGCGGCAAATCCGGAGACTATACAGCAGAGGAGGCCGTGGCCTGTGAATGACTATACAGCCGCTGTGCTGACAATGAGCGACAAGGGGGCCGCCGGGTTCCGGGAGGACACCTCCGGCCCCGCCCTGAAACAAATGCTGGAAGATGCGGGATGGAACGTCGTCCACACTGCTGTTCTTCCCGACGACTATCTGACCATCCGCTCGGCGCTGCTCCGCTGCTGCGATGAGCAGAAACTCTGGCTGGTGGTCACCACCGGCGGCACGGGGTTTTCCAAGCGGGACGTGACGCCGGAGGCCACCATGTCTGTCGTGGAGCGCTCCACTCCCGGCATCCCGGAGGCCATGCGGGCGGAGAGCATGCGCATCACCCCCAGGGGATGTCTGTCCCGGGAGGCGGCCGGCATCCGTGGCAACACCCTGATCGTCAATTGCCCGGGCAGCGAAAAGGCCGCAAAGGAGTGCCTGGGCGCGGTGCTGCCGGCCCTGAAACACGGGGTGGAGATCCTGCGGGGCACAGCCGGCGAATGCGGCGACCCCCGCCATTGAAGGAGGCAGCGGTATGGCAAAGGTATTGGCTGTCTGCGTCAGCGAACAGAAAGGAACGCAGAAACACCCTGTTCCCCAGGCGGAGTTTCGCCCCGATCACGGCATTGTGGGGGACGCCCATGCCGGGAACTGGCACCGGCAGGTGAGCCTGCTTGGGATCGAGAGCGTACGGAAGGTACAGGGTAAGATCAACTTTCCGCTGGAGGCAGGCGCTTTCGCGGAAAACCTGCTCACTGAGGGCATCACGCTCTACGAACTCCCGGTAGGGACCCGGCTGTCCATCGGCCCGGTGCTGGCAGAGGTGACCCAGATCGGCAAGGAATGCCACCAGGGCTGCGCCATCCGGCAGCTCACCGGGGACTGCGTCATGCCCCGGGAAGGCATTTTCGTAAAAGTGCTGACAGCGGGCACGGTCCGCCCCGGAGATCCCATTTCCGTTGCAGGGGGCAGCGGCACGGGCAATCCTCCCCGATAAAGAGGGCACAAAGAGGCGCCTGGAGCATAGCTCCAGGCGCCTCTTCTTTTCCTGTCCCTTACCGGTGCAGGGGATTTTGGAAGTACTCCCTGGTGATACGGATCACTGTTCCGCTGAGGAGCAGCAGAGCGATCAGGTTGGGAATGGCCATCATGCCGTTGAGGGTATCGGAGATGTCCCACATCAGCTGTCCGCTGCCGGTGGCCCCCAGTACACAGACCAGGATGAACACCACCTTGTAGAGGAACAGCACCACCTTGTTATTACCCGTCAGGTAGCCCCAGCAGCACTCCCCGTAGTAGCTCCAGCCCAGGATCGTGGTCAGCGCGAAAAAGAGGAGGCTGACCTGCAGCACCATACCGCCCAGTTCCCCGGGAAGGATGGCGTTGAACGCGGCGGCAGCGGCGGCACCATTGCCCCCCAAGGCATCGATCCCGCCGGGCGTATTCAGCACGCCGGAGAGGATTACCGCCATGGCGGTGATCGTGCAGATGACAATCGTGTCCACAAACACTTCAAACACGCCCCACATGCCCTGCTCCACCGGATCCTTCGTCTCGGCGGCAGCGTGGGCCATGGGGGCGGAGCCCAGGCCCGCCTCGTTGGAGAACACACCCCGGGCAAAGCCATTGCGCATGGCTACCATGATGGCGTAGCCAAAGATGCCGCCGCCTACGGCCTCGAAGCTGAAGGCGCTCTGGAAAATGGCCAAAAAGGCTGCCGGGACGTCGGTGATGCGCAGGGCGATAATGGCAATCCCTGCCAGCACGTAAAAGATCGCCATGAAGGGCACGATGTAGGAGGCGATCTGGCCGATGCGCTTGACGCCGCCCAGGATCACCACTGCTACCACCGCTGCCAGAACGATACCGGACGTGAGGCCGCTCCACCCGAAAAGGCTCTTGAGGGAACCGGCGATCTCCACGCCCTGGGCGATGTTGCCGATGCCGAAACTGGCGATCCCGGCAATCACGGCGAACAGTACCGCCAGCCATTTCATCCCCAGGCCCTTCTCGATGTAATACATGGGCCCGCCGTGATGGGTGCCGTCCCGGTCCACCTGGCGGTATTTGACCGCCAGAACGATCTCGGAGAACTTGGTAAACATGCCGAAGAAGGCCGCCACCCACATCCAGAACACGGCCCCCGGGCCGCCGGCAAAGATAGCGCCGGTGACGCCGGCGATGTTGCCGGTGCCCACGGTGGAAGCCAGGGCCGTGCTGACCGCCTGGAAAGCGGTGAGGTTTTTGGAGTCCCTGCCGTCCTTGTCTGACTTTTTGAACAGGGACCCCACCGTCTTCCGCAGGATATACCCGAACCGGGTCGCCTGGATCCAGCCGGTCCGGATGGTGAGATAGGCGCCGGTGCCCACCAGGAGCACCAGCATCACCGGCCCCCAGACCACGTTGTTGATGGCGCTGTTGATGCTGGTAACAGTCTCCAGAACCCTTTCCATAAAACACACTCCTTCGCAAATCATCTCAGGTGCCAGAGACGGCGCAGGGGAGTGCTGCCCAATGGCAACACTCCCCCCTCATGTCCAATTTCTGTGCCGCTCAAATCCAGTATATCGCGGCGGCACGGAAAGTAGTCCTGTCCTTTTGCCTGAGAGATTGACGAATCCTCGTACTGCACCTTCGGCACCCGGCTCCCTCAACAGGGTCCGGGATTCTCCAGAACGCCATCTGTCCGCGGTCCCGCCCCACCGGGGCACCCGCACGTTTTACGCCTTTGGCGGGGAGCACGCGCTCCCGCTCTCCCGCGGACTTCTTCTGGCCCATATGCCTCCGCGGACTGCCACGGAGGATTTGTTGCTATGAGAATGGCAGAAATTGGAAAACAATGCAACTGTTTTCTTTCCGGCAAGCCCGGAAAGCCGGCTAGTCCCCGATATAGGTGAAGCGCTGGAACTGCTTCCCGTCCCGCTCCACAGTCTCCAGCCACATGGCCACCGGGCGCACCCACAGCCCCCGCTCCCCGTAGAGGGCCCGGTACACCACCAGCTCCTCCATGGTCTCCGAGTGGCGGGCCATGCCGATGACCTCATATTCTCCGCCCTTGAAATGGCGGTACCGTCCGGGTCTGATCTCCATCCGGCATTCAGCGGGCGGCGGTGTAGATCGCCAGCATGTCGGCCCGGTGGAGGACCTTCATCTTGCCCAGGTTGTCGTTGGCCGTGGCGCTGCACTTGTCCGCCAGCTCCTCCAGCTGCTCGTCCGTCACGTTGAGGCCCAGCTCCCGCATATTCGTAGGCATATGGATGGAGCGGTAGAAATCCTCCATGGCGGCGATCCCCAGCAGGGCCGTTTCCTCGTCGGTGGCTGCGGGCTTGACCCCCAGCACATTCACCGCCAGCTTGGCAAAGCGGTCCGGCCGCTCCCGGTAGACGTACCGGGCCCAGCTGCCCCAGATGGCGGCAAGGCCCGCTCCGTGGGCCACGTCGAACATGCCGCCGATCTCATGCTCCAGCCGGTGGGAGGCCCAGTCGCCGCCGTCGCTGCCGCAGCCGGTGAGGCCGTTGTGGCTGAGACTGCTGGCCCACATGACCTCCGCCCGGGCATCGTAGTTCTTGGGATCGTCCCGCAGGATCACCGCGTCCTTCATCACCGTGCGCATCAGGCCCTCGGCCATGGCGTCGGTCAGCTCCATGGTATCCCCGTGGCCCAGGTAGCGCTCCATGGTGTGCATCATGATATCCACGCAGCCACTGGCTGTCTGATAGTCCGGCAGGGTCATGGTCCGCTCCGGGTTCATCACGGCAAATTTGGCCCGACAGAGGTCGTTGTTGTATCCCCGCTTGCTCCAGCCCTCCTCGTTGGTGATAACGGAGGAATTGCTCATCTCGCTGCCCGCCGCGGCAATGGTCAGCACCGCCCCCACCGGAAGGCAGGCGGTGGGGGTACGTTTCCCGCAGTAGAAGTCCCAAACGTCTCCCTCGTTGGCCAAGCCATAGGCGATGGCCTTGGCAGAGTCAATGACGCTGCCGCCGCCCACGGCCAGGATGAAGTCCACTCCGGCCTCCCTGCTCAGGCGAATCCCCTCGTAGACCAGGCTCAGCCGGGGATTGGGCACCACGCCGCCCAGAGTGATATAGGAGATGCCCGCGCTGTCCAGCGAGGCCGTTACCGTATCCAGAAGGCCGGAGCGCTTGGCGCTGCCGCCGCCGTAGTGGATCAGCACCTTATTGCAGCCCTGCTCGCGGACCAGATTTCCGATCTGAGACTCCGCTTCCCGGCCAAAGACCACCTTTGTCGGGGTATAGTAGGTAAAATCGTACATAGGACATGCCCTCCCTATCAGATAGATTGATTATAGTATACCAAATTTTTCCCCGGGCGCAATACAGAAAGTTGCCGTCTTGCTGCCAAATCAAAAATTCCCGCCAGCCCTCTTGACTTCCGCGCCAGGTATGATATGATATCCGCAGAACCAAACAAAAAATTAGCTTTACATAAAATTTTTTAGTGAGGTGTGGAACCATGCAGCAGGAATTGATCCGGTGGGTTGACAACCACATGCCCCCCAGCGCGGACAAGGAGCTGTCCATCATGTCTCTGGGCAATGTGGCCAAAGCCCGCTTCTTCCACAGCAGCTTCCCCCAGTACTCCATTACTCCCCTGGCCCGCCTGGACGGAATGGCAAAATATTTAGGATTGGGCGGCCTGTTCGTCAAGGATGAGTCCTACCGCTTCGGGCTCAATGCCTTTAAAGTCCTGGGCGGCTCCTTCGCCATGGCCCGGTATATCGCCCAGCAGATGGACCGGGATGTCAGCGAGATGACTTACGACTATCTCACCAGCGAGAGCTTCCGCCTCGAGTTTGGTCAGGCCACCTTTTTCACCGCTACCGACGGCAATCACGGCCGTGGCGTGGCCTGGGCGGCCCACAAGCTGGGACAGAAGGCCGTGGTCCACATGCCAAAGGGCTCCAGCCAGGCCCGTTTTGACAACATCGCCAAGGAGGGGGCCCAGGTCACCATTGAGGACGTGAACTACGATGACTGCGTCCGCATGGCCGCCGCCGAGGCCGCCCAAACAAAGCACGGCGTCATTGTCCAGGACACCGCATGGCCGGGCTACGAGGAGATCCCCTCCTGGATCATGCAGGGCTACGGCACCATGGCCAGCGAGGCCGCCGAGCAGCTGCGCCAGATGGAGATCAATCGCCCCACCCATATTTTCGTCCAGGCTGGCGTGGGCAGCCTGGCCGGGGCTGTCATCGGCTATTTTGCCAACCTCTTCCCCTCTGCTCCGCCTAAATTTATTGTCATGGAGGCCCGGGCGGCAGACTGCCTGTATCAGGGTGCTCTGGCCGGAGACGGCCATCCCCGCATCGTGGACGGAGATCTGAAGACCATCATGGCGGGCCTGGCCTGCGGGGAGCCCAACACCATCTCCTGGGATATCCTGCGCAACCACGTCTCCGCCTTTGTCTCCTGCCCGGACTGGGTCAGCGCCCGGGGCATGCGGATGCTGGGCGTGCCGGTGAAGGGGGATCCCACGGTAATCTCCGGGGAGTCCGGTGCGGTAGGCATGGGCCTCATCGCCGCCCTGATGGAGACGGACCAGTACAAGGATCTCCGGGACTACCTGGAGCTGGACCGGTTCAGCCAGGTCCTCCTGTTCTCCACCGAGGGCAATACCGACCCCATGAAGTTCCGCAAGGTGCTCTGGGACGGGGAGTACGCCACGGCATAACTGTTTTCCTCCGGAAAGGTTGTGCGGGAGCGTTGCCCCGGCATACTCCCGAAGGTTGGATAAATAACACCGATCAGCAGCAGGGCCGCCGGACAGATTGTCTGGTGGCCCTGCTTGTTTCATGCAATTGTTTAAATCTGCACACCCTCGAACTGGCTGTTGTAGAGCTTGGCGTAGAACCCGTCTTTCGCCATCAGCTCCTCGTGGCGGCCCTGTTCCACGATGTGACCGTCCCGCATGACCAGGATCACGTCTGCCTGGCGGATGGTGGAAAGCCGGTGAGCCACAATGAACGTGGTGCGTCCGGCCATCAGTCGGCCGAAAGCATCCTGAATTTTCAGCTCGGTGCGGGTATCTATGGAGCTGGTCGCCTCGTCCAGAATCAGCATAGGCGGCAGGTAGAGCATCACCCGGGCGATGCACAGGAGCTGCTTCTGCCCCTGGCTGAGATTACCGCCGTCCTCCGTCACTACGCTGTCATAGCCGCCGGGCAGGCGCTTGATGAAACTGTGGGCATGGGAGCGCTTGGCCGCAGCAATAATTTCCTCTTCTGTAGCATCTGGCCGTCCGTAGGCGATGTTCTCCCGGATAGTGCCGGACTTGAGCCAGGTATCCTGGAGAACCATGCCGTAACCGCCCCGGAGAGCGCGGCGTTTCAGGCTCTGGATATCATGGCCGCTGACAGCAATGGTTCCGCTGTCCACATCATAAAACCGCATCAGGAGATTGATCAGCGTAGTCTTTCCGCACCCGGTAGGCCCGACGATGGCAATGTGCTGGCCCGGCCGCACATGGAGGTTGAAGTCCTCGATCAGGGGGCGGTCCGCCTCATAGCGGAACGCTACATGGGTCAAATCCACCGCGCCGGTGACGGCGTCGGCGGGCAGGTCCAGCGCATCCGGCGCGTCCGGGGCCTGCTCCTCCTCATCCAGCAGTTCAAAGAGCCGGGCGGCACAGGTCAGGGCATTCTGCAGCTCCGTCACCACGCCGGAGATCTCATTGAAAGGCTTTGTGTACTGGTTGGCATAGCCCAGGAAGCTGGTGAGGCTGCCCACGGTGATTCCGCCGTTGACCGCATATACCGCGCCGGCAATAGCCACGCCGGCATATACCATGCTGTTGACAAAACGGGTGACGGGATTTGTAAGGCTGCTGTAGAACACGGCCCGCAGACTGGCGTGCTGGAGGCGGCCGTTGATCTCATCAAACCGCTCCACATTGTTCTGTTCCTGTCCAAAAGCCTGGACCACTTTCTGCCCCTCGATCATCTCACTGACCAGCGCCGTCTGCTCGCCGCGGATCTCGCTCTGACGGCGGAAATATTTTTCACTGTGGGTTGCGATAAACGCAGCGGCAAAAATGCTCAGAGGCGTGATCACAACGACCACCAGTGTAATGGGCACATTGAGATAGAGCATGAATCCCAGAGTACCCAGGATCGTCAGCACGCCGCTGAACAGTTGGGTAAATCCCATAAGAAGTCCGTCGGAAAACACATCCACATCCGCGATAACCCGGCTTACCAGGTCCCCGGTAGGATGCGCGTCCAGATATTTCAGAGGCAGCACCTGGATCTTCCGGATGGCCGCATTGCGCAGGTCCCGGCTAACACAGAAGGTCATGCGGTTGTTGCACTCATTCATGCCCCACTGGGCTACTGCCGTGATTCCCACGGAGACAGCGATCGCAGCCAGGATTTCCAGCAAGTCTGGGAAGTTTACCTGGCCGGCGCCCAGCATCTCATCAATGGCATTGCCGGTGAGTACCGGCACCAGCAGCTGGGTCCCTACGCTGAGCGCTGCCAGCACCAGGCTCAGCACCAGGAAAATCCAATAGCGCCGGATGCTCCGCAGCACCCGCAGAACCACCGCCTTATTGACCGCTCTCTGCCTTTGTTTTGCGCTCATGCCCGATCCCCTCCCTTCTGAAACTGACTGTCATAGATTTCCCGATACACGCCGCAGGTCTCCAGCAGCTGCTGGTGGTTTCCCAGCCCCACCGGATGGCCGTCCTCCAGCACCAGAATCTGATCGGCATGCTGAAGGCTGGAAGTCCGCTGGCTGACAATCACCACGGTCATTTGCCCCGGCAGCGCCTTCAACGCCTTGCGCAGCGCCGCGTCGGTAGCAAAGTCCAGAGCGCTGGCACTGTCGTCCAAAATCAGGATCTCCGGCTTCTTCACCAGGGCCCGGGCAATGGTCAGGCGCTGGCGCTGGCCGCCGGAGAGGTTGCGCCCCCCCTGCTCCACAACCTCATCCAGTCCCCGGGGCTTCCCCCGGACAAACTCCGCCGCCTGGGCCGTCTCCAGGGCCGCCCACAGCTCCTCGTCCGTGGCGTTTTCGTTGCCCCAGAGGAGGTTGGAGCGGATGGTACCGGAGAAAAGCTGGGCCCGCTGGGGTACCACGCCCACTGCGGAGCGCAGCTGCTCCTTCGGAATATCCTGAATCGGCCGGCTGAACAGCCGCACCTGGCCAGCGGTGGCATCATAGAAGCGGGGGATCAGATTCACCACGCTGGACTTGCCGCTGCCTGTGCCGCCGATGATGCCGAAGGTCTCACCCCGGCGGATAGAGAAGCAGAGATCCCGCAGGCTTTCGTCATCGGCGTCGGCATAGGTGAGGGATACATGATCAAAGCCGATGGCCTCCCTGCCGTCCAGATCCATCTGCCCCGTGGAAAATGTCATCTGGGGTTCCAGATCAAGCACCGATTGGATCCGCCCGGTACAGGCCATTGCCTTGCTTACCAGGACGATGGTGTTGGCCAGTTTCACCAGTTCCACCAGGATCTGGCTCATATAGTTGGTGAGGGCATAGACGTCCCCGCTGAGGAGGATCCCGCCGTCCACCTGCCGGCCGCCCACGTAGAGCACTGCCACAGCCGCCAGATTCACTGCCACATAGGTCAGAGGATTCATCAGGGCGGAGAGCCGTCCCACCCCCAGCTGAATCCGGGTCAGCTGCTGGTTTTCCCGATAAAACTGCTGCTCTTCCTGCTCCTCCCGGCCAAAGGCCCGAACCACCCGCACGCCGGTCAGGTTCTCCCGGGTCAGACGCAGCACCCGGTCCAGCTGTCCCTGAGTCTTTTTATACCGGGGGGCGGTCAGGCGCATCAGCCCGAACACAATCAGACTCAGTACCGGCACCGTGGCCACAAAGACCAGGGCCGCATCGGTGTCGATGGTAAAGGCCATGGCCACGCTGCCCAACACGATGAAGGGAGAGCGCATGAAAAGGCGCAGCGCCATGTTCAGCCCGTTCTGCACCTGATTGATGTCACTGGTCAAACGGGTAATCAGCGTACTGCCGCCCAGGGTATCCATCTGGGAGAAGTCCAGAGTCTGGATGTGTTGATACAGTGTATGGCGCATGGAGGTAGCGCAGCCGATGGCCGCCTGAGCCGCATACCACTGGGCTGTAATGGCACATACCAGGCCCACTACTCCCAGGGCAATCAGCAGTGCGCAGCAGCGCAGAATAAACGGAATATCGTTCTGGGCGATGCCAACATCGATGATCTCCGCAACGACCAGGGGCACAAACAGGTCAAACAACGCCTCCAGCAATTTGAAGAGCGGCGCCAGGATACTCTGTTTGCCATAGCCCCGCAGGAAGTAGGTCAGCGGGTATTTCTTTGCCCGTTTCACACAGATCTCTCCTTTTCACACGGTTCTTTCATTTTTCGCTTTGTCTATTGTATCACGTCTCTTGATATATGCAATTCATTATATTAAAATAGGAGTTATACAAAAAATATATAGGAGGGCCCCATGGACTTGAAACAGATCCAATATTTTGTCACCGTGGTAGAGTCGGGCAGTATCAACCAAGCCGCCCGGAAGCTCCATATGACACAGCCGCCGGTAAGCAAACAGATGCAGATGCTGGAGGCCGAACTGGGCTGCCCCCTCTTTCTGCGCAGCACCCACCCTCTGGAGCTGACCCAGGAGGGAAAGGTTCTCTATGAGCGGGGCCTGAACCTGTTGGCTATGGCCAAGGGAACGGTACAGGCCGTGGCAGACTGCCGCAGCACTCAAGGGGGAACACTGCGCCTTGGGCTGGTAAGCAGCGTCAGCGAGCTGGCTGCCCGGCAGTGGATCGCCCCTTTCAGCCGCAGCCACCCCGGTGTGGCTTTCGAACTGTATGAGGCCAATACTTACCAGCTGCTGGAGCGTCTGCGCAGCCGGCAGTTTGACCTGGCATTGGTGCGCACCCCATTCCTGAATCGCCCCTTCCGCTGCCAGATATTGCCCCCCAGGCCCATGCTGGCGATCTGGAATCCCCAGTGGTTCCCTCTATCCTGCAGCGTGGGCGCCGTGGCGCTGGAGACGCTGACCCAGTTTCCACTGGTTCTCTATCGGCGCTGGGAGCGGATTGTGGAAGAGGCCTTTCAGCGACTTGGTCTGTCACCTCGGATTCGAGTCTGGGGTGACAGCGCCCGAACCAGTCTGGTACTGGCCCAGGGTGGTCTGGGGGTCGCCCTGGCCCCGGACTCCATGGAGGCCCCCGCCCATGACTGGGGACTGAACACCTGTCCTGTAAACGAGCCCTCCCTCTACAGCGGCATCGCCCTCGTACAGAATGAAAACGGCTGTGATACCGCTGCCGGGCGGGCCTTTTGGGAGTATTTTCAAGCCATTGCCCAGGAGGCTTGAAAAAGCCGGTCTGGATTTTTTCGGCACAATCGGGTATAATCGAGAGAAAACAGAAAGGAGTTCCTCCCTATGACACGAGATGCCTTTGCACAGCTGGCTGCCCAGGGGGTCATTCTGTTGGATGGCGCCACCGGTTCCAATCTGATGACCGCCGGGAAACCCCGAGGCGTGTGCACCGAACAGTGGGTGCTGGATCACCCGCTGGTCCTGCAGGATCTCCAGCGCGCATACGTCACTGCCGGCAGTCAGATTATTTATGCCCCCACCTTCGGCGCAAATCGCTATAGTTTGTCCGCATTCAGCCTGGAGCACCAGACCCGGGAAATCAACCGCCGTCTGGTAGCACTGTGCCGGGAGGGCATCGGCCACACGGCGCTGATCGCCGGCGATCTCACTACCACCGGCAAAATGCAGCCCCAGGGAGATCTCACTTATGAGGATCTGCTGGATATTTATAAGGAGCAGATTGAAAGTCTGGCTGAGGCTGGCGTAGATCTGCTGGTCGCGGAGACCATGCTGGGCGTAAATGAAACCATGGCCGCTCTGGATGCGGCCAGCGCGGTATGTGACCTTCCCATGATGTGCAGCCTTACACTGGAAGCCGACGGGACAGCTCTTTTCGGCGGCAGCGCTGAAGAGGCGGTTATTACGCTCCAGGAGATGGGCGCCTGTGCCGTGGGGCTCAACTGCTCCGTTGGACCGGACCAGCTGAAATCTGTGGTCAGAGGCATGAAGAAGGTCGCGCAGGTGCCGGTGATCGCCAAGCCGAACGCCGGTATGCCGGTCATCTCCGAAACCGGTCAGGCGGTCTACAGCATGGATGCAAGCCATTTTGCCGCAGCCATGCTGGAACTGGTGGAAGCCGGAGCAAGCATCATCGGCGGCTGCTGCGGCACCACACCGGACTACATTCGGGCCGTCAAGGCCCTGCTGGATCAGCGGCCGGCCGGTCAGTGACAGCAAACTAATGATATCGCATCAGAAAGAAGCAGCCTGCTCATCTAATAGATGAGCAGGCTGTTCATTTTTTGCAGATATGCGGCCCGAAGCCACATGCGCCAGATCCGGCCAAAATCCCGGCCGGGGCCATGCCTTATACGTTGAACCGGAAAAGAATGATATCCCCGTCCTGGACCGCCCCAGCGGGCAACCGCCCGCCGGGGACCCCTCACGCTCTTAATGCTCGGCGGAAATCAATTCCGCCTGCGCCGAGGTTTTCCCCGGGGGAAAACGCTCGTACGCGCCATATGGCGCGGCCGTGGTCCCGGCCGGGGCCATGCCTTATACGTTGAACCGGAAGAGGACGATGTCTCCATCCTTCATCAAGTACTCCTTACCCTCGGAGCGCACGAGGCCCTTCTCCTTGGCGGCAGCCATGGAGCCGCAGGCCTTCAGGTCCTCAAAGGACACCACCTCGGCCCGGATAAAGCCGCGCTCAAAGTCGGTGTGAATCTTGCCGGCGGCCTGGGGAGCCTTGGTGCCCTTTTTAATCGTCCAGGCCCGGCACTCGTCCTCGCCGGAGGTGAGGAAGGAGATGAGGCCCAGCAGGGTGTAGCTGGCCTTGATGAGCCGGTCCAGACCGGACTCGGCGATGCCCA
>CALXDF010000158.1 GCA_944386995.1 uncultured Oscillospiraceae bacterium
AGGGTCAGCGCGGCAGTCAGGGCAAGCCCGAACCATTTGGGAGTGAAGTTCTTTTTCATTTTGTTCACCTCAAAAGTATCGTTATTTTTGTCCTCTGCGGATAGGGTACGAAACCGCTGCCTAAAAAACGGGGGCTCTGAAAAACGTTTTTCTCTCTTCGGTTTACATGGGGAGGATACGGGGGAGCGGCCAGAAAACCGGGGCCGCTGCGAAAAAATTTTCAAATCTTTTTCAGGCGGTCAGTCATCGCCGTCCCAGCCGTCATCATCCATATCATCACTGTCGCTATCATCGTCGCTGTCGCCGTCCTGGCCGTCATCGTCCATGTCATCACTGTCGCTATCATCGTCGCTGTCGTCCCAGTCATCATCGCTCCGATCCTCATAGTCGGTCATGCCGTCGGTATACGGCCCGTCATTCCGGTCCTCATAGTCGGTAACGCCATCGGCATTGGGGCCGTAATCCGTATCATCATAATCGGTAACGCCGTCCGCATCAGGGCCATAGTCCGTGTCGCCGCCGTCGTCCGTGACCCCGCCGGCGGCCGGCCCGTCGTCTGTATCGTCATCGGCAGGGGCAGGATCCGGCGGAGCAACGGGAATCACTACCTCTGCGGATCCGTCCGCCGGCGATGCAGGCGGTGCCTGCTGGGTGTCCCCGCCCAACCGGATCACGATGGTATCGCCATAGCGCTCCTCCATCTGCGCCCGGATCCGAGCCTCCTCCCGGGTCCGCCAGTCTGCGTCGGCGCTGGTCACGGTGATGGAGACCGTGTCGCCATCCGAGAGGTAGCCCATGTCGATGGCCCGCTCCACCAGTTCATTGGCGGCGGTCTCCCGGTCCTTGCCCTGGTAGGAATATCCCTCGATGAGCTTCTCCCCGTCATCGTTGAGCCCCTCCAGATCCAGAACCCGGTCTGTCCGGCTGACCGTCATCTCCACGTCCGGGTTGATCTGGATGCGCAGCGTACCGTAGGCTATGAAGTTTGGCTGGTAGTACCCGAAGAACACCAGGCAGAAGCAGGCGGCCAGCCCCATCAACCCGGCCAGGGATCTCCGTATGACGGGAGACTTTGCTTTCGGTGTCCGCAGTTCCACGATGTCCTGCACCGTATCGCCTACCTGGTAACGCAGGTTGGCGGCCTTTAGGAACCGTCCTTCCTCATCCAGCACAACTGCATAGGCCGGATGGGTCTCCATGACCAGGTATTTCACCGCGCATCCCCTCCTCTCCCGGTCCCGATCTGGCACAGATGGCCCCGGATGATCTCATAGCCGTTGGTAAAGGCCAACAGGATTGCCACCAAATACTTCCGGTGCCGCTCCATGGTCTTTTTGTCGACACCGGAGCCCGCGGCAAGTTCATTCATGGGCAGCCGCCCCGTCTCCACCAGCCGGTCCAGCAGTTCCGGGTGGGACCGGGCGTGGTCCAAAACCCGGCGGCAGGCGGTCAGCGTCCGTTCCTGCCGGGGACAGTTGTCCGCCACGTCGGAGAAGGAGATGCCAAAGCCAGCCAGCTGCTCGCCGAATTCCTGAATCTCCTGCCGGCTGGCTGTCCGTGCCTCGTAGGTGCCGATCTCATCCCGGCTGTCCGGCAGCGTCTCCAGCATGGATCTCTCCGGCTCCTCCTCGGCCGTGGCGTGGAGGGAGATCACCTTTCCATGCCGCTGCTCCACCCGATAGTGATCAATAAGCCGGTTGCGGATCGCCCTGGCTGCATAGGCGAGAAAGGCCCCACGGCTTTTTTCGTAGCCCAGGATGGATTCATAGAACGCCAGCATGGCGATACTCAGCTCATCCTCGCGGCCGTCTTCCGGAGCGGTATGGGTAAATTTGACAGTCTCACTGCGAATGAACCCCATATACTGCCCGATCAGAGCGTCCGCCGCCTCCGGATCTGTTTTTGCCGCGTAGACCTGGCTCACAATGCCGTGTTCCGTCCGCACCATATTGCTCCCTCCATCCCCGTCAGCAGAAGGATACGAATCCTCCGCTGGATTTTCGGGGTCGTTCCTGCATTTTTGAAAAACAGTCCCAGTAGTTTAGCAGTTTATCAAAGCCGCTGGGATCCCGCGACCAGACAAACGTCAATTTTATGTAAAATCCATGTAAAATATTGTGTTTTTTGCCGCTGATCCTGCTATTGGACGGCCCATCTGCGTCCTTCTCAAAAGGTGGTCTGGAAAAACAGCACCATGCGGCATCCCCCGGCGTTTCTCTTCTAGTCCGCCCTCTGACCCCAAAAAGCAGCGGGTTCCCGGAATTGAGATATTCCTGGAAACCCGCTGCTTTTCTCTGCTCCCGTTTGCAAGAGGACGATCCCGGATCATCCGTCAGTCCATTCGGCTGCTCAGCCGGACAAATCAGGAGAACTTCTTTTTTATCCTTACGAAACCCCGTTCAATACAGTAAGCTACAAGAAACACCAGCAGGATCGCTACCCCGGCGGCACCGTAATCATAGCCCTGCAGACTGTTTGAGATCACATAGCCAATCCCGCCGGCACCCACCATACCCAGGATCGCGCACTCAGAAAAGTTGGTCTCAAGACGCATACCCGCCCAGGCCACGATCTGGGAGAGGGCGGCAGGCAGCACGGCATTCATAAAAATGGACAGGCGGCTTGCACCGGTGACCTCCAGAGCCTCAATCGTCTCATCGGGAATGCTCTCGAAGCTCTGGGCAAAGGACTTGGTGAAGAAGGCGGTGGTGTGAACACACAGCCCCGCCACACCGGCCTCCGGCCCCATCCCCAGGCACACCAGCATGAGGAGCACCCATACAGGTGTGGGTACCGCCCGCAGGAAGGTGAAGAAGGACTGGGTCACCACGGAGAGCACCGGAATGCGGAACACATTCCGGGCGGCAAGCATCCCGAACACGATACCCAGTATTAGGCTATACAGCAAGGAGAGCACCGCGATGGAGATCGTCTCCACCAGAGAAGAGAGGATCAGATCCATGTTGGAGAAGTCCAGATGGGCCAGATCCCAGAAGACCACACCGATGTCGCCCACGCGGGAGGCCATTTTCAGCCAGTCGATCTCCAGGTACAGAAGACTAAGGACGGACAATACGGCCACACCGATGAGGAATACTGGAATAAAACGGTTGCGCTGGCGGCACTTCACCGGAATCCTGCCCTTTTCCCGGTCGTTTTCTTCTGTCCGGTTCCGCAGTACCGGGCACGCTTGTGTCAAGTCAATATTCATTTCAGCAGTTCCTTTCGGAGTTTTCCAGTGATCTGGTCCACCACAATCACCATGGCGGCAATCAGCAGAATGATGGAGAGGGCGATGTCATAGCGGAAACTCTTGATATAGGAGAACAGGGTCAGGCCCACACCGCCGCCCACCATGCCCACAATGGTGGAGGCCCGGATATTGACCTCCAGGCAGTAGAGGTACCAGGAGAGGAACCCGCTGAGGCAGGAGGGCAGGATGGCCTGAGACACCCGCTGGGGAAAGGTGGCCCCCACCGCCTGCAGGCTCTCCACGCAGTCCTGGGACACATCCTCCATGGTCTCCACAAAGGCCCGGACCATAAAGGCAAAGCTGGTGATGCACAGGGCTACGAACCCGACACCGGTACCAATGCCCAGGGAGGAGAACAGAATAAAGGCCCACACCAGGGCCGGGATGTTCCGCAGGAAGGTGGCAAATCCCCGCACCACTTTTGCAAACCGGGGGAAGGGGGACACCTTCTCGCTGCCGAACAGGGAGACGAAGAAGGCCAGAATGGCGGCGATGGTGGTGGAAGACATGGCCAGGGCCAGCGTCACCACCACGCTGTCCAACACCCCGGGGATCCGGCTGGCTTTTGGCAGGGCGGGCGGCAGGAAGTCCTGGGTGATGAACTCCCAGAAGGCGTCACCGTTGGCGATCAGCGTCATGACGTTGAATTCCGTCAGGAAACTGCAGACAATGAACAGCGCCACTGCCGCGATAAGGAATCCGGTGTAGAGTTGTTTCAGGTCACGCGCAATCAGCGGTATCCGTTTGGTCATCGCGGTTCCCTCCCATCATCAGATTTTCTCTTGAGGTTCCGTAGATCCGCTCAATGGTGGCATCGTCCAGCTGCTCCGGAGGCCCGTCAAAGACGATCTCCCCTTTGGACAGCCCAATGATCCGGGTGGAATATTTCAGCGCCACATCCAGCTGGTGGAGGTTGACGATGCAGGCGATATTCCGTCTCCGGGTCATGTACCGGAGCAGGTCCATAATGGTCTTGGCGCTGGAGGGATCCAGAGAGGCGATGGGTTCATCACACAGCAGGAGCTTGGGCCCCTGCATGATGGCCCGGGCGATTCCCACGCGCTGCTTCTGGCCGCCGGAGAGATCGCTGGCCCGGTTGTAGGCAAAGTCCGCCAGCCCCAGCTCCTCCAGCAGGTCCAGCCCCCCCTGCTTGTCCTCCTCGCTGTACAGGCCGAATATGCCCTTTACCCCGCCCATATACCCCAGGCGGCCGTGGAGCACATTTTGCAGCACAGACAGGCTGTAGACCAGATTGTAGTTCTGGAAGATCATGCCCACTCTGCGCCGCAGCTGCCGCAGGCTTCTCCCGCGCAGGGCGGACACCGCCTGGCCGTCCAGCCAGACGGTGCCGCCGCTGATGGGGATCAGCCGGTTGATGGCCCGCAGGAGCGTCGATTTCCCCGAACCGGAGGGACCGATAACGGAGACGAACTCCCCTTCCCGGACTTCAAAGGACACATCCTTCAGGGCATGAACGCCGTTGGGATAGTGCTTAGATACGTTATCGAATTTCAAAATCGGTTTCATGTATGTTCTCCTCCCGGCCCGGCCTGCGGATCAAAACTCGTTGATAATCCTGTTGAGCTCGATGATCTCCTGATAGTCGCTCATGTCGCACTCGATAAAACGGGCGCCGGGCACCTTGATCACATCGGTGAAGTACTGCTCATTGTCATAGGAGGTCAGGAATTCGGTGAGCAGATCCCGGGTCTTCTGGTCCACATGCTCCGCCACCACCATGGCCTCTGCCGGAATCGCGCCGGACTCGTGGATGATCTTCACATCGCTCTCGCTGGCATTGCCGTTGGCAATTTCGCTGGCCAGGATCTGATCGGAGATGGGCGCCACATCCACATCGCCCTTGACCACCGCCTGCAGGCCCGCCTGGTGGGAGCCGGAGAAGCTCACCGCCTCAAAGAAGTCGCCGTTGGTGTGGAGCATGTCGGAGTTCAGGTCGTCATCCGGGAACGCCTGGATGATCTCAGCGGTGGGCACCAGGTTGCCGGAGGTGGAGTCCGGGTCCACAAAGGCCATGGTGCGGCCCTTGATATCCTCGATGGAGTTGATATCGTCGTTGGCGCTGTTGGTGATGAACACGGAGTGGTAGATGGCCTTGTCCGGGTCGCCGTCCTCCGCCTTCATGACGATGGGCTCCAGATCCGTCCGCTCCACCCCCAGGGCCAGGGCCTGGGATCCCATGTAGGCCATGTCGGCGCTGCCGGTGCGCAGGGCCTCAATAATCGCGTTGTAATCGCTGGCCTGGATCTCCTCCACCTCGCAGCCCAGCAGCTCGCTCAGATCCTCCGCCAGTCCGTTGCGGGCGTCGGCGCTCTCCGCTGTGGACTCGTTGGGGGCATAGGCGATGGTAAACACGCCGTCCTCCCCGCCGGGGGAGGTCTCGCCGCTCTCGCCGGAGGTGTCCGTATTGCCGCCGCAGCCTGCCAGCAGGGACAGGGTCAAAACAGCGGACAGAGTTACAGAAAAAATCTTCTTGCTGATTTTCATGGCCGTTAAGCTCCTTTTTGCGTCAAATTGTAAGATTCGCTGCTGTATATGTGCTCCAAAATGGAGAGAATTGTCGTCGGATCAATGGGAACCGGGTTGTTGTCCGCCCGACCCTTGGTCATCCCCAACTGCGCCAGGTGGGGCAGATCCTCCCGGCGTGCGCCCCACTCCTGCAAAGTCGCGGGCTGTCCGGAGCGGTACAGGATATTCCGGATCTTTCCCTCCAGTTCATTCGCTCCAGAGACCCCCAGGGCCTCCAGCAGGGGGGCCGGCTGGTCCAGGGCCGGGGCGTTCAGCCGGAACACCGGCCCCAGCAGCATACTCACCGCTGCTCCATGGGGGATCCCGTAGTGCATGGTCAGGGGATACGAGATGGAGTGGCAGGCAGTGGTCTTTGTATTGCTGAAGGCCAATCCCGCCAGCATACTCCCTCTCGCCATAGCATCATGGGCCTCCAAGGTTCCGGCCAGCAGACCATCCATGTGTCCCATGATTGTTCGGATGGCTTCCAGTGCCAGCCCCCGGGACACGGCGTTGGTCCCTCCGGCCCAGTAACTTTCCACCGCGTGGGCCACTGCATCCAGGGCCGAGGACACCGCCAGGGCGGTGGGCATCCCCACAGCCAGTTCCGGATCCACCAGGGCGGCAAAGGCGTAGTTGTCGCGGTTCTCGACCGAGCGTTTGGCGTCCTGCTCCGGGTCCCAGATGGTGGCCCAGCAGGTAACTTCACTGCCCGTTCCCGCCGTGGTGGGAACCCCGATCCACCGGGCCGCGGGGCGGCCGTAGTTTTTCTCCGCAATCAGCCGCCGCAGGCTGCCCTCATCGGGTAAAGCCTTCCCATACAGGCAGCACAGGGACTTGCCCACGTCCATAATGCTGCCGCCCCCTACGGCCACCACTACCTCCGGTTGGAACTCTCTGGTGGCCTGACAAGTCTCAAAGAGCTGCCCCACCGTGGGGTTTGAGGCATGGAACACCATGGAGCAGACTGTAAAACCATTGTCAGCCAGCCCTGCAAAGGCAGGCAGTTTCAACACTTCCTCGCTCCATACCAGCAGGAGCAGCCGCCCCTCCTTCAGTTCCATTTTCTGCAGCAGATCTGTGAGTTCCGCGGTACAGCCGGGGCCTTCGAAGGACTGCACCGGGTTGTAATACCGGTTCAGCACGCTGCTGCCTCCTTCTCCGCCATCCGTCGGTTGATCGCTGACACTGCATCGGGCAGGTCCCGGATGGCGTCAATGACCAGATCGGCTCCCGCCTCCATATAGCGTTCCGCCGCCTTCTGCTTACGGCGCTCCAGTTCCTCCAGTGGCATGGCCTGGTATTCCGCCTGTGTCAATCCCAGCAGATTGGAGCCGGTCAGGATCCCCACGCTCCAGGCCCCCGCATTCTTCCCCTCCTGAATGTCCACCACCGTGTCGCCCACCTTAACCACCGCAGCGGGCGGATATACGTTCAGCCTGCGCATGCACTCATACAGCATGAACGGCGTGGGACGGCTGGCTCCGGTGATATCCGGGGTCACAACGCAGTCAGCCTCATAGCCCAGGGATTTGGCCCGTGGAAGCACCTGCTCCATCATTTGGGAGGTATAGCCTGTCGTGGACCCGATCTTTAACCCCTGCTCCCGCAGTCTTCGGACGGTCTCCACCACACCGGGGAGCGGTGTGCTGTATTCGGCCACCACCTGGCACAGCGTATCCTCAAACTCCTGGTATAGCTGCTCCACATCCGCCTCGGTCCAGGGGGCGCCATATGCTTCCAGCCACTGCCGGTTGCCGCTCTCGCTGGCAAGAAGCTCCCGGATATGAGCCTTTTTCTCCATTCCCATCGGGCGGCTGATCTCTTCCCTGGTAAAATAGAGACCAGCACGGGTAAATACCCGGTCAAAAACTTCACTGGGCGCGCTGGAGCCATAATCCACCGTTGTACCCGCCCAATCAAAAACGACCAATTTAATGACAGCCGTACGATTCAACAGAACTCCCCCTTGCTTTATATTGCAGTTATTTGCTGTTATTTGCTGTTTATGATTGCATTATAGCGGGGAGCTGCCGCCGCTTTCAAGTTCACTCTTGTGAAGCCTATGTAAAAAGTTTGCAAAAGGGCCCGGACAAATGTCCGGGCCCTTTTGCAGGCTTTCAAAGAATCGAAATTCCTTTTTCCTGATACATTTTTTTCATATCTTCCGACACATGGTCGTCCATCACCAGCAGATCCACATCCTCCGGCCGCAGCGCCTCCCGCTTGGAACACCGCCCCAGCTTGCTGGAATCCATCACGGCGATCACTGTTTTCGCCCTCTTGGCCAGAAGCTGAAGGACTCCGATTTCATCCAGGCGAAAGTCCGTATAGCCATCTTTATAGTTCACCGCATTGATGGACAAAAATGCAATGTCCGGCCGGTACCGGCTGAATTCTTCCTCACAGACCGTACCATATGTAGAACGCTCCAGCGGATCTATGGTTCCGCCTACCGCAATCAGACGAATCTCCGGATTCTGCATCAGAATATGGATGGCCGCATAATTATTGGTAACCACCACAAATTTCATATTCAGCCCCACCAGCTCCTGGGAGAGCACCGTATTGGTTGTCCCCGAGTTCAGCGCTATGACATCGCCTTCTTTGACATAGTGCAGCGCTTTTCGTGCTGCTTCTCTTTTCAGATCACCATTGATGATCTCTCTCCCTGTAAAATTGGACAAAGACAGCCGTGCATCAGGAAGGCAGGCACCTCCCCGCACACATCTTACAAGCCCGCTCTGTTCCATAGCCTTCAAATCCCGGCGGATTGTATCCACAGAAACCTGAAGTAATTGGCTCAGTTCTCCGACTTTTACTGTAGACTGCAATTGCAGTTGCCGCAAAATCAATTCGGCCCGCTCATTGTACAACATATTCCGCTCTCTCATTTCCTTGCTCAATTCTGCCCTTATTTTATTGCAATTCGCACCATTCTGCAAGACAAGAATGTGCATCTATATTTTAGAACGATTCCGCTATTCATTATATGATTTTCTTCCCAGTCACTCTGATTGATATGTATTTCAGCTTTCAAATCTAACCTTGATATTAAGCAAATCATATCTGTGGGTAAGGGCCTTTCCACTGCTAGCATATTCAAAAGTTACGATCACTGTGGGATAACGAAACCTTTAAACTGTTGTCTTAACTCACAAAATTTCATTCGCATATAATTCTTAAGTGAGGCACTTTTAGAAAAACGTTTCAAAAAGGATCCCATAAGAACCCAAGGCCAGCAAGCCGCCAGTCAAAAAAGAAGAACGGCGCCAAATGGGGAAAGTCCGTCTGGTGCCGTTCGATTCTGTCTTCTGTATCCCACTTGGAAGCATGACTTTGGGAGAAGGAAATGCAAAGATGTAGAATACTCCACAAATACGATCCCATTTCATCCGGTAGCCCCAGGTATAAGCAAGCTCTCCACCCGAGCAGGCAATCGTGGTATGCCCAAGGCAATCCAATATGATCTTTATATAATAGTAGCATTACTTCGTTACATCAAAAAGCATGCTTTCCACTGTGTATGGAACCATATCGTCGCAGAATTTTTCTCAACTACTCCTCTGAGACTCTTCGATTAAATGCCTCAATTTCATCATTGAGGAAGTCCACCCACTTTGAAGGCATTCCAGGAAATGGCCGCAGGACCCAGCTGCCATACTTCGCTGCCAAAGCGATGCTTTCCCGGATGGAGCCTTTCAGATCTGCATCGGTAGCAGTGGGATCTACAAAGAGCCGGTCATTGAGGCCTCCTACAAGGGTAAGCTTATGATGGTATTTTTCCGCTAAGGCGGGGGGATCATTGGCATATTGCACGGTATTCCACGCATCGATACCGAGTTCCACGAAGTCATCCAATAGCGGCACAATGTAGCCGCAGGAATGGTGTTCGTACAGAATCCCATGGCGGTGGCATGCGTCCACCAATTTCTTTAGGTTGGGTTTGATCAGCTCACGCCAGGTTTCTCTGGAAAAAAGAAGCGATTTTTCAATCCCATAATCATCATGTACCTGAATCTTGTCGGGTTTGTAATATTGGGCGATTTTTTCGATGTACTGTACACGCTGGTCGGCAATGGCGCAAAGGCATTCATATGTTGCCTCCGGCTCTGTCATAAGATTGAGAAGGGCATCCTGAAAGCCGCATAGCATATAAAACCGCTCCCAAATGCCGCAGGTAAGGATCACATTAGAGATCTTGTTTTTACGGTCCCAGTGGGCAGTATCCTTTGCAGCGCCTGCCTCCCAATCCAACTCCTCCGGGTCTGGAATATGGACTTTTTCGCGCCATAGTGTAACATCGTCAAGAACTTTGGGAGCGGTTTCGTCGTTAATAGAACCAGGCTGGCCCTCTAGGTTGTTCCATACGACCCCCCATGCATCCGTGTAGCGTCCATATCCCCTCGGCCGGCCTTCATTCAGCACGCTCGGCCAGCAGACATCGACTACGTGATTACTGGGAATATATCCGGTCCGTTCATGGGCATACGTTCTCAGAAGCATTTCTCTTGGATTCATTTTATCCATGGGTTCTCCTTATATCATATCCAAATATGCATATTGTTTTATCCGAGTTATGGGTAAGGATAGGCTGCCAAGCAACTGTTGCAGCAGCCTATCCTTACTGAATCAGAGGATAATCCCCGCCATAGGGATCCCAAAAATTGCCGCTGCAATGATGAGCGCAAGGCAGCCAATAGACCCGTAGCGCAGGATATCTTTGAGGTTGATCCAGTCGACATTGGCATTCAAAATCGCTCCGGCTGCACTGGAGGATGGCAGCAGGAAACCATTCGCAGACCCCCAGATGACCATAACACTTGCAGGAATCGGAGAAACATTCATTGAGACAGCAAATGCATATACGATAGGCAGAAGGATGGTCATTGTAACGCCGTTGTTGATGACGTTTGTCAATAGAATGGCTGCTATACATCCGACAATTGCGAGGAAATACGGGCCGCGGGAGCGGAACAGATTCCCCAGCAGCGTATCAAACAGAGAAACGAAACCGACCTCCGTACTGGAAACAGCAGAACCCAGCATCGTTGCCACAGCCAGCATGATAATCAGGTTCCACACATTTGCCGCCTGACACAGATCACCGAAAGTATACTTATCGCGCCCTTTCTCATTACGGGGGAGGAGTACCACGATCAGCACCAGTGCGCCGATCCCAACGAGAGATAGGCCGTTGTACAGCTTGCTGATCAGCCAATCAGCAGGCGTCAATGCCGGTAGGATGGAGCATATGACATAGAGTACCACGATGAACAGAGCGAACTTCTGCTCCTTTGTAAAGGGTTGTATTTTCATCCCGAGATTGACGCCCTTCAGCTTGCTCATGTCAGGCCGCACCAGAAAATAGCATAGGAGAAAATAAACCGCCATGATGACAAGGCCGAAAAGCTGCGCGAAAAGGGTGTATCTTCCCGCATTGAAGGTGTAGAGGTTATTGGACAAGCTGGACAGAATACCGAAACCGCCCAGTGCTGCAATGGAGAAGGGGAGCGTAACCATACCGACCGTGGTTGCGAACGGAACGCCACAGATGACCATCTTTGTCCATCTATCCTCCCGCGTGAGGCCGGTCTGACCGCAGATCGTATAGATAAACTGCCAACAAATATAGATCACGATATATGGCGCTTTCAGCATGGCGCAGAGGTACGCGATCATCACGATCGCAGCGGTCAGCGCCCACGGATGGTTTCGGACAAATTTGGTAGAGATGATGCGGTTAGCGATCTGGTCGGCAACTTTTGTGGTAGTGAGCAGAGAAAAAATACTGAGGGAGAGGACCAGCATCTGCATCGTGCTGTTGGTAACGCAGGCATTCATGGCGTTTGCAAAGCTGCCGCCATAAAAATCTCCCATGCCCATCATGATCACAGCAAGAATGCTCGGCCAGGTAATGCTGTTCGTAGAGATCCACAAATAAAGCGTGCCAATGAAGATGCCCATGACCTCCATGCCCAGTTCAGTAAATGTCAGAACAGGCGGGATAAACCGGCCGAAGATCATGATCAGAACCCCGATGACACAGTGAATATAATATTTTCTGTGTTTTCTCATTTCTTCCATATCTCTTGCTCCCTTAATTAGTCCATGCGCTTGCCACCACAGACATTCAAAGAGCATCCGGTAATATGAGGTGAGAGATCAGAACAGAAAAAGAGGACCGCGTTGCCCATATCCTCCGGAGTCTGGGCCTGCCCTGTGGGGGACTTCGCAATATGCATTTTGATCCCTTCCTCCACACTGATGCCAAACGCTTTTGCGTAGCCTGCGCCGACCTCCTGCATAAGAGGCGACATGACAGAACCCGGGCAAATCGTATTGACTGTGATTCCTTCTTTTACGACTGCGGCTGCGATCCCCTGGGTCAGGCCGATTACACCGAACTTAGATGCGGAATACTGGACCGCTGTCGGCGCGCCGGAGCGTCCTGCTACGGAGGAGATGTTCACAATACGGCCATACCGCCTCTCCTTCATATACCGAAGAGCTGCACGGCAGCAATTATCCATGCCGACGAGGTTAATCGACAGCTGCCGGTTGAAATCCTGGTCGGTCAACTCCATATAGGGTTTGGAGATCATGATCCCCGCACAATTGACAAGAAGATCAATGTGGCCTTCTTTCGTATGAATCTCCTCGAATACCGTGTTGATCCGCCCGCTGTCTGTAATATCTGCAATAGAGTAGTCTGCGGCAATGCCGGATTCCCGCAGGGAATCTGCCGCCTTCTTTGCGGATTCCTTTTTCACATCAATAAGATAAATTTTGGCTCCGGCTGTACCAAGACATTTGGCGACTCCCTGGGGAATCACACCGCCGCCGCCCGTAATAACAGCAATCTTGCCGGATAAATCAATGCTCACCATATCAAAATCAGCCCTCCCAACGTTTTATTTCTCTCCCTCGTTTTTTCTAGCAGCCTCGGCGCGCATGGCATTGAGCTTTTTATCGGTAAGAGGCAGCAGGAGGAGACATACCACGCCGATGGCACAGCACATAGCAGGCCCAAGGGATACCAAAAAGCGCAGTCCTTGTGCGGCACTGGCAGTAACATTTTCCGCGTCAAAACCAATGAGCATCAGGCCGAAACCGACAACAGACGTAGAAACCAAGGTGCCGGTCTTGTTGGACAGGCCCGAGAACTGCTGGATGAACTTGCTGGAGTCCTTGCCCGACTTGATATAGGAATAGTCCGAGATCGCGGTATAGAGCGGAGTTTCCGCAGTCAGATAGATCTGCAGGCCGATGTTGCTGATGCTCAGCAGGATCGTAAAGAACAGGGCATTGCTGCCGGCAAGATAGGAAAGGAGCATGCAGCCGCCATACAAGCCGAGGCCAACGGCGCCGATGTACTTAAGCTCCATCTTTCTGGAAACAATCTGTGTGAACTGCGCCCCCAGGTAAGAGAAGAGCGAGGAAAGGGTCAGGTACGTCGCCATCAACGTATTATCCCCGATTACATAGAGATAATAGAAGGCGATCAGGTTATTGATCAGCTGCATGGCGATCGATTTCCCGATACCAGAGGCAAGCATCAGGCCAAATGGTGCGTTGATGATCGATTTGAACATGGCCCAGAAACCAGGTTCTTTTTCGTCGGTTCCCTTTGCATCGGCCTTCGCCTGCCCCTGGATGTCTTTATCGGAGGGGTCCAGGGGAGCGGTAACTCTTCCGAAATTGATCATCGCAATCGTAAAGCCGACACAGATGACGCCGGCCAGGGCAGTATAGCCAAGGGAGGCAGAGCCGCTCGCCTCATTCACAAACGTAATGAGTTTCAGTCCGAGCAGGCTGTAAATAAATTTCCCGACCGTACCAATAATGTTCGAGGCAGCCTGGTTTGCAGCACGGTCTTTCAGCTTTGGGGCATAGAGTGGCAACAGGCACCGTGTAGCTGTTACATGCAGCGTCATGATGAAGTTGACCATCATATAGGGGATAATCGCAACAAGGTATTTTACAACGCCATCAGGAAGGCCAAAATCAACAAACTCCACAAATAGGAAGAATGCATAAAGTCCGCCGGCCACATAAAGCCAAGAACGGTAACGGCCCCAGCGCATCTTGATTTTTTGGAGCATGACCGCGCCCGCAGGGATCCCGATGATATTCAGGATGCCCACGATCGTATTCATAATACCGATCCAGAGCGAGGGGATCCCAAGGACAACCGTCCGGAACACATTGCCGTAATTTGGCTGGATGCCGGTTGCCATGTTGTTGCTGAAAAACGCCTGAAAACCGGCTGCGACGGAGTATTTATTAAAGGACCGTTTCGAAGTGTTTTCCGCAGGGATTTGTGTCTTTTCCACAGTTTCTTCCCTCCTTTTTCCTTATATCCCGAGAAGTTTGCTGGGCACCTCTTTTGCCATCAGATCAATGTCGTCCTCTGTGATACCCAAATGCTCGTTCAGAAGGCACAGGAATTTGAACAGGCCGTCTACTGCATAGAGAGGTCCGGCTTTTGTCATCGCCCCCATATCACTGTCGATGACAAGCTGTTGGTGGGGGATATTGTCAAAATATGGCTTGAGAATCTCCACATCAAATTTTTCCGAACCGCCTACGCCCTTGAAACAAACACCGGTGATCTCAATGTAACAGCCAAGGTCGGCAAGTTCTTTGCTCTGTTCATAGGTGGCTTTCACTGTGTTGTATGGGTGATTGACCAAAATCTTTTCAATGCCCATACCACGGGCGACCTTTGCCATGGCGATCGTATCGCGGATATCGACGTGCCCGGTGCAAAGCACCATATCGTTGTGGCTTTGCAGCCAGGTCAGCAGCTCCATGATATCTTCTGTCAGCGTGCCGTCCTCGTTGACATAACAGATTGGCTTTTCTGGGATACTGGTATTCCCGGCCCCGGCGAATTTGCCTACTCTGGTTGATATATCCCACTTGGCAGAATTGGTGGGCAGCCAAATGATCCTCGCCCCCATGTTATAACAGGTCTCCACCATTTTGAGATTGAGGCCGCCCACGGAGTTGTTGAGGACGACGCCTCCCAGAACGCGGCATCCCTTGCTGCAGTGCTGATCCAATAGGATCGATGTCATGATGGATGGAATATAGTGATCCTTGATCACAAATCCCTTATATCCCGCTGCATCAGCCTGCTCCAGCATCTCATAAGAATCAAATGAGCGCCTTGCGGTGGATGGTCCCGCATGGACATGCATGTCCACAATTCCGCGAAGGATATCTCTGTTCAACATTGCAAACACCAACCTTTCTTACTTCGCGTATTTTTCCGGCGTATGATGTTCCAGGGCATCGCGCTCCTTTAGGATCTCGCCGATGTTTCCCATACAGTTCACGACGGTCGTGATGTACAAGGCGTTCTGCTCTCTCCTATCGGCAAGAGGCTTTTTGCCATCGTAAATATATCCGGAAACGATCCCTGTTTCGCTTGTTGCGGAAAAGAACTTTTCTATCAACTCCGTCATAATTGGGGAGGTGGTATCCCCTGGGGTTCCAACTGCTGTAGACAGGTCCATCTTTCCTAAAAAGGCGACATCGATCCCTGGCGTTGTAATGATCTCGCGGATATTTTCAATAGCAGCCGGCGTCTCGATCTGTGCGATGACCAACACATTTTCATTGGCCAATCTCAGATAGGCAGCCCCCTTGGTCTCGGAAACACGGACGGCTCTTGCAGAAAGTCCCACGCCTCTTTCACCGTCCGGTGGGTATTTCGCAAGCATGACCGCACGTTCCGCGTCGCTGCGGGTGTTGATCTTGGGAATTTGTACTCCCTCCGCCCCCATGTCCAGAGCCTTTTGGATCGAAGAATTGTCGTAGTCAACACGAACGATCGTCGATATTCCAACAGAGTCAGCTGCGCGAACCATATTTTCCATTTCTGTTTCGGAAAAGCAGCCATGTTCGTTATCCAGAATGAAGTAGTCAGCTCCAGCCATACCGAATGTTTCGACAATCGCAGGCGCATAGTAGTTAAGGATGAATCCGACTATGATCTTTTTATCCCGAAGTTTCTTTTTTAATGTAAATCTCATCGTGTTTCACCTGGCATATCTGTGTAGGGACACTCAACAAAATCCGCCCGTTTGGGAGCAAAAAAGTCGATCATCACGCAGGCTTTTGAGCCGCCGCCGTGGGGGACATTGGGGGGGATCACAAGAATGTCACCCGGGTGTACCTGGATGACGCGCTCTCCAACCTGAAAATCTGTTTCTCCTTGAAGGATGTAGCTGATCTGCTCATGCGGATGGGAGTGAAGGGTCGCTTTGCGATCTCCCAGGTCATTGATGGCGATTGTGCAGGTTTCTCCCTGAACACACTTCCGCCGTGCCCAAGGCCTCATTTCAATAAACTCGGAATTTTCATTGCTCACGTATTTTACGTCCATCGATTCACCTCATCAATTGCAACATGTAAATTTGCCTCAAGTCTCGTCCTTCTTTGTGGCAGCCGTATAGTCGTTTGGAGGAGAGAAGATCAAAAAGTTTTTAATACCGCCTGGACTTGTAATTTTTTGCCAGTGCCTGGCGTTGGGGGGAATCACAAGCATGTCGCCCGCTTCCATTTTGTAGCAGACGTCATCCACATAAAAATCACTGGTCCCTTCCAGCAGTAAAACGACCTGTTGCTCTGGATGCACGTCGACTTTAGGATTCGGATTGGAATAGAGAAGTTCCTGCATGGAAAACGTCGCCGTTTTGGTTTGAATCACTTTTCGATGGGCACGCTCACCACCTGCCCAGTTATACTCATCCCACTTAATCAGCATCGCACTCATCTTGATCCGTCCTTTCTTTGTTGAAGATGCCTATTTTTTGCACTTCATATGATATGTCAATTATAGATAACGACTATTATGGATGCAATTCCGATTTCCTGCACGCATATTCTATCTTGGAATAACATGCAGTGACCGCATCCCGGTCAATCGTTTGTTCCAATAAAACACCGCTGCCTCTCTAAAATCGTGAAATGATTTTAGAGAGGCAGCAGCCGGGAGGTTTTCAATTTTATTGGACCATTAAATCATTTAATACTGAGATGAGCTTTTCGATAGGCGCCCGCTTAGACTCTTTTGGGGAAACGACAATTGTTCTCGCAGACCAGTTAAGGCCATGCAGCGGGATTTGCTTAATGCCGGGGATATGACTTTGCATGCGGACATGAATCACCATGACTCCCTGTCCACGTCTTACGAGATTCAAGGCAACCTCGCCCTGGTACGAACTGGGATCAAGGGTAGAAACAATATTAGGCTCAAATCCGGCATCCATGCAGGATCTCAGGAACATATTGTAACGGGAAGGGGAGGATTTATCCTCCCCTGGCGCCAACTCTGGCCGCTGAAGAAAGATATCCTCATCTTTTAAATCGAATAATTCCAACGCACCTTTGTTCGCAAGCGGGTGCCTCTCGCTGATGGCAACGAGGCAGGGGTTTTCACAAATATCATCGATCGCCAAACGCGCGTCGAAGAGCAAAGACTCTGGCGGTAGCACAGTGTCGTTTTCAATCAGAATTCGAACAATTGCAGCGTCAATTTTCCCAGTCAAAATTGCTTCTTTCAACTTTGACTGACTATAATTGACAATTTTTAGGTCTATTTCCGGATAACGGATATAAAATGATGAAATCAATACCGATCGGCTAAAAGAACTGCAGGAAGGAACCGGGATCGTACTAACGATAAATGGGCACCTTCTCGCGCCGTGCAAATCTTCCAGTGCACGACAAAGTTTATTATAGGAAGCAACAATATCGTTGGCATATTTCAAAAAAATCTCTCCCTCACGGGTGAGCTGCACAGATTTTTCAGCCCTCGTCCTAGAAAAAATCTGTACACCGAGTTCAGTTTCTATACTAGCAATATGCTTTGATACAGCTGATTGTGACAGCGAAATTTCAAATGCCGTATCTGAAAAACTGCGAAACTTTGCTACTGAAAGAACCGTCTTGATTTTTTCGATATCCATTAATAAATAAATGCCTCCTATCCTACAAACATTGGGTGCTACAAGAAGTACAGATGCCCTGCATTTTCAATGCTTATATTATGAAGCAACGACATCTTATGATATATCAGTGCCATACATTGAGCGTATCATTTGCCTTGATCTATGTCAACAAAAATACAGAGAAAAATAGCGTCCAAATACTGCGCAATTGCTTCTTTTCCTCTGCATTTCATTTGTTTTACAAGCCTTTTTGTAAACACTATCTGTATGCACCACACATTGCTCCGTAGTTAAAAAGGACTGTTTCCGTTTCCCGACTCTTAAAAAATGATTTTCATATGCGACTGGCAAAAATCCATTCCTGTGCTGGGTGCAACCAGTTGGATGCACATCAAGCAAGATCATATCCTTGGCTGCACATAGCGCACAATTTCCCCCTCTCTATCGCGAGAAACGGTATAGGCAACTCTCTCCGCCGTGCGGGAACATGTGCCGGCAGGTGCTGTCCCAGTCTCTCCCGTCCGTGCTCCCGGAGCCTGCGCATGCGTTTCGCTGTCCTGACAGGACCTCTCTTGCCCTCTGTCCAGACAAAGGTGCTATGCCGGCAGGCGTCACCCGCTTCCCCGATGAATGCCTCTTGTGTTTCAAAGGTCCGGTATGGTACGATATAACAAAAATGAGGCCCCGGCAGGAGGTGGCTGCAGATGTATCAAATTGCAATATGCGAGGACGAGATGCCTGTGCGGGAATCCCTGTGCGAAATGTGCGGACAGATCCTGGCCGAGCGGAACATTCCTTATGAACTCACGCCATTCTCCAGTGCGGAAGCGCTGGAAGGCGCGCTGGAGGCGGGTGCACGGTTTGATCTGATGTGCCTGGACATCCTGATGGAGGGAAAGACCGGTATGGAATTTGCCCGTCAGCTGCGGGAGCGGGATGATCAGACCAGCATTCTCTTTATCACCAACAGCGAGGAGTTTTTACGGGAAGGCTATGAGGTCAGGCCTATCCAGTATCTGTTCAAGCCGGTCCGTCTGGAACAACTGACCCGTGCACTGGAGACTGACCTGCGGCTCCATCATCAGCCGGATACCGTGACGGTCCGAACCGGCGCGGGGATCATTGTCCTGCCGCTGGACGAACTCTGGTATGTGGAGAGCCGGAACCACCTGACGGTGGCCAAGCTGGAACACGGAGAACAGTCCTTCCGCATCCGCTTGTCGGATATGGAGACCCTTCTCCCCAAAGAACGGTTCTGCCGGTGCCACAACAGCTACTTGGTCAATATGCGGCGGATTTCCAAGCTCGACCGGAAAGGTCTGATTCTGGAAAACGGAGAGTGGATCCCCATTGGGTGCAGCTACTATAAAGCAGCCCAGGAGAAGCTGATCCGTTTTCTCAACCAGTCTTAACGATATTCCCAAGCAGAAGGCCCCCGGAGGAATGCTGTACAGCATTCCTCCGGGGGCCCTCTATTCTTGTTCAGTCCGGCAGTGCCAGTGCGGTCTGTACAGTGAAATGGTCCTGATCGTAACTGATATCCAGCACACTGTTGTACTTCTCCGCTACAGCCCGCATCTGTACCAGACCGAAACTGTGGCCCTCCGCATTCTCCTTGGTGGTGACCAGCCGTCCGGTCTGGTCCAACTGTACTGTGCCGCAGTAGGAGTTTTCGCAGTAGATCGCCAAAAATCCCCGGGAGAGCTTGATCCGGCACAAGATTTCCCGGAGCCTCGGCGGCTGAACTTGGGCGGCCGCCTCCAGTGCGTTGTCCAACAAGTTGACCAGCAGCGTACACAGATCCGCCTCGTCGATGTTCAGTTCCCCGGGAACCTGGACCTGGCAGGTGAACGTGATGCTCTGCCGCTCCGCCCTGGCGGCGGCCTTTTGTAAAATGGTATTGACCGTCAGATTGTTGGTGTACAGCCTGGGCGTCAAGCACTCCAGTTCGTCTCCCAGCTCCCTGAGGCGGGCACACAAGCCCTCCTGGTCTCCTTTTTCCTGGAGCATGCGCAGGGACAGCAGCTGATTTCTCCACTCGTGGCGCAGGCGGAGCGTCTCCGTGTTTTTCTCCAGCAGCGTCTGATAATTTTCCATGATGAGTTCATTTTTGATCTGAAGGGCCTGCACATTGGCTTTGGCTGTGTAGATGGAGCGGACCAGTGTCAGGGCAGACAGGCCGGTGCATACCGTGACCAGCCACAGGGTGAACCAGTACAGCAGGCCGCTGGAAAAGCCCTGTTGAAACAGCACCGGCAGCTCAAGCTCCAGATAGAAGGCCAGATATCCCCCTCGGACACGGGAGAGGAAATAGGCGCACAGTAGCAGCCCCGCGCTCCACGCTGTCACCCTGCCTAAGCTTATCCAGAACGCTTTGCTGCGGTGCATAGCCAGGAAGGCGGCAAGCGCCAGCAGGATGGTCAAACGAAAGCCGGCCCAGGCAAAAACAGGGACCAATTCTTCGGGCAGGAAATACCAGCCGCCCTCTATGGCAGGGTAGTATATGGTCAGAATGGCGGCCGCCAGGGACAGGGGCAGCAGGCTCCAGTCCGGCTGTCTGTGGACCAGCCCCAGCAGGAACAGGCCCCAGGCCAGCAGCCAGACTAGGGCGGCAGCTCCGGCGGAAATGCCGTAGTGATTGGCGGCAGCCATGGAACCCCGGGTGTCCCGAGGATCCCTGGACAGCCGCACCAGGGGCGGAAAGAGGGTGATGTCCGGCTCCAGAAGCCGGCAGGTCAGCACCAGCATCTCCCCCTCCCCCCGGGGGATGGGTAAAAGAATCTGGCCCAGATTAACGGTTCCCTCCTCCTGGGCAGCGGTAGAGGAATAGAGTTCCCTGCCGTCCAAAGACAGGGTCAAATCCAGGCCGGTAACCTCGAAAACCAGATAGTTCTCACCCTCGCGCTCCGGCATGGCGGCGGCAAAGCGGTAGTATTCCCCTTCCGCCAGCGCAGGGGGGATCCCCAGCGGGTCAAAAGCGGTCTCTGCCCCATCCGCTGACACCACGCTGGCATCACTCCATTCCAGATAGTAGAAGTTCTCCCCTGAATGGGTAAAGGCGTTGAGATAAAGCAGGGCCGCCACACCAACGGCCAGAAAGGCCAGAACAGCCGCCGCCTGCATCAGCCTCTTCAGCTTGATCCCCTCCTCTCAGGATGCATTGATTTTATTGTATCAATGCAGGGCCGCAGCAGCAAGTCATTTCTGCCTCTGCGACGTAAACGGCACGCTTTTTGACGTAAACGGCACCGCGGTCCTCCCCAGTCAAATGGTATAATGAATGAAGAAATTGGGTTTGGGCCGGGGGCAGTGTGTTTTCCTCCGCACAAGCTCGTCAAAGGATTGCCGTCAGGAAAGCGGCAGCCCTGAAGACATGCAAGGCCAAAAAGGAGATGAGAAAATGAGACAGATCGGAAAACGGCTCTTATCGCTGACGCTGGCAGTTCTCCTGCTGGTGGCGCTCCTTCCGGCTCAGGCCATTGCGGCGGAGCCGGAGCATCGTGCGGCGGGCCGAAACGCCTCTGGGACGTTCTCGGACGTGCCGGAGAGCGCGTGGTTCCACGACGCCGTGGAGTATGTCTACAGCCACGACCTCTTCCAGGGAACCTCAGCTGCGGAGTTTTCGCCTTACGGGACGATGACCCGGGCCATGATGGCAACTGTGTTGGGGCGACTGGCCCAGGCAGACCCGGCAGACTATGCCGGCACATCCGCGTTTACCGATGTGACGCCGGGCAGCTGGTATGCGCCTTATGTGGCCTGGGCGGCAGCCGCCGGGATTGCCGACGGCGTGGGGCAGGGACGCTTCGCCCCCGACGATCCCATTACACGGGCCCAGATGGCCACATTTCTTTGGCGGTATTTTCAGCACATTGACGCACATCTCCCCGAGACGGTCACCGACGGCCTGCCGGGAGACTACAGCGCCATTCCCGTCTATGCCCGGGAGGCTGCGGCCGCCCTGTGGCGCTGCGGCATTTTCCAGGGGGATGGTGACAACAACTTTGCCCCTGACCGTCAGCTCACCCGGGCCGAGGCGGCCATGCTCTGCATGCGCGTGGATACCCATCTGACAAGCACCGGCGCAAAAGAGGAGACCGGCAAGACAGGGAATGCCAGTTCCGGCGGAGGAGGTTCCTCCGACCCATCTGATCCGGGTGGTTCCGCATCAGGCCTGTACTACACGCCGGACGCAGCAGAGAACCAGACAACAGCCACCGCGCAGGATGTCGGCCCCGGTTTCTCCATCACGGTGAAAAGTTCGGACAGTTCCCTGACCGCAGATCTGGTCGCGGATCTGGTGATTGCGACCGACCTCAGTGCCATAGACGAAAACGGCAGCGCCCTCACCGGATGCATCCAGGTGAGCGGCAGCGGCGGCACCTATATCATCACAGGGCGGCATATTGACTACACTTCCTTTGATGCGGCTGGTACCCCCCAGTGGACGGGCGAATTTGCCCCCGGTCACACCTACAAAATCGTCCTGAACGACGACCGTCTGACTTTCGACGGCCATCCGGCATCTGTGCGGGAATACGATTTCACCGTGGTCCGGCAGGAGGAGCTGAATCTGAAGCTTGCCGACGGCATAGTCTTCATCCCCGCCGGGGAGATCAGCAACATTATTGTCAACGGCGAACAGGTGGACAGCCTGGACTTGGCCCTGGTCGCGGTGGGCGAGAACGGCATGCAGCAGAACGCCGGCAAGGATACCAGCGGATCATTTGCCTATAGCGGCCAAACAATCCCGGCCGGCAGCATTGTAGCCGTCTACGAAGGGAAGCATCCTGATGCGCGGGACACAAATGACGACCCAGAAAACACCGGGATCATCTCCTATGTGAAGATCCTCAGCAGCGAGGGCAGCACATACACCTTTGAAGGCGCGGAGATGGAGGAAGTCGTGGCCACCCCCGATATGTTCCCTCTGCCCAGCAGCTATTTGGACACAGCCCGGGATCATACGATCACCGTTCCCGTCAGCGCCTTCGTATTCTCCGGTGATTTTTATACCGACATGGGTCTGGACTCCAGCGCCGCAGTGGACACCGGGGACTATATCGCTTTCTACTCCGGTTACCTGGACCCTGCGTCGGACCAGGGCGGAAATTTCAGCGCAGAGGCCATGCAGCAGTATGTTCAGATCACCGATGTGATATCGAACGGCGGCACATACACCATTACCTATGAGGAAGTAGCGCTTCCAGAGATTCTAGACTCCATGAACACCTATGTAGAGAGCGATGTGGACGTGGGCGCCATGATGACGGAACAGGATATCTCCGATCTGGAGGACAGTCTCGAGGCGGAAGCGGAAGAAAGCGGCTTTGCCCGGGCTGCGGCCGAGGAAATCGCCCGGCTGGCACTCCAGACAAGTAGTCTGGAGCAGGTGCGGGATCCGCTTGGCCTGTCCTCGCTGACGGGCAACGCTGTCGGCTCCGGTTCCATTGCTGCCGGCAGCGCCGGTCTCCCGGCGGCCTCCGGCGGAACAGGCGGGAACCGGGTCCGCATTGAGCTGGGGATTCCCCGGGCCAGCGTCAGCACCACTCTGGAGCATTTCTCCGGCATGGACGGCCTCCGGGTGGCGCTGAACATCCCTTTCACTCTGGTTATCACACAGAGCGGCGGATGGGACCTGCGGCTGGAATTCGACCCCACATTTGTCCAGGAGCTGCGCATCGGCGTCAGCACCTCTGTGGATGTGATCTGGGATAATTGGTCGTATATCATCTGGTGGATTGACGAGTTCGAGGTGACGGCCAACGTAGATGTGTACACCTTCACAGACATCGACATCGATGTGGACGTGATCTCCGACGACGGGCAGGCCGATACCCCGGAGCAGATCGAGGAACTGACCAACTTCGCCGACGAAATCAAGTCCCTGCTGGAAGGGGACGGTGGAGACGCAGATACTGCGGAAAGCCTGGCGGAACGGTACCAGGAAATGCTTCAGAACGACAGTGAGTGGGTAGACCTCTTCTCCAAGCGGATCCTCCACGTCAAGCAGAACCTGGCAAAAATCATTACGGTCTATATTGACTTTGATTTTGTGGTCAGCGGCAACGTGAACGTCTACATTGGTCTGGATTTCACCTATGAGTTGGGCCGCCGGTACATCTTCACCATCCGGGTCTTTGACGGAACTGCCACCAGCGACACCATATCCCTGGTGCCGGAGCAGTACACATTGGATGTGTATGTCCTGGGTAATCTGGGCCTGCGGACGGGGCTGCGTGTGACCATTGGCGTGGCACTGATCCACAAGGCAGTAGCCAGTGTGGAGTTGACCGCGGAAATCGGCCCCTACATCGAGCTTTACGGCTACTTCTACTATCAGCTTCACCATCTTGAGGGCGAGGGGACGACCTCACAGGCTGCGGGAGCCATGTATGTGGAGGTGGGACTCTACGCGGAGATGAGCGCCAACTTGTCCGCTATCGGCGGTCTGCTCAGCTGGAATCCGGAGATCTTCTCCGTTCAGCTGCCCCTGTGGAATGCAGGCAACCGCTACCCGGTGGTCTGGGTTTCCGACCAGACCTACTCCCCCATCGAGTTTTCGTTCGCCAACCCGGCGGGGCTGCCCAATGCAAAGCCCACCCTGGTCACCATGGATCTGAAGACGGGAGAAGAGACAACCCGCTCCTATGATTGGGATGCGTTCGAAATTACCACCACCAACGGCGCGGTCCGCTATGATCCTCAGTATCACGTTCTCTGGGCTCAGACGCCCTACACCGATCTGGACATTATTGAGGAGGGCGAGGTGGTCATCACCTGGAAGGGGGACAACGGCTGCCTGGCGTTCAGCACCGTACCCATCCAGTACACAATCCCCTTCCGCTGGAATAAGATTCTCCCCGGCGGTTATCAGATCTTTCTGATCACCGGAACCACACCCAGCTGGATCGAGTACAACGGGGGATATAACCAGGCGCCCAACTATGACTGGGACTACATCCATTCTGTCCTGGACAGCAGATGGGGATATCGATTTACCCACTGGACAGATGCCTCCGGCCAGGAGTGTGCCCTGCCGGACATCATGCCCACTCCGGACAGCCGGGCCACCTATTACTATGCCAACTGGGAGCGCATCCCGGTGGAGTACACCGTAGACCGCTACTACGAGGCGGCGGACGGAGCATCGATCCCGGAAGGCACGGAGACCCGGCAGATCGGCGGACAGATCTATGTCTATCAGGAAACCACAACCCACGAAGCACTGGTGGGGGATTACATCACCGGCGACGACTACACGCCGGACGAGGGGTTCCATTCCAAGGCTGGCTTCCAGGAAACCGCCCGGCTGCAATTCCCGGACACCACATTGGAGTGCTACTATGACCGGGAAACGCATCTTGTCAGCTTCCTGTACTATGCCGGCGATACAGCAGACCCTGAAAATCTGGTTGCGGAGTATAACGGGCGATATCCATACGGCGCCACGGTCACCGTGCCGGAAATAACCCCTCCTGATGGCTATCACATGGAGGCCGGCAGCGTGTGGACCGGCAGCGACGGCACTTCCGTCGCGCCGGGAGGGACATTTGTCCTGGGGAACGGAGATGTGGTCTACACGGCCACCTTGGCTCCCGACACGGATATCCCCTACAGAGTGGAGCACTATGTCCAGCAGGAGGACGGCACCTACACCCTGGCCGACACCGACTTTATGGTCGGCACCACCGGCGAGACCGCTGCAGTTGAGCAGAACCAATACGAAAACTGCGGGCTGGGGACCTACACCGCCGCCGCCGTCAACGCCGACGGCTCCACGGTGATCAAGGTACGCTACACCCGGGACAACCTCCACACGGCCACCTTCCAGGAAGCCGTGAGCGGCCGGATCTGGGGCCGCACCTGCTTCACCGCCGGCGAACCCGGCAAAGAGGCCATCTCCTCCTTCCCCCAGGTGCCTGACGATAGCGGCACGCCCCTGTGGTACTGGCTGGACGAAGAAAACCGGCCGCAGTATGGCACCGTTCCGGAAACCATGCCGGATGAAAACATTACCTTCTACCTCACCTGGAACGCAGGCGGCGACATTCCCTACCAGGTGGAGCACTACCTGCAAAACGCCGACGGGTCCTACCCCTCCCAACCGGCCTACATCGACAGTCTGACCGGCGTCGCTGGCGGAGCGGTAACGGTCACCCGCCCGGAGGACATCAGCTCAACCCTGTATGAGGCGGGGCGCTATGACACAACTGCCACTATCGCCGCCAGCGGCGCCACCGTGGTGCGGGTAGAGTACCCCCGAACAGAATACACCCTTGCCTTTGATCTGAATACACCGGACAGCAGCGCAAGCTTTGCCCCCGATGTGTCCGCCGCCGTCCAGGTGCGCTGGGGAGCCGCACTGCCACTGCTGTCCACCGGCGATGTACAGCGCGAGGGGCACGGTCTGGCCGGCTGGGCTTCCCAGAATGGGGAAACGGTGTATAACAGTCTCAGTGAAATGCCCCCGGCAGATCTTACTGTCTACGCCCAATGGGAAGCCGGCGTCGGATACACCGTGCGGCATTATCTGCAATCCACCGATGCAGACGGCTCCTGGTACTTCGTTTCGGGCGACGAAGGCACAACAACATGGCGCTATGGTCTGACCTACACCGGCGGCGTTGAGGAGCCCATTGAGGAGTCGTGTGTTGCGCCCTACGGGGCAACGCAAGTCACACCGGAGGTCCGATCTTACCCCGGTTTTAGATCTCCCGAAGCGCAGACGGTCACTCTGGAAAATGACGGATCCACGGTGGTTGCGTACTACTATGCTTGTCAAACCTACACTCTGAATATCGTTGATGACTCCCACGAGGAGCCGAAGGCCACCGGCCTCAAGGTACAGTATGGCACCGATCTGATGGGGCTGGAGCTGATGCGGGGCTATATTGCTGCCAGCCTGTATACCGACCCGGCACAGAGTACAGGGTTTGATTGGGCCAACTACGCCGGCCAGGCTGGGGCTGCCATCACCCTCTATCCCGACTGGGAGGGGATAGCGTACAACATCACCATCGACACGGACGGACACACCCATTTCGCGGAAGCCATGGAGACAGCCGGATATTCCTGCACCGGTGACGCAAGCGGCGAGGCTGTCTTTACGTTCACCTACGGCAGCGGGGTTCCCATTCCGACGGGAGATTCTGCCGGCGCTGGAGAAATTGTGGTGGAGTCCTTCGGGGCGCTGCAGTATAACGGAGAGGATATCGCAGCTGATACTTTCGATGATCTGTACATGCAAGGCATCAACTACGGTATTACGATCCGCTGGGAGCGTGGTGCCGGAACGGTGGAGGACCCCCGGATCATCTATACGGCGGATGAATTCCTGGCCATAGGATTGGGCGATATCCCCGGTGATACAAACGATATGGTATATTATAAGCTGGCCAATGACCTGACCTTCCCGGAAACAGAAGACGGGTACGACCAAATCTACCTTGCCAGCATCCCCATCTGCTTCGATGGTCAGGGTTACTCCCTCATCGGATATCAGTCCGGCCAGAGCGGCATTTTCCAAACCGTTGGATCCGGCAGGATGTCCCCGAACAGGTCAATGGCAGCGGCGGGTTGTCCTCCAACGATCCCGAGGCCTCCCAGGCATAACCGCCGTCCGGCTTATGGGGGGCAAAACGCGGAGGCGGCACAGTCTCTTGAAACAGGTCTCCGTCAGGAGGATGGAATCGGACTCCGTTTTTACGGCCAGCAGCTTTTCGCTGCTGGCCGCTTTTTATTCTGCCTGTCCTGTATCCAAAAGCTTCCGCAGCGCTCCGCTGTCATACGGGCACGCCCGTTGTCCGTGCTGACATCCGGCCCAACCAGAGGGCCAGGGTCTCCTGAAAAAAGGTCTGCGGAAACAATCGCAGCGGTCTGCAAATATACCCTTCTCCGCACGTACAGCACCCGCTTCAAATACTCCCTCCCCCCTGGCTCACGGTCGCAAGTGAAGCTGGGGGGATCCTCCGGTTCATTGCAGGCGGCGGTATTCCATCCGGCCGGTTACGCCTGTTCCAGGGGTTCCGGGTCAGATTATGGGCCGGAAAATTCAAAACCCGCGCCTTGAATAAAACGTGAACGGTGCGCGTTATGGATACTGTAATTCCTCCGGTACGCGGTAGACCATCCCGGTGTAGGTTCCGTCGGCGTTGCGCTGGATCACCGGGATGTAGACCTGATCAGATCTCGTCGCAGGGCCGTCCCGCCAAATGCCGTTCTCGTCAAATTCCATATTCTCGTTCAGCGTAATTACCCTGGTCAATATACCCAGGGAGAATTCATAGACGTCTGTCACGGCCTCTACGCTGTCTTCCATCAACTCGCAGTCCTCCAGGGGGAGGCTTTGATAATAGGCATACCTTTCCACACTCT
>CALXDF010000159.1 GCA_944386995.1 uncultured Oscillospiraceae bacterium
GGAGCGCAGAGACGTGAGCTGCTTTTTCCGCCCTGTTGTCCCACAAAAAACGCCCGGGGTTGGGAAACGGACTTGACGGCGGGCGGGAGATGTGGTATAGTTGATGCGCTGTCCAGGCTGCCCTGCCGGCGGTGACTACGGGACAGATAAAAATGGATGCTGGAATAGCTCAGTCGGTAGAGCAGCTGATTCGTAATCAGCAGGTCGTCAGTTCGAGTCTGATTTCCAGCTCCAAAAGAACCCTAGAGCCTCAACGGTTCTAGGGTTTTTGCTTTTTTGTAGGCCTGGGAAAGTTTCTGTTTTAGCGTCTATTTAGCGTCCAATCTTGCAAGAAATTACCACACGATACATAAGAAAAGCGGCTGGAGCGCTATTCCCCAGCCGCTTTTATATCATCTATATCGTTCTCGGGCGCTGCAGACTCTGTAGCATCCTGTCTCGTTACGATGTCATTGAATCGATCAAAGGTTTGCATAGCTCTTGCCTGTGCAGAGGATATGACGTGGGCGTAGATGTTTGATGTGGTGGAGGCCTGAGCATGGCCAAGTTGCCGGGACACAACTACCAGCGGGACGCCGTCAGCGATCATCAGCGAGGCGTAAGTGTGCCGCAGACTGTGGACGGTCACCTTTGGAAGGCCGGCCCTGGCGATGAAATCGCTAAACCACTGTGTAACGCTGTCCGGGAAAATTGGGGCGCCAGTATTGGTGGTGAACACCCGGCCATCTTGATCCTCCCAGGCATCCCCAAGCTTGCCTCGCTGCTCATCCTGCCATTGCCGATACTCCAGCAGCAGTAAGACCGCCGCTGTTGAGATCGGCAGGGGGCGGACTGAAGTAGAAGTTTTCGGTGTGCCCACGTAGACGCCTAAGCCCGGCAGGTAGTTGGAGGTCTGTCGGATGGTAATGGTATGCCCATCCAGATCCACGTCCTGCCAGCGGAGCCCCAGCAGCTCCGCCCGGCGCAGACCGGAGAGCAGGTCGAAAGTGATAACCGCCCGCCAGCGGATGGGCTCCGTCTGCAGCAACTCCAGCAGCCGCCGGGCGTCAGCTTCCTCTAGGTAGGCGGCCTCCTTGCGCCCTAAGCTGGGCTTCTCCGCTGCGTCCGCCGGATTGCTGGGGATGTATCCCCATTTCACCGCACGTGAAAGGATGGAAGATAGCGTGTGGTGATAGGAAATTACACTGGCCGGAGCCAGCGCCTCTCTGTGAGTTGTAGTAGCGAAAGCCGCGCTAGTTTTTATCCCCAGGGCCGACGCTATGGCTTCGGCGGACACCAGACTAATCGGCTTTCCCGCTATGGCTTGGTTGACCGTGGCCCGGCCGACACCGGCCTTTTTGGCAAAGGCGGTCAAGGCTCCACGCTGGGTGCCGATCTTGGTTCGCAGGTCCAGCTTACAGACGGCTGTAACACGGTTTCGGATGCCACTCTCCTGGAGGTTGCGGTAAAAACTGTTGATGTGGGCGGTGCGGAGATCGCGGAGCCGAATGTGCCCAATGGCCTGGTTGATCCGTACCAGGTTTTCCGCATAGGTGTGTACGGTCTTGGGCTTCAAGTAGAGTTGGGCATACTCAGCCATGTACTTGTCCGCGAAGTCCGCAAAGCGGATGGTGGCGTCTGCCACGGTCCCATTTTTAACCTTTTCCTCGAACAGTACGGCTTGCCGCTCCAGCTCCTTTTTGACCTGCCGGTCGGTCATGCCTGGCTCCGGCGTCCAGGTCATGTACTGCCGGATGCGCTTGCCGGTGTAGTCGTAGCCTTGGGAGACGGTGATCTTGTATCCTCGCCCCTGCTTTTGAATGGTCGCCATAGGGTGCGATCTCTCCTTTCGTGCTTGCACCCTCGCGCCCGGTATGATATACTAAAGGGCGCAAAGGGGCCGTGATTTGATGGTCTGGACCTTTGCATCTCCTCCGCTCTCGGTGTGCCACCACCGAGGGCGGTTTTTTTATTCTTATTCTGTTGACGACCTAACGAATCGTTAGTCCGTGCACTTCTTTGCATCGTTGTGATCAGCGGGGCTTTTTCATTTTGCCCCCATGCCGTGAAACAGGGAGTGGGGCACAGAGCGAAATCCGCAAGCGTCTGCGGATTTTCCTTAAGTCGTCAGTCAACCAATTGTTGAGCACCAATCCAAAGGAAAGTCCAAGAGGGCGTCGTAGCAGGTTGGATGAATACCGCGCTTCTGCTGTTTTGATCGCGACAACAGTTCGAGCCCTTCCAGGGGTACACCACGACGATATTGATCTATTTCATAGCTTAGACTGTTGAGCCTGATGCGAATTACCTGAGAGGAAACGCCATAAAATTCTGCAAGTTCTTCTTGAATACCCCAAACAGGATAATTGCTCTGCAGGCAGGACACAAATCGGGGAATAAAATCTTGATACGGGACAATAAGCTGTGCGGACCCCTCGTTTGCTTCCCATTCCAAAAAACTATTTTGGGTGCTGAAGCATTGAAATATCCCGCCATTTAAGCCGCGATGTTTCAACAGGTGTATGAGCTCGTGACCACAATCGAAATTTTGTTCGATTCTGGAGCGAGTATTATTGAGGACAATGGTGTTTTCCTTGGGCCCTGCAAAAGCAGCACCGCAGAAACCTTGAGTATCAAACTCATGGAAGACGACACTGACATCACGAAGTGTCTGACAAAGTGATAGGACGCGTATAGGGGTTCCAATAGAAATCCCAGCGTTTCTTCGCACACGATCCACCAGCTCATACAGATCTTTTTTAGCGTTATATCCCATCAACAAAATTACTCCTGCTCGTTCTTTTCGATGTGGGCTTTGTACACCTTAAGCAAAAAATCTACATCCGATTCTGAAATATCGTAGGGTTCTAACCCTTGCTTTAAGCGGAAAAACGCTGGATTTAATTCTCTGTCTCTGTTGCGCTCGCTCTCCGGGGTGGGCGCTTTTTTTGTTTCTTCAATACCAGTCAGTAAATATTCAGTAGTTGTTCCTAGATATTGAGCAATAGTCTCTAAATTTTTCATTCTAGGAGTTGTTTTCCCTTTGTTCCATAAAGAGTACGAGGCAGATGTAATGCCGCAATCTTCATAAAATTTTTGCTTTGGAATTCCTTTCTCTGCCAGTAATCCGTTAATTCTGGCAACTATCGGCGAATTAGACATTTTAACCCCTCCAATTTTGGTCAAAACGTCGCCTAGTGTTTGCTAAGTTTATCTTGACATTCCTGAAAACCTAGTATATACTAAGTTCTGAGGTTGGGCAAAGAAAAACCTAGCTTCTACTTGGCGGAACCTTAATAATACGGGCTGTTGGCACTTCCTATATTATAATAGTTTCGCCTCACTGTCAAGTAAAACTTAGTATATGGGGGGTGAGAAAATGGGATTTCGGGAGGCGCGGGTCAAAGCTGGCATGTCTGTCGCCCAAGTTGTGGATAAACTTTCGGTTTCCGATGCGGCGGTATATCAGTGGGAAACGGGCGTTACGATGCCAACGGCAAAGCGGTTAATTGAAATTGCAAAACTTTACGGTGTAACCGTGGACGAGCTTCTTTCTGAGCAGAATACCGTATCCGATGGTCAATAAACCGGACTATGAAAGGAGAGCGAAAGATGTTTTGTAGTAAATGCGGAGCGGCAGTGACAGGGAATTACTGTTGCGTGTGCGGGGAGAAGTTGCGGGACCCGCTTGCGGAGTTCCGCCTGTCAGAGAGACGGAGGAAGGCAGCTTTCAAGGCCGCTGCGGTAGGTCGTACGAATCTTCCCCTGTGCCACGTCGCCGAAGCCTGCTGGGATGCTGCGTCTTTGAAATATCGATTGCTGCATGCCTGTGATGCTCGTGGTGTGTTGTATCCCGATTCCTGGTCCCGGCTGCAGAAGTCCGAGGACTGCGCCAGAAGGCTTTTTAACGAGCTGGCAGCCCTTTTAGATCGGGAGTGAGAGTGGAGGCGAGGTGAGGAAGGATGAAACTTACGCTGAAGGGGGCCGCCCTCATAGCGGCGATAGAAACCGGCTTCCTCCCGGAAATCGAACAAGATGGGGCGGAAGGGTATGACGAAGCACTGTTCAACCGATTTTGGGACAGTTATACCGAAATGGCTGAGATGCGACGGCGCAGAGCCACAAGGAAAAAATTAAAGCTTTCATCCCTTAAGGGGATCGGCATGATGGCTGCGTTGGAGTCCGGCATGGTCCATAAGGTCATGTTGGATGGCGGCGAGAGCGATGACTATGGGCCATTTTTCCGGTTTTGGGCCATGTACAACGAACTAGCCGAGCAGATAGCAAATGAGCCGGTCAAGCGCAAGCCCAAGGGCGGCGCCTAATACAACGAGAAACACCTGGAACCAGCGCTCTCTGCGCCGCTGCTCATACTCAGCCAAAGCAGCTCGGCCTGGCTGCGTGATGCGGTAGGCTTTTGTGAAGATTTGTAGGACCCCGCCTATTTCGTCTGCGCCAAAGTCAACTGGCTCTATGTATCCCTGGTCCGCAAGATACTGCTCCCTGCTGGACAAACCAGACTGGCTGACCTGGATGTAGGGTGTGTCACGATATCGACGCAAGGTCTGGTATTGTTCTTTTGTCAACATATTTCAGTCACCACCTTTTTTGCAAGTATATCACGGTAGAAATAAAAGTGCAAAACGAAAGGAGAATCACAATGAACGAACTGATCAAAGTGGATTATTCGGGTGAAAAGCCAGCTGTATCTGCGCGGGAGCTACATAATTTTCTGGAGGTAGAAACTCCCTATCACAAGTGGTTCCCTCGTATGTGTGAATACGGATTCACCGAAAATGAGGACTATGCAGTCACGGACATTTTTGTCCATAACCCTGCGGGTGGGCCTCAGAGTATGAAGGATGCCGCCCTCTCCATCGACATGGCCAAAGAGATCTGCATGATCCAGCGAAACGAAAAGGGCAAGATTGCCCGGCAGTATTTCTTGGCGCTGGAACGGGACTGGAACAGCCCGGAGAAGGTCATGTCGCGGGCGCTCCGCTACGCTGAGCAGGAATTGAAGAAGATCAAGGCTATCAACTCTGAGCTCACAGTGGACAATCAGATCATGGCCCCCAAAGCGGCCTACTTCGATGAACTGGTAGATAGAAACCTTTTGACCAACTTCCGGGAGACGGCGAAACAGCTCGAGATCCCGCCGAAGAAGTTCGTGAGTTTCCTGCTGGCCAAGAAGTTCATCTACCGGGACAAAAAGGGCAAGCTCCTCCCCTACGAGGACAAGAACAGCGGACTCTTCGAGGTGAAAGAGTGCTTCAACGAAAAGACCCAGTGGAGCGGCACGCAGACGTTGATTACCCCGAAAGGCCGGGAGACCTTCCGTTTGCTGTGCCAGGGACTTGCCTAAAGGTCCAAGGGGGAGGGGGGCTGTCAGATGGATCAAGTGCGTATCCCCCGCATGAGGACCGCCGCGAAAATCGTGGCCGAGATCAGGGCTGTCGATCCAGGCACGGAAGTCACGGAGTACTACATACGCCAGCTGGTGAAAACCGGATCGGTGCCAGTTGTCTGGGCTGGGAATAAGGCCTTGATCAACTTGGACGATGTGATCTCCTTGCTTCGCCTGGGGACAGACCCAGCGGAATCGGAGCCCTATGCGGTTGGCGGTATCCGCCGGGTCGAGGTTGACGAGCCAAACCGAGAAAGGAGGGGAGCTGGCGCAGGCAAAAGAGAAAGGCCCCATACTCAGCCAACCGACCAAAGCGTCTGAGTATGAAGCCTAAACCGTGCTCGAATAGCATCCGAGCAATTACAGCTCTATTATGGAGTGACAGAAAGGAATTGTCAAGTATGGCAGCTATGTTTTTCCATGATCATGTGCTAGTTTTTGTCGGTTACACTGACCGGAGCTATGCTTCATGGAACTTCGAGACTTGCGAGGGAAGGGTTTATGTTAGAAAGGGGGAACAAGATGTTGAAGGAACGATTCGAAGAGGCGTAGCAAAGTTGAAAGAAATCCAGGACGCAAATCGGATCGCCGAGAGGAGCACGACGCCGATGGAGAAAACGGAGGCGCCGGCATGACGAGAGAGATTGCCCGGCAGCATCGCCGGGATCTGGCGTCCTGGCAGCGGGCGGCGGTGGGGCTGCTGGCGTTGAGCACAGCGATAAACGTCGTGCAGTACATAGCTATCCTCAGCCGGGACGAGGCCATAGAGGACCTGGAGACCCGGTACCGCGCCGCCCGAGCCATCGAGGAGGACGCCGTGGCGGCCTACGGTGAGCTGGCCGCCCGGGTGGATGCCGACCGAGAGGCCCGGCAGGCCCAGGCGGAAGCCTACGAGGCCATCGGGGCTTATGAGTACATCGGCGAGTGTACCGTCACCTACTACTGCTGCGAGGCCTACGAGCACGTCTGCGGGGACGGCGACGGCCTGACGGCCACGGGCCTCCCTGTAACGCCGGGGGTGGTGGCGGTGGACCCGGAGGTGATCCCCCTTGGGAGCACGGTCATCATCGACGGGCAGGCCTACCTGGCCGCCGACACCGGCGGGGCGGTCGGGGGCAATCACGTGGACATCTGCGTGGCCACCCACCAGGAGGCCGAGGACCTGGGCGTCACCACGGCAGAGGTGTGGGTGGCGGCGGACAGTGAACAATGAAAAAGTGCCCCGGACAGGTCTCCTACACCTGTCCGGGGCGGGTAGATCGGCAATCGCAACTGATCTACTTCCATTTTATGAGGGAAAGAGAGGTTTGTCAAGGATGTCGGTAAAAATAACGCAGCTTGAGGCGGAAAACGTCAAGCGCATCAAGGCGATCCAGCTGTCTCCCAGCGAGAGCGGCCTGACGATCATCGGCGGAAGGAACAATCAGGGAAAGACCTCGGCGCTGGACGTGATCGCCTGGGGGCTGGGCGGGGACCGCTACCGGCCCTCCCAGTCCCACCGGGACGGGTCGGTTCTGCCGCCCCGGATTCGGCTGGAGCTGTCCAACGGGATCGTGGTGGAGCGGGCCGGGAAGAACAGCGACCTGAAGGTGACGGACGAGACCGGCCGCCGGGCGGGTCAGCAGCTGCTGAACACCTTCGTGGAGAGCTTCGCCCTGGACCTGCCCAAGTTCATGGAATCCACCAGCCGGGAGAAGGCGGCCACGCTGCTGCGGGTCATCGGGCTGGAGGACCAGGTGGAGGTGCTGGAGAAGAGTGAGCGGGAGCTGTATGAGGAGCGGCTGGCCATCGGGCGGATCGCCGACCAGAAGGCCAAGTACGCCAAGGAGCTGCCCAGCTGGCCCGACGCGCCCCAGGAGCTGGTGTCCGCCTATGACCTGATCCAGCGGCAGCAGAGCATCCTGGCCCAGAACGGAGAGAACCAGCGGAAGCGGGAGCGGGCCCGGCAGCTGGAGCGGGAGAAGCAGGAGCTCCGCCGCCGGCTGGATGAGCTCCAGGAGCAGTACGAGGCCGTCTGCGCCGACTGCGACATCGCCCGGAAGTCCGCCCTGGATCTCCACGACGAATCCACAGAGGCCCTAGAGCGGGACATCCGGGACATCGAGGCCGTCAACATCAAGGTGCGGACCAACCAGGACAAGGCCAGGGCGGAGGCTGACGCGAAGGCCTACCAGGACCAGTACGACGCCCTGACCGTGGAGATCGGGGAGGTTCGCCAGCGGAAGACGGACCTGCTCCAGGGGGCGAAGCTCCCTCTGCCGGAGCTGTCCGTGGAGCAGGGGGAGCTGACCTACCAGGGGAAGCCCTGGGACTGCATGAGCGGCAGCGACCAGCTGAAGGTCTCCACGGCCATCGTCCGGGCCCTAAAGCCCCAGTGCGGCTTCGTGCTGCTGGACAAGCTGGAGCAGATGGACCTGGAGACCCTGCGGGAGTTCGGCGCGTGGATGGAGGCGGAGGGCCTCCAGGGCATCGCCACCCGGGTGTCCACCGGGGAGGAGTGCTCCATCATCATCGAGGACGGTTACGCGAAGGCGGTAGAGACCGCCGCCGCGGCTGCGGAGTGGAAAGCGGGTGAGTTTTGATGCGGCAGATGAAGATCATAGAGGGGAAGCTGGGCGGGGCCATGAAGGTGGTCATCTACGGCCCGGAGGGGATCGGGAAGTCCACCCTGGCCGCCCAGTTCCCCCGCCCACTGTTCATCGACACAGAGGGCAGCACCCGGCGGATGGATGTGCGGCGGCTGGAGAAGCCCACCAGCTGGACCATGCTCATGGAGCAGGTCCGCTTCGTCAAGGAGGAGCGGGACCTGTGCTCTACCCTGGTGATCGACACGGCGGACTGGGCGGAGGCCCTCTGTACCGCCAGCGTGTGCGCTGAAAAGCACGTCGGCGGCATCGAAGACTTCGGGTACGGCAAGGGCTACGTGTACCTGGCCGAGAAGTTCGGGGCGCTGCTGAACCTCCTGGAGGAGCTCGTGGATCGGGGCGTCCATGTGGTGCTCACCGCCCACGCGAAGATGCGGAAGTTCGAGCAGCCCGACGAGATGGGGGCCTATGACCGCTGGGAGCTGAAGCTGCAGCAGAAGACGGCGGCC
>CALXDF010000160.1 GCA_944386995.1 uncultured Oscillospiraceae bacterium
GCCGCCTCGTCAGCGCAAGCTGCAGATCGCTTGTTTCCGCCTTGCGGCGAAAACGCGCTCCCTCCGCTGCGCTTCCTCTCCCCACAAAATCTCCGATTTTGCGGGGGCCCCTAATGCCCAGCTTTCCGGATGGCAGCCCCCGTAATATCCTGGGGGTTCTTAGGGGGTGAAATTTTGAGGACCGTTCGCCGCCCTTTGGCGATAAGGGCCGACAATTTCATCCCCTAAGCGTGTTTTTGGATACTTTTTGCACGGGCAAAAAGTATCCCTCCGGAGGAAAGCTCCTCCTCACTCGCCAAGACTGGCGGTAAAAGGTGGCCCCCCCGGAGGGTGGGCACCCTTTCCCCTCCCGTCAGCCCTGGCGGCAGAGGCAGGCCGCGTCCGGAGGCGCGAAACGTCTCCCGGTCTGTCGGTGCCCACCGCAGCAGCGCGTTTAAAGCGCGGAAAGAGGACGGCACGGTAGCGCTGACGGCGCAAAGCCGCTGAAAACTCGGTTGAATAGTCAAGACCTTCCCTGTTCGTAAAAAAGTTTTCTTTTGGACCGGCCGCGGCCCGTTTTCTTTTCTTAAAAGAAAATGGGGGGCGGTACCGTTCCCCTGCGGCCAGGGGAAGCCCCGCCAGCCCTGGCGGCAGTGACTGCCGAAGTTCAGAAACGAAAATGGGAGGTGGAAGCCGCCTTTGCCCGGCGGGCAAAGAAAGAGCCGCCGGAGTGATCTCCGGCGGCTCCTGCCCTTGGGAAAGGGATTTACTTCTCGTAGGACACCACAACCCGGCGGTTGGGCTCGGTGCCGGTGGAGAAGGTGGTCACATGCTCCACATCCTGCAGAGCGGTATGGATCACATGGCGCTCATAGGCGTTCATCGGCTCCAGGGTGACGCTCTTGCGGTACTTGACCACCTTGGCCGCCACCTTCCGGGCCAGATGCTCCAGGCTCTGCTCCCGCTTCTCCCGGTAGTTCTCCGCGTCCACATGGATGCGCACCCGCTTGTCCCGGTCGCGGTTGACCGCGTAGTTGGTCAGTTGCTGGATAGCGTCCAGGGTCTCCCCCCGCCGGCCGATGAGCTGGCCCATCTTCTCCCCCTCCAGATAGACCTTGTAGCGGTCCTTCTCAGGCTGGTAGATCTTGATGGCAGCCGCGCTGTCCATGTGCTCCAGCAGACCGGTGAGGAAGGTACGGATCTGCTGGGCCTTCTCGTCGCCGGCCTCCTCCCCCAGATCCACGGGTGCGGCAGCGGGGACAGCGGCCCTCTGCTGCTCCGCCTTTTTCTCGCCGGGCTGCTCCCGCTTCTCCCGGGGCTTTCTCTCCCGGCGGCGCTCCCCCCTGGGGGCCTCCTGCTTTTCCACACGCTGTGGAGAAACCTCCTTCTCCTCCGGGATCTCCCGGGGGGCCGGTGCGGGATCCTCCTCCGCCGTCTCATAGGTGACGCGGACTTTGGCCGGGCTGCTGCCCAGCCCCAGGAAGCCGGATTTGGCCCGCTCCAGGATCTCCACGGAAACGTCGTCCCGCTCCAGGCCCAGCTGGCCCAGCGCCTTCTCGACGGCCTCGGCCTCAGTCTTGCCGGTCACATCAATATACTGCATCGCCATGGCTCGTTACTCCTCTTTGTCATACCGGTTCTCCACATAGCTGCGGCCCCGGGCATAGGGACGCTCCCCTACCCGGCCGGCCTCGTTGGTGGAGACCTTTTTTTCCGGCTGCTTCTTTTCAAACTTCTTCTGGCTCTTGGCATTTTCCCGCTGCTCGGCGGCCTGACGCTTGGCCTCCTCCATCCGCAGCTTGCGGGACGCCTCCCGGGCCGCCTCCCGCTCGTCCTCCTCGGCCTGGATCTTCTTGTTGTAGTACCGGCCCAGGGTGGCCTCCTGGATGATGGAGAACACGCTGCTGCCAATCCAGTAGATGCCCAGGGACGCAGGCAGGGTGAAGCAGATATACACGTTGAACAGGGGCATGAAGATGTTCATGCCCTTCATGCCGGGCTGGCTGGTGGTCTGCCCGTTGGAGGTCATGGTGATCCGGGTCTGCAGCCAGCCCAGGAAGCCGGAGAGCAGGGGGATCAGGATCAGACCGATCAGGGCCCACTCAAAATGGAAGTCCTGGAAGGCGCTGGTGGGCGCGGCGCTCAGGTCCAGGCCCAGGAACTGGAAGTTCAGGGGCATGAGCCCGTCGAACTTGCCCTGGAAGCTATCCCAGTTGTCGGTGACAAATTTGGCCAGGTTGATCTGCTCATAGGCGGCGCTGCCGCTGGCCACATAGCCAACGCTCTCGGCCAGCGTACGGATCTGCTCGATGACATCCGTGCCCAGGCGCAGGAAATACTGCAGGGGCAGGCGGACAATGGAATACAGGGGCAGCAGGATGGCCAGGGGCAGGAAGCTCCACAGGCAGCCGCCCATGGGGTTCACGCCGGCCTCGGTGTAGAGCTTCTGCAGCTCCTCCTGGTACTTCTGCTGGTTATTGGCGTACTTCTTCTGCAGCTCCGCCTGCTTATTGGACAGGCGGCCCATGCGCACCATGCTCTTCTTCCCCTTGAGCTGGAAGGGCAGCAGGATCAGCTTCACCACCAGGGTGAAGAGGATCAGCGTCCACCCATAGGAGCCGGTGAGCTCATAGAACAGGCGCATGACCCATGCAAAGGGCGCGGTAATGATATTGGTCATGGTTTCCTTTTTCCTCCGTCAGTGGATTGCGGTCTGGACGTGGGGTCCCTCAGGGGACCGGATCATAGAAATTCCCCTTGTGAAAGGGGTGGCACCGCAGAAAGCGCTTCAATGCCAGCCACCCGCCCTTCCATGGGCCGTATTTGGTGATGGCCTCCACGGCGTATTGGGAGCAGGTGGGGATATAGCGGCAGCGGGGGGGCAGCCCGGGAGAAATATAGCGCTGATAGAAGCGGATCATGGCCAGGAGCACCCGTTTCATTGCTGCTCCTCCCAGATCCCCAGGGACTGGCAGGTCCGCTCAAACTGGCAGAGCAGCTGCCGGAAGGGCGCGCTGTAGGTCCGCCCCCTTGCAACCACCACCAGATCATAGCCCCGCTTCACCTGTCCCTGGCGCAGGCGGCACACCTCCCGCAGGCGGCGGCGGCAGCGGTTGCGCACCACGGCGCAGCCAAGCTTTGTGGATACCGTGAAGCCAAAGCGGTTGTGATCCAGCCCGTTTCTCCGGCAGTAGACCACCATGGCCGGCGCCACGGCACTCTTCCCCCGGCTGTAGAGCCGGCGGAACTCATAATTCTCTTTCAGCGTCACCGCTCTCTTCATGCTCTCCCCGCTTTCTCCTGATAGCGGCATAGGGACGAGCAGCGCTGCCCGTCCCTACTGGTTATCTGCGATGCACTTTCCGCTTCCCTCAATGGGTCAGGCGAGCGCGACCCTTTGCACGGCGGCGGGAGAGCACTTTACGGCCGTTGGCAGTGCGCATCCGCTTGCGGAAGCCGTGCTCCTTGGAGCGCTGGCGCTTCTTAGGCTGGTAGGTACGGAACATGCAATACACCTCTTTCTCATTGTCGATTATTTCCTGCGGCAGAATCTGCCGCTGCTCGACAGCGCACCGGAAGTCTCATCCGATGTGCCGCAGCCGACTGTTTTCAGGCGCCCTCTCCCCAGGACGGGGCGATAGCGCGTCAACTATTATACATAAAAGGGAAGTTTCTGTCAACAAAAACTTCCGCACAGGCGCAAATCCGGCAAATTTTGCCCTTCTTTTTTCCTGTTGCATTGGGGTATACAACATTTGGTGGAAAACCGGCGGGATATGAACCCATATTTAGTGGGCAGTCCGGGAAAAAGATTCTTTTATTTTAGAATAAGTATCTGTTGCAATCCAGGCTGTTTTTTGGTAAAATGGAGGTTGTTATCTTGCCTATTATTTGTACTGGCAGCTTAGAGAAAAACCTGCGCGCCGACGGGTTTGCGGACGCTTGGAAAGGAGCCGACTTCTTGAATTCCATACAAGACATCTGGAATATGGTGCTCGATCGCATGCGCACAGAGCTGTATGAGACCACCATCAATACCTGGTTTGACGAGGTGACCCCCGTAGCCCTGGAGGGGGACACCCTGATCCTCCACTGCCCCAACGACTTCAAGCGCTCCACCATTGAGGACCGCTTTGTCGGGAACATTGCCGGGAGCATGAAGGACATCTTCTCCGCGGATTTTTCCATCCGCATTTTAAGCGACGCCGGACTCCAGGCCTATAATCAGGCCCCGCCGGAGGAGCAGAAGCCCAAAAACCTCTTTGAGAGCGACGAGTTCACCTTTGAAAACTTTGTGGTGGGCCCGTCCAACAAACTGGCCTTTGCCGCGGCCAAGGCCGTGGCCGCCCAGCCCGCCGAGCACTACAACCCCCTCTTTATCTATGGGGACAGCGGTCTGGGCAAGACCCACCTCATCTACTCCATTGCCCATGAGATCCGCCAGAAGCGGCCGGCGGCCAAGATTGTCTACATCAAGGGCGACGATTTCATCAACGAATTTATTGAGGCCGTGCGCACCGGCCGCAACCAGGACTTCCGGGTCAAATACCGGGAGGCGGACCTGCTGCTGGTGGATGATATCCAGTTTGTGGCCGGCAAGGAGGAGACCCAGAACGAGTTCTTCCACACCTTCAACACCCTCTACGAGTCCCGGCGGCAGATCGTGCTGACCTCGGACCGGCCGCCCCAGGAGATGAGCCGGCTGGACGACCGGCTGCGCACCCGCTTCGAGTGGGGCCTGCTGGTGGACGTGCAGCCGCCGGACCTGGAGACCCGGATCGCCATTGTCAAGAACAAGGCCGCCCAGCTGGGGCTCATCCTCTCAGACGACGTGGTGGGCTACATTGCCAAAAACGTCACCTCCAACGTGCGCCTTCTGGAGGGTACGGTCAAGAAAATCAAGGCCTTCAAGGATCTGCTGGGCAGCGAGCTGGACGGGGAGAGCGTGGACCGGGCCATCCACGACATGCTGCGCAAGGAAAACGAGTTTATTCCCTCCCCGGACACCATCATCGCCGAGATCTGCAAGTATTACCGCATCGACGACGCAGCCATCCGGGGCCAGCAGCGGGACCGGACCATTGTCCGGGGCCGTCAGGTGGCCATGTATCTGATCCGGCGCATGAGCAACTACTCCTACAAGGACATCGGAAAGGAGTTCGGCGACCGGGACCACACCACGGTGATGCACTCCATCGAACAGGTGGAGCAGCGCATGAAAAAGGATACCGCCTTTGCAGAGGCGGTGCGGGACATCACCGCCAACATCAGCGCCAAAAAATAGGGCTCGACTCTTTCCACACTTTCCCGTGTTTTCCCGTGGAAAAACCTGTTGAAAATGTGGATAACCTCTTTTTCCCCATTTCCCGTGGAAAGCCCCCTGGTTTTTCCACGGGGGGGTCTGGATAAACTTTCCCTGTGACTGCAAGCCCTCCGGCCCCTTTTCCACATTTCCCGCCCTCTACTGCTACTGCCACTACAAAAGATTATATTTTTCTCTTCTCTCTGCAATAACCCGCCTCCCGCCGCTCCCGGCAGCCGGATGCGGACGCCCCCGAAAAATCCATTGAAAGGAAGTTCCTGCCATGCGTTTCTCCTGCGAAAAAGCCCTGCTGCAGGCGGCCATCAACACCGCCTCCCGGGCTGTCTCCGCCAAGAGCTCCATTCCCGCCCTGGAGGGCCTGCTGCTCCAGGCCGGCCCCGCGCTTACCGTGTCCGGCTACAACATGCAGACCGGCATCCGCACCAAGGTGGCCGCCGACCTCAGCGAGGAGGGGGAGCTGGTGGTCAACGCCCGGCTGTTCGGCGATATCATCCGCCGCATGCCCGACGATGTGGTCACCTTCGCCACCGACAACAAGGGAAACATCCGCCTGACCTGCGGCGACGCGTCCTTTGACATCGCCTCCCTGGATGCGGCGGACTACCCCGAGCTCCCGGAGGTGGAGGATGAATTCTCCTTCACCATCCAGCAGCGCCTTCTGCGGGAGATGATCTCCCAGACGCTCTTCGCCGTGTCCACCAACGAGGCCCGCCCCGTCCACACCGGCTCCCTCTTCGAGCTGGACGGACAGGGACTCACGGTGGTCAGCGTGGACGGGTTCCGCCTGGCCCTGCGGCGGGAGCCCGTGCAGCGGATCGACGGGGGGGCTTTCCGCTTTGTGGCGCCCGGCGCGGCTCTGAGCGAGGTGGAAAAAATCTGCGCCGATACCGACGACAAGGCCGAAGTGACTCTGGGCAACCGGCACCTGCTCTTTGAGATCGGGGATACGCAGCTCATCTGCCGGCGGCTGGAGGGGGAATTCCTGGACTACAAGAACGCCATCCCCCGGAAGAACCCCATTGCCCTCACCGTGGACACCAAGCGGATGATCGAGTCCATCGACCGGGTCAGCGTGGTGATCAGCGAAAAGCTCAAGAGCCCGGTGAAGTGCCATTTTTCCTACAATAAGGTAACCATGACCGCAAAAACCGGCGCCGGCGAGGCAAAGGACGTCTGCCCGGTGGAGGGGGACGGGGAGGATCTGGAGATCGGTTTCAACAACCGCTATCTGTCCGACGCGCTGAAAAACGCCCCGGCGGACACGGTGAAGATGGAGCTGAACACCGGCATTTCCCCGGCCATCATCGTGCCCACCGAGGGGGAGGAAAACTTCCTCTATATGGTCCTCCCCGTCCGGCTCAAGGGCGGCAACTGAGGAGACGGGCATGACGACGATATCCATTACAACCGAGTATATCAAGCTCCAGGACCTGCTGAAACTTTCCGGCGCCGCGGACACCGGCGGCGCGGCCAAGGCCGCCGTGCAGGAGGGGGAAGTCCTGGTGAACGGGGAGATTTGCACCATGCGTGGAAAAAAGATCCGGCCCGGCGACGTGGTGCGCTATCAGGGGCAGGATTTCACGGTATCCTATGCAGATCCATAATCTGACGCTGGACTACTTCCGTAACTACCTCCACCTGGAGGCGGCCTTCGATCCGTCGGTCAACGTGATCTACGGCGACAACGCCCAGGGCAAGACCAACCTGCTGGAGGCCATCGCCTACCTCTCCGGGGTGTCCCACCGCTCCCGGTATGACCGGGAGCTGATTCAGTTCGGCGTGGACCGGGCGTTCCTGCGGGGGGAGGTGGAGAGCCGGGAGCGGTCCTTCGTGCTGGAGGCGGAGCTCCACCGGGGACGGGGGCGGACGCTGAAGTCCAACGGCGTGCGCCTGAAGAGCGCGGCGGAGCTGTCCGGGATCTTCCAGTCCGTCCTCTTCTGTCCGGAGGATCTGACCCTGATCCGCGCCGGGGCGGCGGAGCGGCGGCGGTTCCTGGACGAGTGCATCTGTCAGCTCCGGCCCCGGTATGCCCAGGCCCTCTCGGAGTACAAGCGGCTCCAGGAGCACAAGACCCGCATCCTCCGGGACAGTGAGGACAAGCCCTCCCTGCTGGACGCCCTGGACGAGTTCTCCCTGGGCATGGCCAAGGCGGGGGCGGTGCTGATCCACTACCGCGCCCACTTCATCCGCCGCCTCCAGGAGACGGCGCCGGCCATTCACGCCGACTTTTCCGGCAGCCGGGAAACCCTCTCCCTCCGGTACGAGACGGTGTCCACAGTGACCGACCCCATGGCCCCGCCCCGGGAGATCCTGCCGGCCCTGCTGGCCCACCAGGAGGCCCACCGGGCCGCGGAGATCGCCAGCCGCACCTGCCTCACCGGCCCCCACAAGGACGACCTGGCCGTGGAGCTCAGCGGTCAGTGTGCCAGGACATATGCCTCTCAGGGGCAGACACGCACCGCGGCCCTCTCCCTGAAGCTCTCGGCCCGGGAGATCTTCCAGGCGGATACCGGGGAGTATCCGGTGCTGCTGCTGGACGACGTGCTCAGTGAGCTGGACAAGCGGCGGCAGGAGTTTGTCCTCAACCGCATCCGGGGGGGACAGACCTTCATCACCTGCTGCGAGGACGACCGGCTCAGCTCCCTGCTCAAGGGGAAGGTCTTTCACATCCGGGGAGGTGCCATTGTCTGATGTATCTGCATCTGGGAAACAATATCTCTGTGCGGGGGGAGGAGATTGTCGGCGTCTTCGACCTGGACAACACCTCCACCTCCCCCATCACCCGCGCCTTTCTCCGCGCCGCGGAGGAGGAGGGCATGGTCATCAGCGTGGGAGAGGACCTGCCCAAAAGCGTGGTGGTCTGCTGTCCCCAGGGCAGCTGGCAGCGGATCTATATCTCCCCCCTCGCCAGCGCCACCCTGCTGCGGCGGCTGGAGGCGGGGGGACTGGGGGGATAAGGTTCCTCCCCCCTGCCGGCGGTCAGAGACCGGCCCTATCCCAAGCGGGAGCAGGGCGATAGGCCCGGTTTGTGACCGCCGAATCAGCCGGAGCAGCGGCCGCGGCATGCGGCTGCGCCATGCCCGGACCCGGAGGGGTTCGGGCGGACAACAGGGGGAGACATGGGCTATATGGCCCCCGCTGAAAGTCAGGCCGCCCTCTCCCCTTTCCGCGGGGCAGACCGGGCGGGAAACCCGAGAAACAAGCAAGGAGGAAATCCTTTATGGCAGATATCTTGGAACAGAGCAGCCCCCAGGAGCTCACCACCACCCAGGTGGAGCACGAGTACACCGGATCGGAGATCCAGGTGCTGGAGGGGCTGGAGGCCGTGCGCAAGCGGCCGGGCATGTATATCGGCTCCACCAGCGAGTCGGGCCTGCACCACCTGGTGTATGAGATCGTGGACAACGCCATCGACGAGGCCCTGGCCGGCTACTGCACGGAGGTCACCGTCTCCATCAACGAGGGGGACACCATCACCGTCTCGGACAACGGCCGGGGCATCCCCGTGGACATCCAGCCCCAGACGGGCCTGCCCGCCCTGGAGGTGGTCTTCACCGTGCTCCACGCCGGGGGCAAGTTCGGCGGCGGGGGGTACAAGGTCTCCGGCGGCCTCCACGGCGTGGGCGCCAGCGTGGTGAACGCCCTCAGCGAGTGGCTCACCGTTCAGGTCCACAAGGACGGGAAGATCTATGAGATGAAGTTCTCCCGGGGGGACATCACGGAGCCCATGAAAGTGGTGGGAGACACGGACCACACCGGCACCGTGGTCACCTTCAAGCCCGACTCTGAGATGTTCGACACCACGGTCTTCAGCTACGAGACCATCCACACCCGCATGCAGCAGCAGGCGTTTCTCAACGCGGGGCTGAAGATCCGGGTCTTTGACCGCCGCCCCGGCCAGGAGGCCGAGGACACCCTCCACTACGAGGGGGGCATCCGGGAGTACGTCACCTGGCTCAACCAGAACAAGACCCCTCTCCATGAGCAGGTCATCTACATGAAGGGCGCCAAGGACGACGCCATGGTGGAGGTGGCCATGCAGTACAACGACAGCTATACCGACACCATCATCTCCTTTGCCAACGACGTCCACACCCCCGAGGGCGGCATGCACGAGGAGGGCTTCAAGCGGGCCCTCACCAATGTGCTCAACGCCTACGGGAAAAAGACGGGCCTGATCAAAAATGAGGACAAGGTCTCCGGCGACGACTGCCGGGAGGGCCTGGCCTGCGTCATCTCCGTGAAGCTTACCGACGCCCAGTTCGAGGGGCAGACCAAGGCAAAGCTGGGCAACGCCTATATCCGCACCCTGGTGAGCGGCGTGGTGTCCGACCAGCTGGAGGTCTTCCTGGAGGAGAACCCAAAGGTGGGCCGCATGATCCTGGACAAGGCCATGATGGCCAGCCGCGCCCGGGAGGCCGCCAAGCGGGCCAGGGAGTCCATCCGCCGGAAGAACGCCCTGGAGGGGTCCACCCTGCCGGGAAAACTGGCCGACTGCTACGAGCACGACCCGTCCCTCACGGAGATCTACATCGTGGAGGGCGACAGCGCCGGCGGCAGCGCCAAGCAGGGCCGGGACTCCCGGTTCCAGGCCATCCTCCCCCTGTGGGGCAAGATGCTCAACGTGGAGAAGGCCCGGGC
>CALXDF010000161.1 GCA_944386995.1 uncultured Oscillospiraceae bacterium
GCCGGCGGCGGGCATGTTGGTGTAGACGGTGTAGGCATCGCCAGTTACGTTGGGGCAGGGGTAGAGCTGCGGGAAGGCGTTGAACCCCTTGGCGGTGACGCCGTGGCCGTGGGAGGCGTAGGCCCCCTGGTTGGAGAAGCACTCGATCTTCCGGGCGGCAAAGGTGCCGTCGGGCCGGACCCAGGAGATGATGTGGGTGCGGATGGCGTGGCGCACCCGGTTGGACACAAAGGTCTCCTCCCGGCTGCAGTCGATCTTCACTTTCCGCCCCCCTACCTGGGTACACAGCCAGGCGCACAGGGGTTCATACAGGGCGTCCTGCTTATTGCCGAACCCCCCGCCGATGTAGGGCTTGATGATCCGAACCTTGCCCCAGGGGATCCCCAGAGCCTGGCCCACCACCCGGCGGATGATGTGGGGGATCTGGGTGGAGGTCACAACGGTAATGCGCCCGCCTCCCTCCATCTGGGCAAAGCAGACGTGGTTTTCAATGTGGCAGTGCTGCACCGTGGGGGTATCGTACCAGCCCTCCACCTTGATGAGGCCAGGCTCCTGGATGGCCTTCTCATAGTCGCCGATGCGCAGTTCCCCGTGGCCCAGGATATTTCCCGGGTGATCCTCATGGATCAGCGGGGCATCCGGTTGCATGGCCTCCTGAGGATCCAGGACAAAGGGATACGCCTCGTACTCCACCTTCACCAGCCGGGCCGCCTGGGCGGCGGCGATCTCATTCTCCGCCACTACAGCGGCCACCTCGTCGCCGTAGTAGCGCACATGGCGGTTCATCAGCAGCCGGTCCGCCACATCCTGGTGGTGGGGATCCGTGGACCAGGGGTGCCCCGCCGTGGGGAAGGGGATATCAGGTACATCGAAACAGGTGAGGATCTTCACCACGCCCTCCACCGCCGACGCCGCGGCGGTGTCGATGGATTTCACCAGACCGTGGGCAATGGTGGAGTGGACCAGGCGCACCACCAGTGCGTCCTTGCCGCAGAGATCGTCCGTGTATTTCGCCCGGCCGGTGGCCTTATCAAAGGCGTCCACACGGATCTTGCTCTGGCCAACTTGCTTGCTCATGGCATCTCCTCCTCGCTTTTCCGGAAAATTTTAGCTGTTTTCCATCATAGAAAAAAAGATCTTCCTAAATTATTGTTATTATACTACAAAAAATTTTAGTTGTATAGGGTAGCCGTTATCTTAATTTGGAGATAACGGATATCCAACTGCATTGACGGCCCCTCTCCCATTTGCTATACTGCTACCCAGAAGGAGGGGTGCGGATGGAGCCGTTGACCATAGGCTGCGTTGTCATGGCCGCCGGCAACGCAAGGCGGTTTGGCGCGAACAAGCTGGATGCCCAGGTGCAGGGAAAGCCCCTCATCCGCCTGGCGCTGGAGGCCGTTCCCATGGAGAAGTTTTGCGCCGTAGCCGTGGTGACGCAATATCCCCAGATCTTGAAACTGGCAGAAACGTTCGGATTCTTGGCGGTGGCAAACAGTCGTCCGGACCTGGGCGTCAGCCACACCATCCGCCTGGGGCTGGAGGCCCTGCCCCCCTGCGGCGGTGTGCTGTTCCAGGTGGCGGACCAGCCCCGGCTACGCCGGGAGACGGTAGGGACCCTGGTGGACCTGTGGCGTTCTCATCCGGAGCGCATTGCCGCTTTGGGGCATGGCGGCATCCGCGGAAACCCCTGCCTCTTCCCCGCCCGGTTCTTCCCGGAGCTTTTGGCGCTGGAGGGAGATCGGGGCGGCGGCGCCGTGATCCGGCGCCATCCGGAAACGCTGCTGCTGTTGGAAACGGCCCCAGAGGAGCTGCGGGATGTGGATACCCAGGCAGCCCTGGCGGAGCTGGATGGGCAGGGCGTCTCAGCGGATGATAAAACATAGCGGCAGTGATAAAATGAAATTCTAAATGGAGGCATGCATCATGGCTGCAGCAATCACCATTCGGACGGCGGTGCTCCCGGACGCAGAGCGGCTGCTGGAGATCTACCGCCCCTATGTGGAGGAGACGGCCATCACCTTTGAGTACGATGTGCCAACGATTGACGAATTCCGGGGCAGGATGACCCGTGTTCTGGAAAAATACCCCTATCTGGTGGCAGAGCGGGACGGAACCATTGTCGGCTACGCCTATGCCGGGCCCTTTGTGGGCCGGGCCGCCTATGACTGGTCGGTGGAGACCACCATCTATCTGGACCGCGCCGTCCGCCGCCAGGGCATCGGGAAAACGTTATATACCGCGCTGGAAACTGTTTTGGGGGCGATGGGTATTTTGAATCTCAATGCCTGCATCGGTTATCCGGAGACGGAGGATGCGTACCTCACCCGCAACAGCGTGGAATTCCATGCGCATCTGGGCTATCAGTGGGTGGGGCAGTTTCACAACTGCGGCTATAAGTTCGGCCGCTGGTACCACATGGTCTGGATGGAAAAGATGCTGGGAGAGCATCCGCTCCAGCCGGACCCGGTGGTCCCCTTCTCCTCGGTTCGTGCGGCCCTGGCGGACCGCCATGTCCTGACAAAATAGAAAAGCAGCGGCTGGCTGCCAATGGCAACCAACCGCTTATTTCTTTTTTTCCGCTGTGACGGACAGAGCTGCTCTGCTGCGTCTCACCGTGCGCTCAGGAATTGCGCAGCCACTCCGGCAGTGTTCGGGATCGGACACCGGAGATGATGCCCATAGCGGCAAGCAGCGTGACAATGGAACTTCCACCGTAACTGAAAAAGGGCAGCGTCAGGCCGATCACCGGCATGATATACAGGCACATTCCTATGTTCTCAATGGTCTGAAACATCAGCATGGTAGCCAGTCCTACGCAGATATAGGATCCCATTGTGGTCTTGGCTACCCGGGCAGTCTGGAAACAGCGGTAGATGATGACCGCCTCCAGAAGGATAATGGCCAGACACCCCACCATGCCCAGTTCCTCACCGGCTACACAGAAGATAAAGTCCGTCTCCCGCTCCGGCAGCGCCCAGTCATTGGTGGATTGGGTCTGGATCCCGTTGAAAAGCCCCTGGCCAAAGAGTCCGCCGCTGCCCAGGGCCATAATGCCCCGGTTCTGCTGCCAGTTGACGCCCTGTGGGTCGTAGTTGTGGTTGAAGAGCGCAATAAAGCGGCTCATCATGTGGGATGGCACCTTATCAAAAATCACCAGGCCCAGAATACCCACCCCGGCTCCTACGAAACCAGTGGCAAACCAGTACCAGGGCAGCCCTGCGGCAAAGGCCATTCCAATATAGATCATCAGATAGACCAGCGCACTGCCTGCATCGCTGGACACCGCATAAATCAGCAGCACCATAAAGCCCATGTGCGCCGCCGGCCAAAACAGGGAATCCAATCCCCGCATCCGCCGGTTCTGGCGGAACCAGGCCATTTGCTTGGCCAGCAGGATGGTGAAAGGCAGCTTGACGATCTCTGAAGGCTGGATCATAAAGGGCACGCCCGGGATATCCAGCCAGGACTTGTTTCCGTATTTTCCAACACCCAGCGGCGTTGCCAGCAGCAGGATCATCACCACATCAAAGGCAAAAAACAGCCACCACTTTTCCGCAAAGTGCTCAATGTCAATAATGGAAAAGGTTACATACAGGCCCACGCCGATGATCATAGCGGCACTCTGAACGATCACATTGCCCCAATCCCCGCCGGTAGGCCCCACAGTAGCGCTGGCAATAAGCACAATGCCAAAACAGGTGGCCATCAGACACATGCACAGCAGAGGGATGTCCATCTTTTTCAGGGCATATTTGATTGACTGCGATAGAATTCCCACAGATTGTCTCCTTTGCGCGGAATTAAGGTTAGTATACCACATGTTTCTCATTCTGTAAACCAACCGGACAATACAACGGGCAGAGGCCGCGGAGTTCCGCGGCCTCTGCCCGTTGTTGAGAAGTGAGAAAGGAAAATTGTCTATGAAGTACCCATGTGCATGGATAAATCAACTATTTGCAAAGGCGGCACCAAATTCCTTGCACTTGGCAATGCCGTCATCATCGGGCGTCTCATTGAGGATGAGCCCCTCCCCCCGGAACAGGGCGGCACCGGTTTTCTGTACCCGGTCCTGCCAGTCCCGCATCCACTGGCCATCGCCCCAGCCATAGGAGCCGAAGAGGGCCACCTTCCTTCCGGCCAGCTGGCCCTCCAGATCGGTGAAGAAGGGATCGAACTCGCTCTCCTCCAGCACTTCGTCTCCCATGGCGGGACACCCCAAAGCCAACAAATCACAATCCAAGGCGGCACTTACATTCGTATCGCCCACAGACTTCAAATCCACAGCAGCACCGGCCCCCCGGGCTCCCTCCGCAATGGCGCTGGCCATCGCCTCGGTATTGCCGGTCTGGGACCAGAAAATCACATGCATGCTTGCCATTGAAAACCTCCTATTTGTTTTGATGAGACGGGCTTTCTTGCCCGGTTCTCTCAGCTCGCCCGGAACAGCTCCGGCAGACTGCGGCCCGCCCGGATCTGGCGGCACAGAGCCGCCCGGCACCGGTCACAGCGCTGGAAAAAGGCGCCTGCCTCCTCCGCATCGCCGTAGACCTTCCACCAGCCGCAGAGCTTGTAGTTCTGCCCCTTGTTCCGGCGGAAGCCCTCCACGTCCTCGGGCGGATAGCCCAGAAACAGTCCGATCTCATGGGGAAATGCCTCCTGGCACAGCCGCTGGGACAGGTGGGCGAGCATGGCCTCTATGCCGTCGTCCACCGGATATCCCTCTGCCGCCAGCATATCGGACACCGCCGGACAGCTGAGCTGCTCCGCCAGGCGTCTGGGACGGTACACCAGGAGCAGGCACCGCTCTCTCCCCTGCCGCAGGATGCGCAGGCAGATGGACCGCGCCTCCAGCGCCGCAGCGTACTCCGCCACCGGCACCTGGGCCTCCGGTGTCAGAGGCCAGGCAATCAGATCCGCCGGCTTGATCCCCACCAGTGACGGTGCGCAGTAGTAGGCCAGGGCCCGATCCAGCTCCCGATGGCTCCCCATGGTTCACGCTCCTTTTCAAATTGTTAGTTTTGCCTAACTGCCCAACTTTGAAAAGGGGAGGCATTTCCTCCCGTTTATTTTAGTTAGTCTTTACTAACTAATTGAAGCTTACCATATACATCGCTTCCTGTCAACCCCTTTTTTGAAAAATTTTCACAGGTCGCTTTTCATCATAAAACGGCAGGGGGCCTCCCCCTGCCGTCTGTCCGTCTATTCCGAATGTTCCCCGCTCTCCATCCGCTGGAGGAACGCCTCCCGGCTGTAGAGCAGGGTCAGGGCCTCCAGCAGACCGTTTGGCGTCAGCCGCTCCGGCAGGTCCAGCTGTTTCAGGAGCGCCTCTCGGCGCGCCACGCTGCCGGGCCCTGCCAGGCCGCAGGTCATGAGGTCCGCCTTTGTGATGGGCGGTCCGCTCCGACTGATCGCCTCCGCATCCTCAAAGGTAGCCCCCGCCCGCTCCAGGGCCTGGAGCAGCACCGCAGGCGACATGCCCTCCACCCCCAGCTTGCCCTCCTTCCCCGGCTGGCGCTTGCGCCGCTCCTTGCCGGGGACATCCGGGATGTAGGCGTGTTTCACCTGCCCGGGCGGCAGAATGCCCCGGAGGTGGCTGCGGATGACGAAGCCCGCCCCGTCGCTGTCCGTCAGGAGGATGATGCCCCGCTCCGCCGCCAGGCGCCGGAGGAAGGCAGCCATGGCCTTATCCTTGAAAATGCCGAAGCCCTTGGTCTCCAAAATCGTGGCGTCCACCACCTGGGACAGGGCGTTTTTATCGTAGCGTCCTTCCACCACGATGACCTCCCGCACTCGACGCCTCACCGCCGCACCCCCTGGGCCAGTTCCATGAGGAACTGCTTGAGTTCCGCCTCACCGTCGACTCCGGTGACGCTCTTCATCCGCCGGTCCAGTTCCTGGCAGCGCTTGACTGCCTCCACCGCCCAGGGGGTGGTTACCCTCCGGGCGGCCTCCATCAGCAGCCGGGCCGGATAGTCTGAGCGCATATTCCACCGCTCCATCAGCCAGATCTTGTC
>CALXDF010000162.1 GCA_944386995.1 uncultured Oscillospiraceae bacterium
GATGTGGTGAGAGGTCTCGACATCCGGCCGCTTGGACATCACCGCCGTCTCTACCGTCAGCACCGGGGAGTCGCTGTTTTTCTTCCACTAGGCGCATCCCTGAGCTCCGCGCACCACCATGGTACCAAAGACTACCACAAATCCAATGACAATAATAATGGGGACAATGGTAAACATGGCGTCAAATGCTCCGAAGCTACCCATTCCGCCGTAAAAATCCAACATAGCTAGAGCTCCTTCCTTAATTCTCTCATCAGTTTAGGAATTTGGCTGGGCGCTGCTTTTGGCGAAGTGATCACACCAGGGGCGCAGGGTACAGCTCTCACACTGGGGGCGGCGGGCGATGCATACCGCACGGCCGTGGAGCACCATCCGGTGACAGAAATCGTTGGACTCCTCTGGGGGGAGCACCTGACGCAGCTGCATTTCTACCTTGGCGGGATCCTTGGAGCCGTCGGTCAGCCCCAGCAGGCCGGTGATGCGGATGCAGTGGGTATCGGCCACCACTACTCCGGGGACGTGGTACACGTCCCCCAAAATCAGATTTGCCGTCTTTCGCCCCACCCCGGGCAGTTTCAAGAGCTCCTCCATGGTGCCGGGCACCTTGCCGCCGTAGTCCCGCAGCAGCATCTGGGAGGAGAGTACAATATCCCGGGCCTTTGCCCGGAAGAATCCGGTGGAGTGTATGTACTGCTCCACTTCCGATACATCCGCCTGGGCCAGGGATTCTAGGGTGGGGAAGCGGGCAAAGAGGGCAGGGGTGACCTTGTTGACCCGCTCATCAGTACACTGGGCAGCTAGCCGGACCGAGAACAGCAGTTCATAATCCTTTTCATATTCCAGGGAGCAAAGACTGTCAGGATAGAGCTCTTTAAGAGCCTGGACAATGCTCCAGACCTCTTCGGTTGTTTTCACAACTATCACACCTCGCAGTTTAGGTTAGGCGTATTCTGCGCGAACACAACCATTATAACACAAGCAGAAGAGAAATTCGATGGGAGCTGCAAAAGATTTTCAAGAAAAGAAGGGCCTTTGGCTGGAGAAGTGGCAAAAAGAATTTCGTTGTAATTTTTGCGAGGTCTGTTATAATAAAGAGGACGACTGCCCGAACGCCGGGCCGAACTGAAGAAAAAGGAGTGTTCCCATTGGTCACAGAAGTCATGGACTTTATTACCGCCGCCGACCCTGAGGTGGGGCAGGCCATCCGTGCGGAGTACGACCGCCAGCAGCAGAACATTGAGCTCATCGCCTCAGAGAACATTGTCAGCGCCGCGGTGCTGGCCGCTGCCGGTACGGTGCTCACCAACAAGTACGCCGAAGGATATCCCGGCAAGCGGTACTACGGAGGCTGCCAATGTGTAGATGTGGTGGAGAACATCGCCAGTGAGCGGGCCAAGCAGCTCTTTGGGGCGGGCTATGCCAATGTGCAGCCCCACTCGGGAGCCCAGGCCAACTTTGCCGTCTATCAGGCCCTGTGTCAGCATGGGGACACCGTACTTGGCATGAGCCTGGATCAGGGTGGGCATCTGACCCACGGTTCCCCGGTGAATTTCTCCGGTAAAAATTACAACATGGTGGCCTACGGTCTGGGAGAGGACGGCCGCATCGACTATGACCAGGTGCGGGATTTGGCCAAGAAGCACAAGCCCCGCATGATTCTGGCGGGGGCCTCTGCCTATCCCCGGATCATCGACTTTAAGACCTTTGCCGATATCGCCCACGAAGTGGGGGCCTATCTGTTCGTAGATATGGCCCACATTGCTGGCCTGGTGGCTGCCGGGTGCCATCCATCTCCCATCCCCTACGCAGATGTGGTGTCCACCACCACCCACAAGACGCTTCGGGGGCCCCGGGGCGGTATGTTGCTGTGCAACGACCCGGAGATTGCCAAGAAGCTCAATTCCGCCATCTTCCCCGGTTCTCAGGGCGGGCCGCTGGAGCACATCATCGCAGCCAAGGCAGTGGCCCTGGGCGAGGCGCTTAAGCCTGAGTTTAAGACCTATCAGCAGCAGATCGTGAAAAATGCTGCAGTGCTGGCCCAGACCATTATGGACGGCGGTCTGGACCTGGTGTCTGGCGGCACGGACAACCACCTGATGCTGGTGGATCTGCGCCCGGCTCACCTCACCGGCAAGGAGATGGAGCACCGCCTGGATGAGGTATATATCACAGTCAACAAAAACGCCATTCCCAACGATCCGGAGAAGCCCTTTGTTACCTCCGGCATCCGGGTAGGTACTCCTGCCGTTACCTCCCGCGGCTTTACTGAGGAGGATATGAAGGTGGTAGGCCGCCTGATCTGCCAGGCTGCTCAAGGCGACTTTGAAGCTAAGGTGGACGACCTGCGCGCCCAGGTGAAGGAGCTCACCGGGCGGTATCCCCTTTATCAGAACGTATAAGAAAAGGCAGCGGAGAACCCCAGGCTTAAAAACCTGGGGTTCTTTATTGATTTTTCCTCAATAAGAGTGAGGACTTGGGTCAGTCGGGATAGCGGGTGTAGATGACATATTTTGTGCCCAAGCTGTCTTGGAAACAACCGTCAGCGTCAGCTAAAACATCGTCTGGATTGTCAATTTTGATGCGCAAGGTCTGGGCAGGCCGTCTGTCCTCGTTGCTGGTGCCGATCTCGGTACAAATCTCGGTGGGTTTATCGGAAGTCACTTTCCTGCCATCCTGATACCCATAGTAGTAAGTGTCCCAGGATACTTGATGGTTGCTGTTGCCATCTGCAAATGGAATGATATACCCGTAGTTCGTAACAGATGGATCTTCCGCAGATTTGACATACCCCTCTTCATCTGTGACCAGGACGGAATGATTCATGTAAGACTCTGCACATCCAGTAGCGACCATAACATGCTGCACCCCTATGCTATATTGACCGATCTTATGGGTACCCAGCTTCAATATAATGTCCCCTGGCCTTACCTTGCGGATATCCGTGACATAGCGCATTTCCATATTCTCCGAGAAGATCAGGTCGGATACCATGGCGGCAAAGCCTCCGCAGCCATATTTGGTGTCTACATTGCGTGCCATAATTCGGTCATTCACTGTTTTACTTACAGGATTGGGATTGTAGAGCGTATTTGGATCATACTGGGGATCACTCCACACGGTTCCGGTGGGATATCTCATCCGGATCTCCTGGAGCACCTGTGCGACATGCTCTATGGTGGCCTCTTTGCCGTTTTTCAGTATGCTGGGCCGATCACGCTCCGGCAGGGGAACCAGGGGCCGGTTAATTGGGATAATCTCATGGATATTGCTCAGAACCACCGCTGCCTGTCCGCGGGTCACGTAGCCAGTGCCGCCAAAAGTTCCCTGGTCATCAATGCCGGAGATGACACCCGTCACATTCACACGGATCAGAGCCGATTGATATTGACCAGGTACGCTGTCCCAGTCGGGGATTCGATGGATCACATCGTTAAAATCATAGTCCCACCATGCGCCAATACCAATATGGTAATCATCCAGGACATTATAAACCATTTGTGCCATCTCATAGCGGGTGATGGGCTGTTTGACTGCAGAATCACTTTGGCAGTCTACAAGATTCGTCATATAGCTGATCCAATACAATCCAAGCTCATTCGCTGTATTGCAATAGCGTGCATACCAGGGGGACGTTGGTCCCGTGTATTGCGCCAGGTCATCGGAATAAAATGCTTGCATCAGCATAGTGGTAAATTCAGCGAAGGTCACCTGGTTGTCTACGCCAAAAAGACCATTGCCGATTCCAGTGACCCAGCCTTCACGGTTGGCCTTTTCCACATAGTCATAGGCCCAATGGTCCTTTCCTACATCGGAGAAGGAAGAAGATTTCAGGGGCTGAACAGCATAGGATGGAAGAAAGACGCCTAGGCATAAAACCAGAGTCATTAGGAAGTTAAAAATTCGTGTTTTCATGGGATTCCTCTCCTTTTCGTTTTTAAAATTTAATTAACTTTCTTTACCATCCTTAGTATACCGGAGAGTCCTTTCGCTGTTTTGCATATTTTATAGAAAAGAGCAAAAGGCAGAGCCGTTAAAAACGGCTCTGCCTTTTGGATAAGTGAAGGGAGAGACACTAGTTGGCCACAATAATGCGAACCTTGTTGCCAACAGGATCGATATAGAGCGTGAGGTCGCTGGAGAAGGCGAGACAGGCGTTCATACGGTCACGGCCGTTTTCCTGGTCGAACCAGCTCTCCGTGCCTTCCTTGTAGCACTCCACCTGGTCGGCTACGGCATAGGTCCGGCCCTGGGCGGTGACATAGTACCGGCCGTCCTGCTCGAAGAAGTCGGCAGGAGAGACACGGGCAATTTCCGTAAGCTCCAGAGAGGCTAGGATGTAACCCTTCTCATTGAGTGCGATGCCGGCGAAACTCCGGTTCTTGCCGGCGTAGCCGGAGTGTTCGTTGATCTTGATGGTGTTCCGGTTTTCCAGACGCCAGGTGACGACGTTCTTTTCATCCTCACCGGTCTGTCCATCGCCGGGCTCTGTAATAGTCGTGGTGGTGCGTATCATCATGCCGTAGGTGTAGGCGTCGCCGGTGACGTCATCAAAGACAATAACATCTACGATGTCGGAACTGTTCATGTGGACTGCCTTGATTTGGTCCTGAGGAATGGGACCGAAGGTCAGGCTGGACAGGGGGATGGAGACCTGGGCGCCATCCCGGAACTGCTCATATACCCGCACGCCGGGAGCCACCGCGTACTGACCCACTGTCATGGCGTCTGGGTCAAAGTCGCCATTTGCACGGCGGCCAGAGAAGCGGGAGGCGTTCAGGGTGTCCTCATCCGAGGCGGAGAGGGTGCATACCTGATTCAGGTATTTCAACTTGCTGTCTGCCCCAGTCAGCTCCAGTGTGCTGCCATTGGGCAGGAAGAGATTGGCAGTAGTCTCGCCAGTCACCATACCCAGGGCAGTGGAGCGGATCTGGTTGTTGGAAGAGGGGAGAATGGCGGCTACCTGGCCATCCACCGTAAAGAGCAGGGCCACCTGCTGCCCCACCGATATGTCATTGGTGAAGTCCCAGGCACTCTCCAGCACGGAGAAGGTGTGTCCCAGCAGTTTAATGGAAGTAGGAGCCTTGGGATTGGGGGCGGGATTCTGGTATTTGCAGGTCATGCGCAGGTCGGACACCAGAAGGGTGTTGGACATGCTGTCATAGGTAACCACAT
>CALXDF010000163.1 GCA_944386995.1 uncultured Oscillospiraceae bacterium
AATGAGAACTTCATCCGCCGGGAGGCGGGAAGCGGAACCCGCATCGAGACAGAGAACTTCCTCCGGGAGATGGGGGTAGATGTGGAGAAGATCACCATCGCGGCAGAAGTCAGATCCACAGAGAGTATCAAGCGGATGGTCAGCGAAGGCTTAGGGATTTCCATGATCTCTCAGAGCGCCAGCCGGGATTACTGCCAGTTTCAGAAGATTCTAGCTTTCGATTTTGACAATGTAAGCTTGCGGCGGAAGCTCTATCTGGTCCAACATAGGAATAGCATCCGAGCCCCGATCGTCCAGGCGTTTTATGAGTATGTGATGAAATCTGGCAGCGGTACCAATTAGTGGAATAGTTCCTATTGATTTTTTCTATATATAATGTTTTTCACTTGAGAATAGAGCACACAAGCAGTATGATAAGGATTGGAAATCGAAAGGGGACATACTCGCTTCGGTTTACAGTGCACAACGGAATATGGAAGTTGGATGAGGTTTTCGGGAGATCTGCACTTGCAGAGCCGAAGGAAATAAGAGATGGGCGGCCAACCCATCTTGAATATCTCAGGCAAAGGGACCGAAGGCTGACAACTCTCTGGAGAGCGTATGCGCCGAAGGAGCAACCTGCTGTGCTGGGGCGGGGAATCTCTCAGGCTTGTAACAGAGCGAGGCAATTTAGGTTTGAATTGCTCCGTTCTTTTTTGTTATGGGGCACTGTCGGGCTGATAGATAAGGAGGGGTGGCCGTGGCGACCTTGGGGAATGAACGGGACTTCCTCATTTTGACCAATAATCCGCTGGTCCCCGCCTGCATGGAGGGGTAGGGAAAGTACACTATCCGATTTTGCCCAGACCAAAGTTACCGTGAGATCTTGGTCATGGCACGGGATATGGTCTATGCAGGCCATACGCTATACACGCACCCGCTGTCCGGAAGCGTCAAGCCCAATGAGACACCCTACAAGTCGGTGATCGTCTCGATAGAGCCCCATGGCTTTAACAGCGATCAGGGGGAGATTATGGCCAATGCCATCGCGGTGTTTGACAAGTTTCCTCCGGTTAGTCGGGTGCTCAGCGACCAGATCTTGGCCGATTTCCAACTTATTGACTATACCCTGCTGGCGGGGGCGATTGATTTTGACGCTGCGGCGGGTATCAGTAATCAATCAAACAGAAAAGAATAGGAAAAAGGAGGTGTTCGCTTTGAAATTGGAACTGGGGTTTACCCAGATCAACGATATCCAGTTTTCAAAGGAATGTAAGGTCGACAACGGCACTCTATATGTGGATCCTGAGGCAGTCAAGGCCTTTATGTATGGCGATGACGACGTCAAGGCCTGGGTCAAGGACTTCACATTTGACGTGGCCAGACCCGGAGAGAGTGTACGGATTACCCCTGTAAAGGATGTGATCGAGCCCCGGGTGAAGGTCGAAGGACCCGGCGGCGTGTTCCCGGGTGTCATCAGCAAGGTGGATACGGTGGGAAGCGGTAAGACCCATGTCCTGCGGGGCATGGCGGTAGTCACTGCGGGTAAAATCGTCGGATTCCAGGAGGGCATTATTGACATGTCTGGTCCTGGTGCCGATTACACACCGTTCTCAAAGCTGAACAACTTTGTCGTGGTGGCGGAGCCCATGGACGGCTATCAGGACAACAAGCATGAATATGAGCATGCTGTGCGGATTGCTGGTCTGCGTGCTGCAACGTTTATCGGTGAGCTGGCCCGCGACCTGACACCCGATGAAACAGAGACATTCGAGACCTACGGGATTAAGGAGGGCATTGAGAAGCTCCCGGGCCTGCCCCGCGTAGCTTATGTCCACATGCTGCAGAGCCAAGGCCTGCTTCATGACACCTACGTCTATGGCGTAGATGCCAAGCGTACCTTGACTACGATCCTGTATCCCACGGAGACCATGGACGGTGCTATTATCAGCGGCAACTGCGTGTCTGCCTGTGATAAGAATACCACCTACCACCACGAGAACAACCCTGTGGTGAAGAGCTTGTTTGAGGCTCATGGCAAAACGCTGAATTATGTGTGCAACATTATTACCAACGAGAACGTCTATCTGGCCGACAAGCAGCGCTCCTCTGACTGGACAGCGAAGCTGTGCCGCTTATTGGATCTGGATGGTGTGATCGTGTCCCAGGAGGGATTCGGAAACCCCGATACTGACCTGATCATGAACACCAAGAAGATTGAGCTCCAAGGTGTCAAAACCACGATCATCACAGATGAGTACGCTGGACAGGATGGCAAGAGCCAGTCTCTGGCAGATGCCGATCCTCTGGCGGATGCCGTAGTCACCGGCGGTAATGCCAATGAGGTTATTATCCTGCCCAAGATGGACAAGGTGATCGGCATGCTGGACTATGTGGACGTCATTGCCGGCGGCCACGCAGGCTCCCTGCGGCCTGACGGCAGCATCGAGGCCGAACTTCAGGTCATCACTGGCGCTACCAATGAGATGGGCTTCAACTGTCTCAGCGCCCGTTGATGGGAGAAAGGAGAATGCGGAACAATGAGCTATAGAGTAGTCCACTATATCAACCAGTTCTTCGCCAACATCGGCGGCGAGGAAATGGCCCATGTTGAACCGGAGCTGCGGGATGGCTTTGTGGGCCCCGGCATGGCGCTGAATAACGTCTGGAAGGGCGAAGCCGAAATCGTTAAGACGGTTGTCTGCGGCGACTCTTATTTTGCCGAGCATGAGGCCGCTGCTAAAGAGAAAATTCTGGGCTGGGTTAAGGAAATCAAGCCTGACTTCTTCATTGCTGGCCCTGCGTTTAATGCCGGGCGCTATGGCTATGCCTGCTCCACCATTGCCTGCGCTGTGCAGGATGAGTTAGGGATTCCTGTTCTGACTGGTATGTATGAGGAGAATCCCGGCGCTGACCTGAAGAACAAGATTCTCATCGTCGCTACATCCAACAGCGCTGCCGGCATGAGAAAGGCTGCCCCCACGATGGCTGCACTGGCCCTGAAGATTATGAAAGGGGAGAAGATCGGCGCTTCCTGCCAGGAAGGGTACATGCCCAACGGCATCCGCAAAAATTTCTTCGAGAAAGAGATTGGCGCCAAGCGTGCGGTCGATATGCTGGTGAATAAGCTGAACGATAAGCCGTTCACTACAGAGTACCCCATGCCATCTTTCGACCGTGTGGCGCCCAACCCGGCACTTAAAGATCTGTCCAAGGCGACCATTGCTCTGTGTACCTCCGGCGGAATTGTGCCCAAGGGTAATCCTGACCACATTGAGTCCTCCTCCGCCTCCCACTACGGTGAGTATGATATCACCGGTGTGGACGATCTGACTCCCGATAAGTATGAAACTGCACATGGCGGCTATGACCCGGTCTATGCCAACGAAGACCCCGACCGCGTCCTGCCTGTGGATGTGATGCGCGAGTTCGAGCGAGAGGGCAAGATCGGCAAGCTGCACAATAAATTCTATACAACGGTTGGCAATGGCACTGCTGTTGCTTCCGCAAAAGCCTTTGCCTGCGAGTATGCTCAGAAGCTTCGTGAGGCCGGTGTTCATGCCGTCATCATGACCAGCACGTGAGGGACCTGTACACGTTGCGGTGCAACGATGGTTAAAGAGATTGGGCGCGCTGGTATCCCTGTGGTGCATATGTGTACAGTAACCCCCATTTCTATGACGGTTGGCGCGAACCGGATCGTTCCAACCATTGCGATTCCCCATCCGCTGGGCAACCCGGCCCTGTCCCGTGAGGAAGAGAAAGCACTCCGCCGCAAGCTGGTGTCCCGCGCCCTGGAGGCCCTGACCACCGAGGTGGAGGATCAGACGATCTTCGAAGTCTGATCGGCCGATCAGATAAGGCACCGGCAGGGTCCGTAACCGGACCCTGCCGGACAATTCCGAAAATAGGAGCGTCGAAATATGGGTAAGGTATATGACGTGATTGTCCTGGGCGGCGGCCCCGCCGGGCTCACTGCCGGGCTTTACGCAGGCAGAAGCCGTTTGAATACCTTGATAATTGAAAAGGGTCAGGATGGCGGCCAGATTGCCATTACAGATTCAATTGAAAACTATCCCGGTCAGATGGTTGAAGGCGAGAGCGGCCCCAGTCTGATTGCCCGGATGACCGAGCAGGTCAAAAAGTTTGGTGCTGAGCGGTGCTCTGATGTGATCAAGAGCGTGGCGCTCAGTGGCAGTACGAAGAGACTGGTGGGTGCCAAGGGCGAATATGAGGCCAAGACACTCATTATTGCTACTGGGGCTTTCCCAAAGTCCATCGGTTGTGAGAATGAGGGGAAATTTACCGGTAAGGGGATTTCCTTCTGTGCCACCTGCGATGCTGCATTTTTTGAAGGCTTGGAGGTTTATGTGGTGGGCGGTGGCGACAGCGCCGTGGAAGAGGCCATGTACCTGACAAAATTTGCCCGCAAGGTGACGATCATTCACCGGCGCAATGAGCTGCGCGCGGCCAAATCCATACAGGAGAAGGCTTTCGCCAATCCCAAGATTGCCTTTATGTGGGACTCTGTAGTCACAGCCGTTGACGGCGACGAGCTTCTGAGTTCTATGACCGTCAAGAACGTTAAGACAGGCGAGTTGACAAAGGTGGAAGCGGACGAGGACGATGGGATTTTCGGCCTGTTTGGATTCATCGGCTACAATCCTAATTCCAAGCTGTTTGAGGGATTGGTGGACATGGAGGGCGGCTATATCAAGACGGACGACAATATGCACACCAATATTCCGGGTGTGTTCGCTGCGGGCGATGTTCGTGTCAAGAGTCTGCGCCAGGTGGTCACTGCCGCCGCGGACGGCGCCATCGCCGCCAT